>CAUZCX010000081.1:0-6964 GCA_963578565.1 Anaerolineae bacterium
TTCTGTTACCAATTCCGCAGAACCAATTGTGCTTACCCAGGCAGGCTGCAGACAAGCGAACTGCTCATCCGTTCACCATCACGTTGATAATTGCAGTGACAAAAAACGCCACAGCCAGACCTATGGTGACATTGAATAGTATTTTTTCCACGCCCCGGCGTGCTCGGAAAACGCTACCCTCAGTGGCGCCCGTAAGGCCACCCAGCCCAGCACCTTTGCTTTGCAGCACAATGGCGATAATCAGCGCCACCGAAATCACTATCTGAGCGAGATTCACGGTTGAATTCATGCTTGCAGACCTCCAGTACTTACTTTCGCGGATTATAGCACAGGCGCTCATTATCCCGCCACAGCTTTGCCAAGCTTACCCAATACAGTACAATAGCATTGCTATGACTGTGCAAAACCACGCGCCATCGACCGGTGCAGACGATTACCAACTACTCAACCAGCGTTATTTACTCCACGAGCAAGAGGGGATGGGAGGTATGGCGCACGTATATAAAGCAGAGGACGTAGTCCTGCGCCGTGTAGTAGCGATCAAGGTGCTGCGTAACGACCTCGCCGAAGAGTCAAACCTTGTCGATCAGTTTCTCCGTGAGGCCCGCGCGGTCGCCCATCTGAGTCACCCGAACGTGGTCGCGGTGCACGATGTCGGCAGTGACCGACGGCGTCATTACATGGTTTTGGAGCACGTATCCGGAGAGGACCTGAAATTTCACATTCGCCTAGATGCGCCCTTTAGCGTCGAGCGCACGCTGGGTTACGCCACCCAGATTTGCGCTGGAGTGGGACACGCCCACCGGCACGGTTTAGTACACTGCGACATCAAGCCACAGAATATCCTAGTGACACCAAACGGGCAGGTGAAGGTCGCCGATTTCGGTATTTCCCAGCTGCTGAACTCCACACAACCAATTGAAACCAGCACCACATTGTTTGGCACGCCACATTATTTCTCCCCGGAGCAAGCGCAGGGTTCACAGGCCGCCCCCGCCTCTGACGTCTATTCCATCGGGGTAATGCTCTTTGAAATGCTCACCGGACGGTTGCCATTTGACACACCCGACTCGCGTCTGCTATGCCATTTGCACGTGCACGCCAACCCGCCCGACATCCGCGCTGAAAATCCGGCCATCCCTAACACTGTGGCCGAGATTATCGCGAAAGTGCTAGCCAAAGAGCCGGCCGCCCGCTACCGGTCGGCTGAACACCTAGGGCACGTGCTTAAAACCTTCCGCGACCAAGGAGATCAAGCAACGCGACCATACCTCGCACTGAACTCGGACGAGCTCGATGCACACATTATAGCCGCGGCTGGGGTAGAGCGAGCAGCCGAAGAGAGATTCCCATCCACACCAGGGCCTGACTGGGTGACCTACCTGCTAGGCGCGAGCGCCGCACTACTTGTGCTCGGGTTGCTGGGGCTGTGGACACGAGTGTTCTGGAGAATGGCACCGTTCTTGCTGTCAGTTAATTAACGAATGTCTTACGGAAACGGCGCTCAAACTTGGTATAATGGCTGCAATTATGAAGGCTGACGACGGAGACTAACGTTGGAAAACCCCCGTATCCGAAACTCGTTTGTTTACGTTCTCATTCTGGTGGCACTGGGCGCAATTCTTTATTCAGTGCGCTCGCAATCCGCGCCGAAAACCGAACTAAGCCTCAGCGAGGTAGCCGAGCAAATAGAGCGTGGAAATGTCGAGAACATAGTAGTGGCGGAAGATGACCTGACCGTACATTTTCGCTCAGGCGCGCCGTATGAACTGGCGATCACTCGTAAAGAGAGTGCATCCACGGCACCGGAGCAATTCGCTACCCTGGGAGTAAGCGACCAAGCGCGCGCAGCGGTGAAGTGGGAGGTGCAGCGTCCAAGTGACTGGGGCAACATCATGGCGCTTCTCAGCTACATCCTCCCAGCGGTCTTTGTAATTGGCTTCATCTACTTCATGCTTCGTCAGGCGCAGGGCACCAACAATCAGGCGCTTTCATTCGGAAAAAGCCGTGCGCGCATGTTCACAGGAGACCAGCCCACGGTGACATTCGACGATGTGGCCGGTGTCGACGAAGCCAAAGCCGAGCTATACGAGGTAGTGGAATTCCTGAAAGAGCCAGAGAAATTCATCACGCTGGGGGCACGCATACCCAAGGGCGTCATGCTGGTCGGATCTCCGGGAACTGGGAAGACCCTGATGGCAAAGGCGGTCTCGGGGGAAGCGGGTGTGCCCTTTTTCTCCATTTCCGGTTCCGAGTTCGTTGAAATGTTCGTAGGCGTGGGCGCCAGCCGAGTCCGAGATCTATTTGAGCAGGCCAAGCGCCACAGCCCGTGCATAGTGTTCGTGGATGAAATTGATGCTGTGGGTCGACAGCGTGGCGCAGGTCTCGGTGGCAGCCACGATGAGCGTGAGCAAACCCTCAATCAGATTCTGGTGGAAATGGACGGCTTCGACACAGACACTAACGTGATTATCATTGCGGCCACCAACCGTCCCGATATTCTCGACCCGGCATTGCTGCGGCCTGGCCGTTTTGACCGCCGTGTGGTGCTAGACCGGCCGGATATTCAGGGAAGGGAAGCTATCTTCGGGGTACACGTCCGTGGCAAACCGCTGGCGCCCGACGTGCAGCTGGATACACTGGCGAAATCCACTCCCGGATTCGTGGGCGCAGACATTGAAAACACAGTGAACGAAGCCGCGATTCTCGCCGCCCGGCACAACCAGCAGTCGATAAGTATGAGAGACATGGAAGAGGCAATTGAGAGGGTGGTGCTCGGCCCAGAGCGAAAAAGCCGCATTATAACCGAACGCGAGCGAAAGGTGACGGCCTACCATGAGGCCGGCCACGCCATTGTGGCACGTGCACAACCCGATGGGGACCCAATCCGCAAAGTCACCATCATTCCTCGCGGTTTAGCTGGCGGCCTGACATGGTATTTGACTGACGACGAAGACCAGCGCCTAGCAACCAAGTCCAAGCTCAAAGCACGGCTGGCATCCATGCTCGGAGGGCGCGCATCAGAAGAACTTGTTTTCACAAAGGGCGAAGTCACTACAGGCGCGTCTAACGATCTAGAGCAGGTCACCAGCGTCGCCCGGCGCATGGTCACCCGCTGGGGCATGAGCGAAAAACTAGGCCCGATGGCATTCGGGAAGAAGGAAGAATTGATTTTCCTCGGCCGTGAAATCGGTGAGCAGCGGGATTTCTCCGAAGCGGTAGCAGAAGAGATTGATGCGGAAGTACGCGATTTGATAACTGCCGCACACCGAATGGCTAGCAAGGTTCTGAAGAAACACCACGCCAAGCTTGATGAGGTGGCGGATTACCTTCTGGAGAATGAAACTCTCGAAATGGATCAGTTCGAGGCACTGTGGAATGGCGAGCCTGTCCCCCCTCCCAAACCACCACCGCCCGCCGCACCGCCCGCCGCAGAGGCCGAGGCCGGCGAAGACGCTGCTCAGCAAGAGGAGACCGACGCCGCCGCGGGCAATGACCCTGTGCCGGTGCCTAGCGGGGCGTAACATCAATTATTGCGTTGAATGAGGATCAAGAAAAAAGAAAAGAGTTGGTCGTATTCATATATCGACCAACTCTTTTCTTGCGGGTAACAGGAAGGTTATTTTCCCAGCCTCCGCTTGAATTCCTCCGTTAGCGCCGGTACTGCATCGAACAGGTCAGCGACCACTCCATATTTCGCCATCTTGAAAATTGGTGCTTCCGAATCCTTGTTGATTGCCACTATAACTTTGGCAGTACGCATTCCAGCCTGATGTTGAATCGCCCCTGAGATTCCGCAGGCGATGTACAAATCGGGGCTGACAGTCTTTCCCGTTTGCCCAACTTGGTGGGAATAAGGAATCCAGCCAGCATCCACCGCGGCACGACTTGCGCCAATTGCCGCCCCGAGCGTGACCGCCAATTGGCGCACAGGCTCAAACCCATCCGGACCGCCAACGCCACGACCTCCGGAGACAATGATCCTAGCATCCGTCAAACTGATCTCGCTCGCCGAGGCAGCGTAATCAGTAACCTGCAAGCCAATATCTTCTTCTGATAGCGCAGCCTCTACTTGCAGTACCTCTGCTTTACCCATAGCAGGCTCCGGTCGCGGAAATGCGCGGGGGCGCAGCGTAACAATCTGTGGGCATGCTCCCGGTGCTGAGACCGTGGCGTGCAACTTCCCGGCATACACCGGCCGGGTTACGTACACTACACCGTCTACCACCTTCAGTGCAATACCATCGGCAACCACCCCGACACCGAGTTCAAACCCTAGCAGCGCTGTCAGGTCCCGGCCACGCGTGGTGGAGGGAGCCAGTATCACCTCCGGAGTTTCAGCCACTGCCAACTTCGCGGCTGCCGCCCCATATGCCAGCACCCTGAAATCAGCCAGTGTAACATCGTCGCACAGAAAGACCTTTTCAGCACCATAGTCAGCGGCCTGTTGCGCCAGATCATCCACTCCGTGCCCGAACACCAGTGCCGCCACTCCAGTGTTCAACTCCGCGGCGACTTCGCCAGCTGCGCCCATGGTCTCCCAAGCAGCCGGCAGCGCCTGTCCCTGGAAATGGTCAATGTAGACCCACACATTGCTTGCCATCAGATTACCCTGTCAGCCATCAATCTATCGGCCAGGATAACCGCGATGGCTTCCATACTTTCCCCTTGGATAAGCTCTACGGCTCCGCCCCGCGCCGGTATTGGCCGGATGTCATCCCACGTGACAGAAGACTCACCAACCTTAATCTCAACTGCGTCCAGCCCCAATTCTGCCAAATCCCACACTAAAATCTCAGCTTTGCTGGCTTTGCGGATGCCGATGAAGGAGGGATAACGCGGCTCGTTAATTTCCTTCACAACGCTGATGACAGCGGGAAGCGCGCCAGAGCAATTCTGACGTCCCTCCTCTAGCGACCTCGCTACCATGATACGGGCGTTTTGCACATCCATTTCATTGATCTCTGCCACGTAACTGATTGGGGTCCAGCCTAGGGTGCACGCGACTGAGACTGGTACCAGTCCAGTATCTCCATCGATGGCCTGCTTTCCGAAAATGGCGATCTCAACATCTCCCAGTTTCTCGATGGCCGTTGCCAACACGCGCGCAGTCATACGCGCATCGCAGCCAGCGAGGGCTTCATCCGAAAGCATCACCCCTAAATCACACCCCATGGCTATAGCAGTCTTGAGAACCTCGCGCGCACTTTCCGGTCCCAGCACCAGTGCGGTGACATGTCCACCGTGTTGTTCCCTAGTGCGTATGGCTTCCTCAAGCGCGTACTCGTCCCACGGATTGACCACCATGGAGGCATCACCCCAAGTGACCTCGCCATCGACAACGGCCATGCTCGCCGCACTGTCAGGTGTCTGTTTTATGCAAACTGCAATGTGCACTCGGAGCTCCTTTAGCAGAGTGATTTCGCGGATTTTACCACAGGTACTTATTCAATAGCAGTTGTTTTCTCGACTGCACATGCTAAAATCCTTTGCACAACGAAATCCGTATGGTACTAATTATGGACTGTATTTTCTGTAAAATAGTCAACAGGGAAATACCGGGGGAGGTGCTGCTGCGCAACGAATACGTATGTGCATTTCGAGATGTCAACCCGGTGGCACCTGCACACGTGTTGATTGTGCCGAACAAACATGTGGATTCTATAGAATCCCTTTCAACGGAGGACGCCGACCTGGCTGGGAAATTGCTGCTGGCCGTGAAGGATGTCGCCCACTTGGAGAACATCTCTGACAGCGGATACCGCGTGATTGTGAACACCGGTGCGGACGGCCATCAGGAGGTTCAGCATTTGCACATTCACGTTCTGGGAGGCGCACCTATGCAGCATCAGTTGGGTTGACGTGCACATGATATAATCGCGGTTAACGGTGCCGCTAGTCGAGCGTAGCGCTTTCGACTGGTCTCCAAGAGATGACCGGACGGCAGCTCAATCTTGATGCTTGAGCTAGCCGACAGAACCCATGACCGACTCCACTAACTCCTCCTCAATATCCACCACAACCACCCCAAGTCACTGGCTGACCGCAGCGCGGCCTTGGGCAATTGGGATAGTTTTTGTGTTGCTGGCATGCGGAACGCTTATCGTACCCCTCGGCGAAAATCAGGACGAAAATATTAACCTGCAGGTGGGCGATCTAGCACCTTTCGATATCGTCGCACCGCGCTCGCAAACATACATCAGCGTAATCCAGACTGAGAGCGCCAAAGCGGCGGCGGAAGCATCCGTATCGCCCATTTACGACCCGCCAGACACCCGAATTGCTCGAAAGCAAGTGACGGATGGGCGAGCCGCTCTCCGTTTCGTCAATTCGGTGCGCGCCGACACGCGCGCCAGTGATGTTCAAAAACAACAGGATTTGACCCACCTCAATGGTATATCTCTCTCCGGAGAGATGCAAATCCAGTTGCTGCAAATGGAAGATTCGCGCTGGGTAGCGGTACAGGAGGAAATCACGCGGGTGATTGAAGTGGCAATGAGCGAGCCCGTCCGCGAACATCAGCTGGAAGAAACTCGAAAGCGTGTCCCCATGATGCCTAGCGTGACCGTCAGCGTGGAGGAGGCCGATCTGGCGGCTGCACTCGCCAGTCAATTCATTGTACCGAACTCGTTGTTCAACGAAAGTGCGACGCAGCAAGCCCGGGAAGCTGCAATCGCAGCCGTGCAACCCGTGGAACAGGCATTTGCGCAAGGCCAGACCATCGTGCCACGTGGAAACGTCCTTACCGATCATGACCTGGAAGCGATGACTGCGCTTGACATGCTGCAGCCGGAGCAAAATCCATGGGAGACATACCTGCCGCCTGTGACGACAGTGGGGCTAGTGGCCATCACTATGGCTTTCTACCTGATTCGCAACCAGCCCGATTTCTTTTGGCGCACGCGCCATCTGCTATTCATCACCCTGCTGGTTCTGGTTTTTCTCTTCTCCGCGCAGTTCGTCA
>CAUZCX010000082.1:0-6948 GCA_963578565.1 Anaerolineae bacterium
CCGACAGTGAAGGCCTAATGCTGCTCACCAATGACGGCGCGCTGACCAACAGACTGACGCACCCCCGCTACGGGCACGAGAAGGAATATCACGTGCTGCTGGATGGGTATCCAGACAAAAGACAGCTCGCTACATGGCGACGAGGATTGATACTGGAAGATGGCGAAAAGACCGCGCGTGCCAGAGTAAATCTGATAAAAAAAGGGGCTTCCGGAAGCTGGCTACGAATAACCATGAGCGAAGGCCGCAAACACCAGATCCGGCGTGTTGCCCTGGCGCTAGATCTGCGTGTCAAGCGCATACTTCGCGTACGCCTGAGCTCGCTTCACCTCGGACGGCTTCAAACCGGCGAGTGGCGCGTATTAACGTCAGCGGAAATAGCACGTCTGAGATTCCAACGACCCGGCAACGTAAGCCGTCATAGATGATGATGGCTTCTGCGCCCATCGTAATAACTATTGATGGCCCGGCATCATCGGGGAAAAGCACCCTCGGGCAGAAACTTGCAGAGAAATTAGGATACCTTTATTTCGACACTGGCTGCCTGTACCGAGCGGTGACGCTTGCGGCTTTGCGCCGGGGGCTTCCAGTAACGGACGCGGATACCATGGCCGGGCTGGCACTAGAACTTGACATCCACGTGACCCCCCCCGGTGTGAACGATGGCCGTCAATACACCGTATTGGTGGATAAACTCGATGTCACCTGGGAACTGCGTAACACCGAGACCGACGCGACCGTTCCCATCGTCTCCGCCTTCCCGGAAGTGCGGCGCACGCTGACAGAACGCATGCGCGCAATCGCCCGCGCCGGTCGCATTATCATGGTCGGGCGGGACATCGGCACGGTTGTGCTACCAGATGCGCCTCTGAAAATATACCTCGATGCTGGCGTGGAGTCGCGCGCCCGCCGTCGCCATGATGAGATTATTGCACGGGGTGAGCACAGCGACTACGAAGCGGTGCTGGCGGCCATGCGCTCCCGCGACCGCACTGACAGCTCGAGGGCGACCGCGCCGCTATGCGCCGCGCCGGACGCGCATGTACTCGACACCACCGGCATGGAACCCGAGCGGGCACTCGCCGAAATCGAGAACATAGTGCGGCAGCACAGTGCATGACCCGATGCATATCACCACCCGCCATACGCTGGGTGTGAGACTTTATCGCCCTCCGATTCGGGCTCTTTTGCGCTTGCTCTACCGCGTACTAACTCGCATTCGCATTCACGGCTGGGAAAACATACCTCCTCGCAGCGCATATCTGCTCACTATTAACCACCTCTCTTATTACGATCCCCCCATTCCACTATCGTTCTGGCCTTATCCACCCGAGGCTCTGGGAGCAGAGGAAATCATGGCCTCTCGCCCTATAATGGGTCGTGTGATGCGATGGTACGGAACGTGGCCGGTACTAAGGGATGGAGATGACCGCGCCGCATTGCGTACTGCGCTGGGCATCTTGCGCAACGGCTTACCGCTTCTCATCGCACCGGAGGGTACCCGTCACCCCGATGGGCTACGCGACCCGCAGCCCGGAGCAGCGTTTCTCGCTCTGAAAACGAATGTCCCATTACTACCAGTGGCTATCTCCGGAACGGCGGACATCTTCTCATCGCTGCGCAAAGGCCGCAAACAGAACGTGGAAGTGGCCATTGGCCAGCTCTACCGGCTGCCGGATTTGGCCGGCGTCACCCGCCGCGAGGCACTCGACCGCCACACCAACATGATTATGCGCCGTATCGCCGCGCTGCTGCCACCACATCATCGCGGTGATTACCCCCACCCGGAGCGGGAGCCCGACTGACCGCCATGGCCCGCATCCACACTCCAGCGGGAGCAAACCGGCCCTCCACGCGCGATTACGACCACGCCCAGTTGGAGCCAATACGCAATCTGTTGCGCTGGCTGCTGTGCGAGATTGGCTTCCGCTGGTTCGCCAAAATCGATGGTGTACACGGGCTGCAAAATCTTCCCGCCACAGGCGCGGCTATTCTGATGATGAACCACATCGCGTTCCTGGATTCGCTGGTGGTAATGGGATGTATGCCGCGCAACGTGGTGCCGCTGGCAAAACGCGAGGTTTACGATTATCCTGTCGTGGGCATTTTCCCGCGTTTATGGCAGGTCATCCCAGTCGACCGCAGCGGCTTCGACCGCCGCGCAATTGGCAGCGCTTTGGCGGTGCTTCGCGCCGGCGAGATATTGCTTGTCGCCCCGGAGGGTACCCGCCACCCGGCCCTGCAAAGAGCCAAACCGGGCGTGGCCTACCTGGCATACCGCGCGGATGTGCCCATCGTGCCACTAGCCATTGAAGGTACCGAGGGCTTCCCCACACTCAGCCCGGAGCGCAAAAGGCGGGCGGGCGCAGTGCTGCGCGTGGGGCAACCGCTGCGCCTAAAGCGGATGGCCACCCGCCCCACCGCCCCGCAATTGGAGCAGATGACCAGCGAATGCATGTACGCCCTAGCGCAGCTGCTGCCGCCACACCGCCGCGGGGTTTATTCTGAACTGGAGAGCGCCACACAGGAATTCATTGCTGCAACTTAACGTCCCCAGAAGGGTAACATAATTAATACCTGAATTACACATCCTGCTATAATGGTTATACAGATTGGGATGTGAATCGCAACGAGAAGACTAGCTCACATTTCGGAAAGGCGCAGCGCAAGGCCCGGTGATTGATCACCGGGTGACGAGGACGAGGGTACCCTGCCAAGTGACAGGGCTAACGCCGCGGTGGCAGCGGCGGAAAATCGAGAGATCAGCGGATGCCCTCCGGGCCTGCCAGTGCCCGCACCCCCTCTCCCCTCCAATTCTGCAAAGCGGCCGCACAAAACCGCCGGGCAACCGACGACACAGAGGCGGCGGCGCTGGCAAAAAAACCAGCAGCTCCCCGTTGAGCGCACGAGCCTGCACACCGGGCGCTGCCCATCTATCGGAGGGATTCCGTTATGTGCGGCATAGTCGCTTACATCGGCCCGCGCGACGCGACACCTATCATCCTGAACGGCCTGAAACGGCTGGAATACCGTGGCTACGATTCCGCCGGCATGGCCACCATCGAAAATGGGAAAATCAACATCCGACGCGATGTGGGCAAACTTGCGCGTCTACAGAGGCTGGTCTCCGAGCAGCCCCTCAGCGGCAACCTTGGTATAGGCCATACACGCTGGGCCACACATGGCGAACCAAATGAGCGTAACGCCCACCCTCACATGGGCTCCACCGGCGAAGTAGTCATCGTGCACAACGGCATCGTGGAGAACTACATGAGCCTGCGCGAAGATCTGCTCGCGGAGGGCGTTACACTGCAATCGGATACGGACAGCGAAGTGATCGTCCATCTGGTGGAACACTATCTGGCAGCCGGACACCCATTCGAGAACGCAGTCCGGCGCGCAATCGGTGACTTGCGCGGGGCCAGCGCCATGGTACTCATATCCACACACGAGCCGGACAAAATCATCGCAGCACGCGTTGGTAACGCTGGCGGCATCGCCATTGGCATAGGCAAGGGCGAGATGTTCGCAGCCTCTGATATGCCTGCCATACTCGACCACACCCGCCACATGGCCTTTATGGAACCTGGCTGGATGGCGGTGGTGACCGAGACCGGTTTCAGCGCCCAGACCCTAGCCGGAGAGCAGGTATCCACCAAGCTGCACACTATCCCGTGGGATCCGGTGGCGGCTGAGAAGGGCGAATACAGACACTTCATGCAGAAAGAGATTCACGAGCAGGTGCGTGCCATCACCGACACAATCGGCGGACGTGTAGATTTCAGCACTGGCGCGGTTTTTCTGCCCGATTTGCATCTCACCAAGACCGCCGCACGCAACATCCATCGTATTGTCATCACCGCCTGCGGCACGGCAGCTTACGCTGGCATGGTAGGCAAGGTGCTTATCGAGGCGCTAGCGCGCGTGCCCGTCGAAGTGAGCATCGCCTCGGAATTCCGTTACGCAGATCCAATCGTGGACGAGAACACCATCCTGTTGGCAATCAGCCAGAGCGGCGAAACCGCCGACACACTGGCAGCCATGGCCGAGGGACGCGAGCGTGGCGCAACGCTCTGGAGCATCGTTAACGTTATCGGGTCGCAGGCCATGCGTATGGCTGAAGGCTGTATCTCCATGCAGGCCGGCCCGGAAATCGGTGTGGCCTCCACAAAAGCCTTCACCACACCGCTGGTTGACCTCTATCTACTGGCAATATTGCTAGGCCAGCTGCGCGGCGAACTGGACGACGAGCGCGTACGCCATCTGGTGAAGGAGCTGGCGCGCCTACCCCAACAGGTGGGCACACTACTCGACCGAGAGCCAGACGTGGAAAAAGTGGCCCGCGCGCTTTTGAATATGCAACATTGTCTATACCTCGGACGCGGCATTCAGATGCCAATAGCTTATGAAGGCGCGCTAAAATTGAAAGAGATTTCGTACATCCACGCAGAGGCATACCCAGCCGGAGAGATGAAGCATGGCCCGATTGCCCTCATCGACCGTGATATGCCGGTGGTGGCAATTGTCACGCGAGCGCGCTGGTACGACAAAATGATCAGCCAGCTACAACAGGCCCGGGCGCGCGGTGCTCCAATTGTGGCCGTGGCCACTGATGGTGACGAGCGCATCGAAGCGCTCGCTGACCACGTATTATGGGTGCCGGATTGCTCCTGGATGCTCAGCCCGGTGCTG
Organism: Anaerolineae bacterium; assembly: GCA_963578565.1. Lineage (GTDB taxonomy): Bacteria > Chloroflexota > Anaerolineae > Anaerolineales > UBA11657 > CAJWGI01. The sequence goes on from CAUZCX010000082.1 coordinate 4,693, forward strand.
ACAACCATCCCACTGCAATTGATGGCATATCACATTGCCCTGCTACGTGGCTGCGATGTGGATCAGCCGCGCAACCTCGCAAAGAGTGTAACTGTAGAATGATGTAGAAGTGGGGTATTTAGAACGTTGACTTTCTGCAGTATTTCATCACAGTTAAGTGAGTGATTAATTGTGGTGAACTAAAAAACCCTTATGGACTAGATCCCATTATCCAGCTGCCGCTTGCGCCCCTCGCAAAGTGTTGCTGAGCAATTGCGCTATTGTCATCGGGCCGACACCGCCCGGCACCGGAGTGATGTGGCTGGCGACTTCCTTCACCTCCTCGAAATCGACATCCCCCACCAACCTGTGTTGTCTGAAAAGCTTCACCAATCCCTCCACCGAGCGCCCCTCTGGAAGGTACTCCCGCAAGTAAAAAGCGCTGCTTTTCTCATCCAGATATCCCACACGTTTGCGACCGCCCTTCTCCGATTCATCTTGCCGGTGCGCCGTGAAAGTCTCGCCGCTAGCCGCACAGGTCACCTCGCGGTCAGCGGGATGCTCCAACCATTTATTGTTGATGCCCACGTCAATCACATGAGCCCCAGGCTTAACCCAGTCGGCCTTCACCATTTCTGCTCTGCCAACTGCAGCGATGAGAATATCAGCGCATCGACATACAGCCGGCAGATCTTTTGTGCGCGAGTGGCAAACCGTCAGCGTGGCATCGCGTTTGAGAAGCAGCATTGCGGCCGGTAGGCCGACGATGTTCGAGCGCCCAAGCACCACTGCGTTCGCACCCAAAAACTGTGCTCCTGATTCTTCCAGGAGGCGCATGCACCCATCCGGAGTGCAGGGCACGAAGAGCGGATCACGCCCCTTCATTCCCAATTTGCCAATGTTTATGGGGTGAAATCCGTCGACGTCCTTCTCGATACTGACGGCCGCCAGCACGGCCTCCTCGTCCAACCCATCGGGGAGCGGCAGCTGCACCAATATTCCATGCACACGGACATCCGCGTTCAGTTTCCCCACCAGTGTCTCCACTTCCTGCTGCGTGTTAGTAGCAGGCAATTCGTGCCCAAATGATTGAATGCCCACCTCGGCGCAAGCCTTGCGTTTTGCCCGCACATAGGTTTGAGAGGCGATATTATCACCCACAAGCACTGTAGCCAATCCAGGCGTCACGCCGTATTTAGCAACAAGTTTTTCCACACCGGCTGCCACCTCACCGCGCACCCGCTCGGCTATAGCAACTCCATCAATCAATTCCGCAGTCATTATCTAAGCTCCTCTTCACACTTATTACCCGCGCGCACGAAATTATAATCTCCGTCAGTCTTATCTGATGGTCTCTCACATTATTCGTATCGGAGCGCTTCTATCGGGCTGAGTCGCGCAGCCCGGCTGGCTGGATAAATCCCGAAAAAGATGCCCACGAAAGCCGCAAAGAAAAAAGCCATCATGATGGTATTGGCGCGCACATCCGCCTGCACCAAGTCGGCGGCCGAAACTCCGTAGGCAATGCCCCATCCAAGAGCTATACCAGTCACACCACCGATGAGACTGAGTACTATCGTCTCAATCAGAAATTGAAACAGTATAGTGCTTCGCCGAGCTCCCATGGCCTTGCGCAACCCAATTTCACGCGTTCGCTCTGTCACAGAAACCAGCATGATGTTCATAATGCCGATGCCACCCACAAGAAGAGAAATACCAGCAATCGCGCCAAGAAATATCGTCAGAGTCGCGGTAATTTCATCAAATGCTTCCAAAAAAGCGTTCTGACTAAATACCGTGAAGTCCAACTCATCGCTAAGCTTCAGGCCATGGCGTTGTCGCATAATGCGTTCAATCTGCACCATAACCCATTCTACGTCCTCTGGAGTAGCAGCCGACATGGATACGAGACTCAGCACGCGTTCGCCCTGGCTGATTGCCCGACTTCCAAACAGTCTAGTGTATCCAGTCTCAAGAGGTATAATGGCCAACTCATCCTCGCTCCCAAAACCGCCTCCCCCTTTACTTTCCAACACTCCAATCACTTGGAAGAACACACCATCGATTCGAATTCTTCGACCTATCGGACTGAGACCCGCAAACAAGTCGGTTGCAGTTTGCGATCCCAGAACCACCACGCGCGCCCGGCTAGAATCTTCTCCGCGTGATATGAAGCGTCCGTTGGATAACTCCATCACGCGGACTTGTTGATAAGTATCAACAGTAGCCCGAACCTCTACATCCATACTATTACCACCATAAGTAAGTTGGGAAAAC
>CAUZCX010000083.1:0-6815 GCA_963578565.1 Anaerolineae bacterium
AGGTCAGGGCCGGGGGGTGGCACTGTTAGCTGTTGCGCATTGTGGATTAGATGCAGCCGAGTACTCACCTCAGCAAGTGAAACAGGCGGTGACTGGTTATGGGAAGGCTCCAAAATTACAGGTACAACACATGGTGCGCACTTTGCTCAATCTGGAAACGCTTCCCCGCCCGGACGACGCGGCCGACGCGCTGGCGGTCGCCATTTGCCATGTGCACTCGGCAAGAACTGTTGAGCTAACCGGGGCACAATCATGATTGCCTCGGTGAGTGGCGCGGTGCAGTCGCTGGAACAGGGGGCGCTGGTGCTGGAAGTTGGTGGAGTTGGGCTGCGTGTGTCAGTTCCAGATTCGGTACTGGAAGGAAACATTACGGTGGGGACAGGGATGCAATTGTGGACGCATATGCTGGTGCGTCAGGATGCAATCACTTTGTATGGCTTTTTGGAACAGGAACAACTCAGTCTGTTCGATATGTTGCTCAAAGCGCCCGGGGTGGGGCCGAAACTGGCGCTCGCGATTATTTCCGGACTGCAGGTGGAGAAGTTGCGTATGGCCGTCACCCAAGAGCGGGCGGAGCTATTGAGCCAGGTTCCGGGTGTGGGTATCAAGACCGCCCGAAAAATCGTCTTCTATCTCAAGGACAAATTGGAGCCGGGCGGTCCCTGGCCCGAGGCCGTCGCGGCCAATGAGCGGGACGTTGAACTGACGGCCGCGCTCACCACGCTGGGATACAGCGTGGTGGAGGCGCAAACTGCGTTGCAGGCCATGGCGGCGGATGCGCCAGAGGAATTAGAAGAACGCATTAGGCATGCGTTACAATATCTCTCCAAATGATTTCATGAGAGGAAAATCATGCTGAAAGATACGCGAATAGTCTTTATCGGAGCTGGCGCTATGGGCGATGCGATGATTTCCGGGCGGCTCTCCCGCAAACTGCTGACACCTGACCAGATCGTGGCAGTCGACCCTCACGAGGAGGTTACCGCTTGGTTGCACGAAAAATATGATGTCGATATCACCACGGACAATGTGGCCGCCTGTGAGGGTGCTAACATTGTGGTGCTGAGTGTAAAGCCGCATGTGCTGCCGCAGGTGTTTTCCGAGTTGGCTAGCATTATACCGGATGACGCGCCTGTCATATCTATCGTCGCGGGCGCGAAAATCAACTCCGTTACCGAGGGGCTTCAACACCAGAGCGTAGTACGTTCAATGCCGAACACTCCTGCGCAGATTGGGGCCGGTATCACCGTGTGGACCGAATCTGAGGCGGTGGCGGCGCGGCAACATCAATAGGCAGAGACCGTGCTACAGGCGCTAGGGATGGAGATCTTCGTGGATGACGAAGATTACCTCGATATGGCCACCGCGCTCTCCGGAACCGGTCCGTCTTATGTGTTTCTATTCATGGAAGCGCTAGTGGACGCGGGCGTCCATCTGTGGTTCTCCCGTAAGGTAGCGGAGAATTGGTGCACCAGACGGTAAAAGGTTCGGCCGACTTTGTGCTGCAATCTCCCAAACACTTTGCCCGGCTGCGCGATCAGGTTACCTCGCCCGGAGGTACCTCTGCGGAGGCGCTCTATTACCTCGAGAAAGCTAGATTCCGCACGGCGCTCTCGCGGGCGGTGTGGGCCGCCTACCAACGCTCGATCGAGCTCGGACGCGGCACCAAGCGCAATTTACTGGATAACAGCGCCAAATCAGGCTAATCTTCGCAGGTACAATTCCATCTCCTATAATCCGCATAATGTTCACACCCGTTTCGTGTAGATAACGGATGCGTCACCGCGTCTGCATCGTGGTTTTAATAAATAATGCTTGACACAGCATATCGGATTGATTACACTTTAATAAGGAATATAGACGTCTTCTTTATTAAAGTTTCTGTTGTGCGGTAAAGAGTTCTTGTGCAGGGCGTGACCGGAGATGCTGAGTAATGGACAACCGCAGCGGTGAGATTGCATATCAACTCTCGGATAATTCAGACCACGTTGCCTTTCTCAGTCACGAGGAAGAGATTAAGCTATCCGGACTTATCAGCGCTGGAAGGAAGGCCAAAGAGAGACTGGAATCTGGTTGTACTGATAGGTACCGACGCCGCAATTTGGAGCGTCAGATTGCACTGGCAAGGGGAGCGCGCGACCAATTGGTACTGCGCAACCAGGGTCTGGTCGGGAAGGTGGCGCGGCGCTATTTCGACACCGGTCTGCTATGGGAAGACCTGATGCAAGAGGGCCAGATTGGCCTGATAAAAGCCGGTGAGAGGTATGATTCCACGCTTGGCACGCGTTTTTCCACCTATGCGGTGTGGTGGATTCGCCAAGCGATTGGTAGGGCTGTGGCTAACACCGGACGTACGATTCGGCTGCCGGTTAACCTCGGACATAAACTGATGCAACTACGCCGCGCTGGACACGATCTCACGCAGCAGTATGGGCGTGAAGCCACCATCGATGAGCTCGCTGAGAAACTGGAGTGGACAACCGACCAGGTGGAGACGGTGAGCAAATCCATGGTATCCGTCGTCCGTCTGGAAAGTCTGGTCGGACCCTCTAATAAGGCCGACACCGAAATTCAGGATCTGATTCCAGATGAAGCTGTGCAGGGACCGGAGGACGAGGCCGAGCAACGCATGCTTGCCGAAGAGGTAGCCCAGGCTCTTCTGGATGAACTCACGCCTTGGGAGGCCTCGGTGCTGCGCATGCGCTACGGTTTCCATGATGGCAGTCCGCACCCTCTCAGTGATCTTGCCCGTCGGTACGGCCTCTCGCGCGAGGGAATGCGTCAGGCTGCCAAACGTGCATTGGCGAAAGTGCGCCATTCTGATTACGGAGATTCTCTCCGCGCTTATCTCGATTGAAAAACCGTTGTACCGTTAAGATGATCCTGCATCGTTTTGTCCACTCACGCTGTTTTTTTTGTGTAGCATGCGCCATAGTCGTGTCTCTGTTTGTGAAGTGCTGGACAATTCAAACATCATCAGGTATCATCGTTTCTCGCATGTCGTGCGCCCATTGGGCGATCGTTTATTTTTACTCCAGAGGGAGAAGCAATGACGGGAACTCAGACTTCAAGTGTTTTCGCTGACTTACAGCAACAGATTGCGGCTTTCACTCCGACACTTGTGCAGCAAGATGTAGGTTATGTGCTCGAGGCCGGAGACGGAATCGCGCGGGTATCTGGCCTTTCTGACGTCCGTAACGCAGAGCTGGTTCAATTTGCGAACGGGTCTCTGGGCACAGTTTTTAATCTTGAGAAGGATGCCGTCGGCGTAATTATAATGGGTGATTACGAGGAGATTGACGAAGGTTCAGTGGTGCGCTCAACTGGCCTAATCGCCGCTGTCCCCGTGGGGCCGGCGCTTGTTGGGAGGGTGATCAACGCGCTAGGACAGCCACTGGATGGGAAGGGACCCATCGCCGGGACCGAGACCCGTCCGATTGAACGTATTGCACCTGGGGTGGTACACCGAAAAGACGTTGACCGGCCTCTGGAGACCGGGCTGAAATCCATAGACTCGATGATACCGATTGGACGGGGTCAACGTGAGCTAATTATCGGCGACCGGCAAACCGGCAAAACCGCGATTGCCATTGACACCATTATCAATCAGAAGGGAAAGGATTGTATCTGCATCTACGTTGCCATTGGTCAGAAAAAAGCCGCCATGGCGCGTGTGGTGGCTACACTCGAGGAGTACGGCGCGATGGATCACAGCGTCGTTCTGGTGGCCGCTGCTGATGAACCCGCTGCACTGCAATACATCGCTCCTTATGCTGGCTGCGCGATGGGAGAGTATTTCATGGAGAGCGGTCAGGACGCGCTGGTTGTCTATGATGACCTTTCAAAGCATGCTTGGGCTTATCGGCAGGTGTCATTGTTGTTGCGGCGGCCTCCCGGACGGGAGGCTTATCCCGGGGATGTATTTTATCTGCACTCTCGATTGCTTGAGCGTGCCGTGCAGCTAGCGGACGAATTTGTGATTGTGGCCGCTGATGCCAGCGATGAGGTAGATGTGGGGGTGGACGGAAAGGTGTATGGCGGGCCTCTGGCAGAGCAAGATGCTCGAGATGCGCTTTCGGCTATGAATGATGTTGATGGATTGACGCTGTGGCGTTTGCCGCGGTCGGGAGGCTCGTTGACTGCACTGCCAATTATTGAAACGCTGCTGGGTGATGTGTCCGCCTACATTCCAACAAATGTGATTTCTATTACTGATGGCCAAATTTATCTTGAAAATGACCTGTTTTATGCGGGCATTCGACCGGCGGTCAATGTGGGTATTTCGGTGTCTCGCGTTGGTGGGGCAGCGCAGACCAAAGCCATGCGCCAGGTGGCGGGCCGGCTGCGCTTGGATATGGCCGCGTTCCGCGAACTGGCTGCCTTCTCCCAGTTTGGCTCTGATTTGGACAAGGCCACGCAGTTGCAATTGGAACGGGGTAAGCGGCTGCAGGAAATTCTGAAGCAGGCACAGTACGTGCCCGTGTCCCTCTCCGACCAGGTAATGATCATGTATGCAGGTGTGAATGGCTACGCGGATGAGGTACCGCTGGAACGCATGCATGAATGGGAGACTGGCGTGCTGCGCTCGATGTTGGCGTCTTATCCCCATGTCGGACAGGATATTGTTGAGCAGGGTCGTATCACCACTGAAACCGAAGCGGAACTAAAAACCGCTCTGGACACATACAACCTAGCCTGGAACTGACCAGTGGCCAGCGCACGAGAAATGCGGCTGCGCATCCGCAGCGTGAAAAATATTGCGCAGGTGACGCGTGCCTTGGAGGCTGTGAGTGCATCCAAGGTGCGCCGTGCGCAGGCTGCTGTGCAAGCCTCGCGTGATTATGCCCGGCGGGTCGTGGCCGTAATGCAGCGTATCGGCGAGCACTCAGGCGGCGCAACGCATGCCCTCCTGGTTCCTAGGGATTCTGTAGAAAATATATGCCTCGCGTTGATTTCCAGCGATCGGGGCCTCGCGGGTGCATACAATATGAACATCGCGCGCTCCGCGCTCACATTCGCGCAGCAGAAAACGCAGCCAGTCCGCTGGGTGACAGTCGGGCACAAAGGCCGTGATCTAGTTTACGCACGTGGCGCGAACATTGCCAGCGACTTCTATAGTTATCGGGGATCACCGACATTTACGGAAGTGACGCCGATTGCGCGCGTACTGTTGGATGATTTCCTGAATGGGGTTGTGGACGAGGTTTATGTCGCTTATACTGATTACATCAACACACTGCGGCAGGTAACCCGAGTGGAGCGGTTGTTACCGCTAGCACCTGAACTATCCCCAGATGAGGGCGGTGCTTCTGAAAAAGCCGGCGCAGGTGGTGCGCCGGTGGGTTACACATTTGAACCTGAACCGGAGGAGTTGCTAGGGGCGATTCTGCCGCGCTTCACTCAGGTTCAGGTATTTCAGGCAGTACTGGAATCTCTAGCTAGTGAGCACAGTGCACGTATGGTGGCAATGCGTAACGCTACCGACAATGCAAATGAACTATCCAGTGCGCTGCGCCTAGCATACAATAAGGCGCGGCAATTGGCCATTACCAGCGACCTGCTCGATATTGCCGGAGGTGCGGAGGCGCTGCGGCAGGTGGCCTGAGCGGTACAGACTCAATTACGATTGGAGGGTTGATTACTACGATGATAGGCACGGTGGCGCAAATTCAGGGAGCGGTGGTTGATTGTGAGTTTTCTCCGGACAACCTGCCTGATATTTATGAGGCTGTTGAAATCCCGCGCGAGGGGTCTGAATCTCTGGTTTTGGAAGTGCAGAGGCATCTGGGCAACAACTTGGTGCGATGTGTGGCTATGGACGCTACCGAAGGGCTGCGCCGAGGGTTGGCTGCCCATGCAACGGGCGCGCCAATTCGGGTACCGGTCGGGGATGGCGTACTGGGTCGCCTTTTCAATGTGCTTGGTCGAGCTATTGATGGGCGCGGTGAGGTTCAGGCGGCGGAGTATTATCCTATTCACCGGTCTGCCCCGTCTTTCGAGGAACAGTCAACCGATGTGGAGGTCTTCGAGACCGGTATCAAAGTCATTGACTTGATTGCGCCCTTCACCAAAGGCGGCAAGACAGGCATCTTCGGCGGGGCAGGAGTGGGCAAGACCGTCATCATTATGGAATTGATCCGCTCAATCGCGAAAGAGCATTCTGGAAATTCGGTCTTCGCGGGCGTTGGCGAGCGCACGCGCGAAGGCACTCAGCTCTACCGTGAGATGATTGAGTCTGGAGTAATGAAAGATACAGTGATGGTATTCGGGCAAATGAACGAGCCGCCTGGCGTGCGCCTGCGCGTGGCCCTGACCGGCCTGACTATGGCGGAATATTACCGTGATCAGGGCAGGGATGTGTTATTGTTCATCGACAATATATTCCGCTTTGTGATGAGTGGGTCAGAAGTGTCCGCGCTGCTGGGGCGCATGCCCTCGGCGGTGGGGTATCAGCCTACACTGGGAACCGAGATGGGCGAATTGCAGGAGCGCATCACCTCTACGCATCGCGGGTCGATTACCTCTATGCAGGCTGTCTACGTTCCCGCGGATGATTATTCCGACCCGGCTCCGGTGGCGACATTTGCTCATCTGGATGCTACCATAGCGCTCGAGCGACCAATTGCCGAAAAAGGCATCTACCCGGCCGTTGATCCGCTTGCCTCCACCAGTCGTATTCTGGATCCCAATATCGTGGGCCGAGAGCATTACCGCGTGGCGCGCGAGGTGCAGCGCGTGCTTCAGCGCTACAGAGACCTGCAGGATATTATTGCCATTCTAGGTGTGGATGAGCTCTCGGAGGAGGACAAGCTGCT
>CAUZCX010000084.1:0-6762 GCA_963578565.1 Anaerolineae bacterium
CAGTTACCGGCATCAGTGTGGCGAAGAATTTCCGGCAGGAAGCGGCTATTTACAAAGAGTTCTCGGCGGTGAACGTTGAATCGTATCGCATCAACTTCATGCGCGGACTGGTTCTCTCAACCGTTTTCCCGGTGCTCCACGGGCTAGCCGGCATCGGAGTGGCGTTGATTCTGTACGTGGGTGGCCGTGCGGTAGGCATCGACGTGATATCGGCTGGAGCATGGTACCTTTTTGTCTCTACGGCGGAACGCTTCTGGTTCCCGATAATGCAGATGGCAGCATTCTGGAGCCAGTTTCAGGGTGGGCTGGCGGCGACCGAGCGTGTTTTTGCGCTTGTTGATGCCGAACCATCAGTACTGCAAATCGCTGAGGATACTGTCGCTGTTACCCCTGGTGGCATCTCCTTCGAGGGCGTGGATTTCTATTACAGCGAAAATGAGCCCGTGCTGCGCGATTTCTGGCTGCAGATCGAACCCGGAGAGAGTGTGGCGCTGGTGGGTCACACCGGGGCAGGCAAATCGTCACTCGTAAAGCTGCTGGCACGGTTTTATGAATATCAGGGCGGGGTTATCCGCATAGATGGTCGAGACGTGCGTCGCTTTGAGCTGCGCCATTATCGTCGTCAGCTCGGTATCGTGTCGCAGTCACCATTTCTTTTTTCCGGAACGGTGGCCGACAATATCCGTTATGCCTGTCCAGACGCGACCGGGGCTGAAATTCTCGCGGTTGCGCTCCGCATCGGAGATGGCGAGTGGCTGCAGACTTTGTCGGATGGTTTGCACACCGACGTGGGCGAACGAGGTGCGCGGCTTTCGCTAGGGCAGAGGCAGCTGGTGGCCCTGACACGCGTGATGCTGCAGGCACCGGCTGTGTTCCTCCTGGACGAGGCCACCGCGAGTGTGGACCCGTTCACCGAGTCTCAGATTCAAGAGGCTCTGGATATAATACTTAGCAACCGGACCAGCATCCTAATTGCGCACCGTCTTTCCACCGTGCGCTCGGCCGATCGCATCGTAGTGTTGCGTGAGGGCGAGATTGTTGATCAGGGAAGTCACGAGCAGCTTATGGAGGCGGGTGGCCATTACGCGGAACTTTATGACACTTATTTCCGGCATCAGTCTTTGGAGTACATCGAGCGCGGCATCACGTCCGGCGCTGGGTCGGAGTGGTAGGATTGCTTATGACCACTGACATTATCGCGGAATTTGAGCGGAGCGTGCTGTTGGCTGATGGCGCCATGGGGACGGAGCTGCACCGGCGGGGCGTCGCCGTGGGCGAGTGTTTCGACGCACTGAATCTGAGCAACCCTGATTTGGTTCAGAACGTCCATCGCGATTATATCGCTGCCGGCGCAGACCTGATAGAAGCTAACACTTTCGGGACCAATCGCTATCAACTGGGCAAACATGGGCTAGCCAAGAGTGTGGAAGAGATTAACCGCGCCGCTGTGGAACTGGCGCGGCAGGTTATTGCCGTGGCCGACCGGCCGGTGTGGCTGGCGGCTTCAGTGGGGCCGCTTGGGGTTCGGATGATGCCATACGGCCGCCTACATCCGGATGAGGCGCGCGCCGCTTTTTCTGAACAGATACAGGCGTTGGCGGCGGCGAAAGTTGACTTGCTTATGCTGGAGACTTTCGGAGATTTGCGCGAGCTGTCCGTGGCCGTCGCGGCGGCTCGCGATGTGGCCGTTGATGTTCCTGTGATTGCCTCGCTATCGTTCGCTGGCGATGACCATACGCTGATGGGCGATAGCCCCGAACACGCGGCGCGCGAATTGGTGGCACTGGGAGTGGCTGGTATTGGCTTGAATTGCTCCAGCGGTCCGGAGCAGCTGCTGCAGCTGCTCCGCGCGGTTCGCGTGCCCGCGTCCGACTGCCTGCTTTCGGTGATGCCTAACGCCGGCTGGCCAGAACAGAGCGGCGGGCGTACTATGTATGCGGCTACCCCGGAGTATTTCGCTGGTTATGCACGCGCTTTCGCGAAATCCGGCGCTCGTCTGATTGGTGGATGTTGCGGTACCACGGCGCATCACATCCGCGCTATGCGCGCGGCGCTGGATGAGGGTGATGTCCGATCTGTCCCCGTCAGTGTGCAGACGTTCACTCAGACCGACGAAATCAGACCGTCCGTCCGTGAGCAACCCACCGCGCTGGCGCAGAAACTGGCGGGCGATGACTTCATCGTCAGCGTAGAAATGAGCCCGCCGCGCGGATATATGCCGCACAAAGTGCTCGCCGGCGCACGTATGTTGGCGGAGGCGGGAGCGGATGTAATAAACGTGGCTGATGCGCCGCTGGCGCGCATGCGCATGAGCGCCTGGGCCGTTGCTTATCTGCTGCAGCGCGATGTGGGCGCGGAGTCCGTGTTGCACTTCCCCACCCGCGGTCGCAATCTGCTGCGTGTGCAGGGAGATCTGCTGGCTGCTCACGCGCTCGGAGTGCGCAACCTTTTCGTGATAATGGGAGATCCTACCTCGATTGGCGACTATCCCCAGGCGATGGATACTTACGATTTGGCGCCCTCCGCGTTAATTGAACTGATCAAGCGTCGATTCAACTCCGGTCGCGACCACGCCGGGCAATTGCTCGGGGAGCCTACCCATTTTGTGGTTGGTTGCGCTTTGAACATGTGCGCGCGCGACCTGGAGCGCGAGCTGCGCGTATTGCGGCGAAAAATACGCAGCGGAGCAGATTTCGCGCTGACGCAACCAGTCTATTCTGCGCAGAGCGTACGTGATTTCATGCAGAGATTTCACTCTACCGATGGTGAAGAGATACTGCCGGTTATGGTAGGGGTGCTTCCGCTCTATAGCGAGCGGCATGCCCGCTTTCTACACAACGAGGTGCCGGGGATGGAAATCCCAGTTGATTTGATGGAGAGAATGGCCTCGGCGTCGGATGCCCCCGCGGAAGGTGTACGTATCGCGATGGAACTGATGGCTGAGCTGCGCAAAACCATGGGCGTGCGCGGTGTCTATCTTGTGCCGCCCTTTGGGCGTTACGAAATCGCGGCTGAGATTATGCAGGCGTTTGACCGCTGACGCGGCTCAAGGCAGCGCCCGCAGAAAAGCCACTAGGTCGGTCGTCCATGTCGTCGGCGCTCAGCCTGGCCGCCACGTTGTGCTCGTCCCCGGCTTGTAGAACATCCGCCAGCGAACTTGCGCTGCCGTCGTGGAAATAGGGTGCGGTCATCCACAAGGCGCGCAGCGAGGGTGTGTCAAAGTTGGTTCCGCGTCCATGGCTGTTCTTTTCCTTGGCGGGGTCGCCGGTGCCCACATCATGGAGTTGTAGGTCGGTGTATAGGGGTGGGGAGTGGCAGCTCTGGCACTCCAGTGTGTTGAACAGGGCCTCGCCGTGCGAGTGGCTTTCGTGACATGCTGGCTGCCTCCTTGTTGGGGCGGGTGACGAGGCATTGCGTGCATGACCATGACTATCTTCCGTCCGATACTATCATGGCGGTGCTCCCGCCGTTCCCCGGTTGTTAGTCCCCGAACAGCCCCTCTTTCGCCTGTTGCACCTTGTCACCCGAGTCAGCGTCTTCCGCATGTCCAAGCGCGGCGTACAATTCCTCACCGTAGTCGCGCGCGCGGATGACGACCGGCATGGGCACGGCGTGCCCCATTATCAGCGCCTGCTGCTGCGTGTCCAGCCTAGCTAGCACCTCGCGAAGCGCGCCTGCCCCGCTTACGCCGGAGAAGACAGCGCGAATGTCGGCCTCGTTATCTAGTAGGCAGGTCACGCGTGTACCAATCTGGCTCATCACCTCGTCGTCGATGCCGCTCGGCCGTTGGTCAACAATCAGGAGCGTGACATTGTATTTGCGCAGCTCGCGTGCGATTACGCCGAAAATGGTGTGCTGCGCGATCTCGGGGTCTAGAAATTTGTGCGCCTCTTCAATCACAATCATGAGCGGCTTTGGGTCATCTCCCTTCCGCCCGAACGCTTTGTTTTTCGCCGCTACGTAACGGCTGTGAATCCGGCGAGTGAGGTAGTTGGCCACGAACATATAAGCGGGTAGGCTGTCACCAAACGTGCCGAACTCCAGCACGATGCTGGTTCCGGCATTAAGTTTGTGAAAGAGGGTCTCGACTACATCGTCGCTGACCTTGGGTTGCAGAAAGTCCATGCGCCTAAAGAGTTCAAATTTGCGTTGGATGGCTCCTAGCGTGCCCTTGATAAGCTCCCCGTCACGGACGTATTCATCCAGTTCCTCGTGGTCAGCTTCCTCATCTGAAAGCAGTTTGTGGAACCATGTCCGGCCCAGTCGTCGGCGGAGAAAATAGAGCGCGTTCACCTGCACCTCGCTGAGCGCCAGCACCCCCGCCAGCATAGCCACGTCCTCCGGTTCAATGGCGTCATAGGGGATACGCAGCGCGCCGTCGTGGCGGTCGCCGCGTGCCTGCGAGGTTTCCGGGTCGAGCGTGATGACATTTACACGGTCGGCGTGAAAGAGCTGCTGCAGCCCCTTGTACTCGCGTCCGCGCTCGTCCCGTACCGCCCAGCCGTAATCATTGTGCATGTCAAAAATAAGGCAGGAGGCCTTGCCAGAGCGGACGATGCCCGCCAGCAGCGTGCGTGTGATGAAGGATTTTCCGGTCCCGCTCTTCCCGAACACGCCCGAGGAGCGCTCGATGAAGCGGTCCAGATTGATGTTGACCTGCACACCCTCCATCTCCAGCGGGCTGCCGATGTGGAAGTGGTGCTCGTCCTCTGCGCCAAATACGCTGGCCACATCCTGCTCGTTGGCCTGTGCGACGACGGAGAAATGCGCCGGGATGGTTTTCACCGGTCGCGGCTGCTCGGCACCACGCTCGAGCACCAGCATGGGGGTCACGCTGGCGCGCCCGTAGGCCAGACTACTGCGGTAAATCTCGGCGCTGAAAATATCGCTTTCGGCGGGAGGACTAGCCTCGAGCGCCGGGTTGGTGTGCTCGAGGGCGATATCGGTGACGATGCAGAAAAAGCGCCGTCCGGTCAGCCCCTGCACCACCACGTAGCGCCCGACGGCCAGCTGCTCAATCAGCCCGCCCGGGAGATCGCCGGCGTCCAGTTTTACGGCCAGACCTTTGGAGAGCGAGCCGCTCACTACTACACCAAGGCGCTGGCGTTGCTCGTTTAGCTCGGTGCTATCACGCGGGAAAATGCGGTCGAGTTCGGATTCGGCGTTCATACGGTCACCTGTATGCGGCGCAATAGCGCCTCCAATCTGGTAAGGTCGTTGGCGAGCAAACGCGCCAGTGCTTTGCCGGCCTGCAGAAGAAAGAAGCCGCGCTCCTCCGGCGGGCGCGCACGCGTAGCGCGTTGCAGGGCGGCTGTGAGCAGCTCGTCTGCAGGTGCGTCCTGGGCGTTCATAATCAGAGTGAGATAGTCGTGTGAGTCAGTAAAGGCGATAATTTCGTCGGGCGGGCAGCGTTGAACATAGTCCAGAGTGATGGGAGGCTGCGGGGGCAGCGCATGGACAATCGTGCTATCGGTGCGGTATCCGATTGTCAGCACGCTGACCTCGATGGGTACCTGTCGGTTCTGGCGCTGGTCTTGAATGTAGGCTTCCGGTAGGTCGGGCGCGGCGACGAGCTGGCGCACAAAAGGATCGTCCTCGATAACGATGTCGTCAATCAGGCCGATGACTTCGGCCTGATTGACCTGCGCCGGCGCCTTCACAAAGTCACCAAAGAGCGGCACCTCCGGTTCTGGAACCGAGCAGCCGAATGTGAATCCGACGGTCGCGCTGCGCAATAATCGTCCGATGGGGATGGATGCACTTAAGTTGTTCATGTGTTGCAATCCTCCATATTTTTTCGGTCGCGGTGACCAAGGTGACACAGTGACTTCTCTGTCATCTGGTCACAATCAGCCTCTGTCCGTCCATTGCTTTCCCTGCGCCTTACGCGAGATGGTAGGCGAGAGCCCGCTGCGCAGCATGCTGCCAGCCACCATCTGCTGCAGCTGACCTCGCTGCGCCCATGTGACCACGGCCAATTCGTGCGCGCGCATGAGCACATACGGGAAGCCGCCCCCGAAGCGGGCCTGCTCCACCACACCGGAGTGTACCAGTGCCAGTTGCTCCGGCTGTGCAGCTATCCATTCCGGAAGTTCCACCCTTAGGATTCCGGGGTGTTTTGCGCTGCCCGTGTTCACATAAAAGAACATGATCTTATGCCCGCTGGGCATGTATTGTTCCATGTTCTCGGGGGAGGCGTTTACGAAAAGGGCGCTGCGCTCGCCTGGTTTGAGTGCGCTAAAGAGCATGCGGTCAGTGAGTTGCGCATAATCGCCAAGCTGGCGCAGATCCTCCGCTTCGAAATCGTTGCTCTCCAGTTCGGCCAGATAAAGCAGGCGTATCACGTTGGCGGCGCGCGGGAGATCTATCACGCCGGCGATAGCCGCACCCGTGACTTCGATTTCGCGCAGCGCTCTCAGGTAATTGCGCAGAATCTCGTCAGAGCGACGCTGCTCGCTGCTGTGCAGGCCCAGGTACAGCAGCAGGCCGTTATCCAGCAGTGCCAGGGTGGGGGATGCTTCGCTCTCGGCTGTGGTCAGCCGCGCGATTTCGCGCAGCTCGGCAAGGTCGCGTTGGGAATCCACAAGCGCGCCTTGTATCAGGTGTTCACCCAGGTACAGGTCCTCGTTTTCGTAAAACAGGTGCGGTTGTGAGGCGCATGTAGGCGCGTCATCCATCCCGTGGCGGAAGATGATGCTACCGGTATTGATGAGGTAATAAAGAGCGATGCCATGGCGGTCGGGGTACACCTGCGAGCCGTCC
>CAUZCX010000085.1:0-6716 GCA_963578565.1 Anaerolineae bacterium
AGTACTGATGACACTGTCGTCAAAGTGGAGGAGCTTAGGGGCGAGTTGCCGTTGACGGTACTGAATCATGAAACCAACTTGGGGGTAGCGCGGGCGTTTGACACTGGCCTGCGGGCCGCACTTGCGGATTCCGAGCCTGATGATGTCATCGTCACAATGGAAGCTGATGGTACAAACCAGCCCGCGGTGGTGAGCGCAATGGCCAGCAAAATTCATGAAGGTTGTGATGTGGTGTGCGCATCACGTTACTGTGAGGGCGGTGGATATGCCCATTTTCCGTGGAAAAGGCGGTTGTTCAGTGTTGGCGCGAACTGGATGTTTCGCTTGCTGTATCCGATTACTGGAGTGCGTGACTACACAATTTTTTTTCGAGCGTATCGCGCCTCGTTGCTGAAGGATGCGTTTGAGCATTACGGCGAAGAATTGATTAAGGCGAGCGGTTTCGTCAGCAATGCGGAAATATTGGTAAAGGTTCGTCCCTTCAATCCTAAGGCGTCTGAGTGTGCATTAATGTACGACTATTCTCTCAAGATATCAGCCAGCAATATGAACGTGTGGAGGAACACTGCCGAGTATTTCAAGTTCATGTGGGACCAGATATCCAAATAATGTGAACATTCGAAAAGCACTTCCAACAATCGGTGTACTCGTGGCGCTTGGCGGCCTGCTGCTCTTTCATTACATTTCTTTGCTTGATTATCCCGTTCCAAGTTGCGATGAATCCTTTTACGGGCGATCAGCGCTCAAGTTTATTGACGCCACAGTCGCTGGCAAGAGGTGGCCCGCTGCAGACGCGTCCTTTTTTCTGTTCCATGGACGGGGGTACTGGCTGCTGCTGGGGATTGCGTTTTCTCTCCTCGGGACCACATTGTTCGCAGCTCGCATGGTGTCACTAGTTGGGTTGTTAGTCTTGGTCTTGGCGACCTTTCTAATCGGGAAATTATATGTGAACAGAAACGTAGGTCTGTGGTCGGCCGGCTTGGTGGGAACAGCATGGCTGTCGCTGTATTCAGGTCACCTAGCACGCCCCGATATGCTTGCCGCGGCGGTTGGGGCGGTCTCTGTGGTATGGGTGGAGCATGCGCTGAAAAACCCGCGTTGGTGGCGATTCCTATTGTTAGGAACTTTACTGGTGTTGCAGTTGGAGATTCACCCACTTCCGGTTCACCTTGTGTTGCCCATTCTAATAATTATTACGGCGTATGGATTCCGGAATAAGTTCTGGACCCCACTCGGCGCAACCGTTCTCGGGATGTTGACCGCTGGAGCAATCGTATTGCTTTTCCGTTATGGAACCGAGACAATAGTTTTTCTCCGCGGTCTTTTTTCGGACGATGACCTTCTGGTCGAATTCATGCGTGGTAGTTCTTCTGCGGGTGGAACAGATTGGCTGAATTGGGCCGGAAATTTCCTCCGATTCTGGTGGGAGAGCTATGCGTGGTTGGCTCCGTTCGTTTCGATTCCGCAGGCATTGTTTTTTCTGACGGGACTGGTCTTTGCCTATGTGAGCGGCGGCAAGGGATTGCGAGTATTGGCTTCACTGGTGGTGATATCAAGTGTTTCCTTTGCACTGACAAACAGTTCTCATTCATGGCTCGGATACTCGCTCTTGTGGATCCCGTATTACACTGTCATGGGGGTTGCTGCTGTTTCGCGTCTTCATGCTGGCACCCCGTGGAAATGGCTAAACCGTAATGTTGCTGCACTTGTCTTGGCGCTGCACTGTTTGCTTTACCTCGTAGGTGATGTGTATCTGGTGAGTGGGAATGGGGCAAAGATAGAAGAGACCTATTATGCGGAAGCCAATCACCTACTGGCAGGGATTCCCGCAGGTGCACGGGTGCTGGCAAAGCAGTACTGGTGGTATGCAATGCTGGACAAGGTTACATTTCTGGATGAGCACCTGATTGCACCACAAGGCAGCCTAGCCTGGTGGATTGGCGTGCCCGATGGCATTCCTGGCCCACGACCAGATGCCGACCTTGTCATACAGGTCAGGGAGCAATTCGATAGGAAGTTGCGGCCGGACTTTGTAGTTCTGGATGGGGTGCTCGGCTGCGTCGATGTTAGAGAGGCGAATTTCGACGCTTTTCTGGACGTGGTGCAGTCCAGCTGCGAGCTAAAACAGCAGATCAATTCTAGGTTGTATAGACCGCAGCAGGTTTTCCAGTGCGCGAGTTGAGCAGCGCCCATCGAGATTTGAGAACGCCTAGGGTCGTAGTCTCCTCTGCCGGAGTATTCCACGCTTATCATCTAGCGCGCGGAGTGCAGGCAGCTGGCTATCTTCATCGTTTCATTACGTCGATTTACAGTCGATATGAAACCGGTATTGACATGCGAAAAGTGACCCAGCTGCCGCTCGCTGCCGGCTTGGCAAGTGCAATCCGAACTTTGCCGGGGGAGGCGCCGCGACTGGCATCCTATTTGCTGGGCGATAGTTTCTATGACCGTATGGCGTCGATGCACATAAGAGACGCCGATATTTTTCACGTTTTCAATAATCAGGGGTTGCGTTCTATTAGGATGGCAAAAGCGCGTGGAGCGGTCACTGTGGTGGCGCGCTCATCGGCGCATGCAAGGGCGCAGGAGCGCATACTCACCGGTGAGTCCCGGTTCGCTAAGGGCACTACAAAACTCTCTCGGTTGCTGGTTGAGCGGCATATTGCAGAATACGATCTGGCCGATTTCATCTTCGTGCCGTCGAAATTTGTCTGGGAAACTATGGTGCAAGAAGGTGTGTCCGAGGAAAAACTGCGGCGGGTACATTTGGGTTTTGACCCGACTCGGTTCTATCCTGGGGAGAAGAAAGATGATGTGTTTCGAATCATGTACGCGGGTGGCTTAAGTCTACAAAAAGGCATTCCTTACCTGATGGAAGCGTTTGCTGAAATGAATCTTCCCAACAGTGAGTTGCTGCTGGTCGGAGACGCGTATCCGGATGCTCGAGCTGCGTTACGTGAATATAGCGGGTTGTTTCGGCACATGCGATTCGTGCCGCAGCACGAACTAGTGTATTACTATCAGCAGGCATCCGTGTTTGTGCTACCCTCTCTTCAGGATGGTTTTGGAATGGTAGTGTACGAAGCTGCTGGATGTGGTCTACCGGTGATTATTACTGAAAATGTCGGTGCAGAAGTGCGGCACGGGGAAGATGGATTTGTTGTTCCTATACGCGACGCCAATGCGCTCGCGGAAAAACTTCGTTTCTTTCACGAACATCCAGAAGAACGGAAGAGGATGGGGCGGGCAGCGTGTGATTATGTGCAGCAGTTTACTTGGCAGAATTATCACCGAGAGGTGATTGAACATTACGACTTGATCTTGGCTCAACGGAGATGAGCGTCTATATGGTTCCGAATGGAATTATACGCGAAAGTCTACGCGTCTCCGGCGTGGCGAGAATGATGCTTCAGAGCGGCCGTTCGAGTTAACTGTGGCGCACGCTTGTATCCATACTCTGGAACCGATGGAGCACGGGGGAGTGATGGCGAAAGTACGGGTTGCGGCTGAGTTGCTGCGCCGGTGTGGGCACTCACCTAGCTTGCTTTATACTGCCACCGATCAGGTTCCAACCGGTGGGTTGGGCGCGAAGTTGCGCTACTTCCTGCAGCATCCTCGGCCATATCTGACAGAGTTTCAAGGATATCAGGGGCTTGCGTTTCCACACTGGCCGCTGCCAATCTGGGCGACGTATGCACTTCCGTGGTTTTCCGCAAGGAATGCGCAGACCAATTGCGTGTTGCACGTGGTTGTATCTGGAGCGGCCCATTGCGGGTTGCCGGCAGCACTTTCGGGAGTACGATTCATTGTTTGGATTTCCACCCTGTATACGGATGAACTCTCCGGCCGGGCGCTCGCGGGTGATAGGTGGGCGGTGAAAACGGGTAGTGGCCTGTCCGCGCGAATACTACAGTGGGAAGAGAAGTTTGTGTTGGAAAGAGCAGCACTGGTGCTTGCGAATGGTGGATATATCGCTGACAGGATTCGTAGTAGTTTTCCCTCTGTGAATGAAAGGGTACGCGTCGCCATTTACCCGGTGGACACTGATGTTTTCCAGCCTTCCGCTCCCGACATTATGCATCCAGATTCGGACCCCTATCTATTATTCACAGGGCGCATCAATGACCCGCGGAAGAACGTAGGTATGTTATTCAAGGCATTCGCGCGTGTGCGCGAAAGGCGACCCAATCTTAAGTTGATACTCACAGGAGACCAGCCCTGGGAGAATGTGCGTACGATGGCCGCGGATGCCGGAGTGGCGGCAGAGGTGGGTTTCGTCGGACGACAAACCGAATCGGAACTAGTGCAATGGTATCAGGGCGCAGAACTTTTCGTGCTGTCATCCAATCAGGAGGGTCTCGGCATCTCAGTTCTGGAAGCCATGGCCTGCGGCACGCCGGTAGTATCCACGCGGTGCGGCGGTCCTGAAAGCGTACTCACGGAAGGACACACAGGTTTCTTGGTTCCGCTGAATGATGATGCTGCCATGTCGGAGCGTATCCTGCAGATACTGAGCGACCCTAAATTGATGGCGAGCATGCGCGAGAACTGCGTACGTTCTGCGAAGGAAACCTTCAGTCGTCCAGAGGTAGAGAAGATCCTGGTGAAAGCGTTCCACGATGTTTATCCGGAACACTTTCAGAGCTGACCTGTAGGTGCGTTTCTCCGTAATCGTTCCCACACACAACGAAGAAAAGGACATTGGCGCTACTCTGCGTGTACTTTGCGCTCTCGACCATCCTGATTTCGATGTTTTGGTGGTAGATGATTCGAGCGATCACACTCCGGACATTGTGCGAGCTAGCGCGGACAAGCGCGTGCACTACCTCCGTCAGATGCGCGGAAGAGGGAGGTCAGCTGCCCGTAACCAGGGCATTCTAGCGGCCGGCGGCGAGATTGTGGTAATTCTTAATGCGGATGTCCACTTGCCCGCCGATTTCCTTTGCCGTCTGGAGAGTCATTACATTAGCGGGGCAGACTACGTGTTGGTGGAGAGCAGGGTTTCCAATACCGAGTCCCTTTTTCCGCGCCATATTCAAGCCCAGCATGAATTCTATTATGGTCCAGATACGCTCGTGAACATGAATTGGACAGAGGGATTTTCATGTCGGCGCAAGGCCGCTATTGCTGTGGGGATGTTTCCTGAGGGTGTTTCGTCACCGCTCGTGGCCGGCGAGGACGGCTGGTTCGGGGAGCGCCTGGAGGCGCACGGCTGCAATAGAGTGTTTGACCGCAGCATTATTGTTAGTCACGTAATGCCTTCGCGTGTCGGCGAGTTTTTCAGGCAGCGTATTGGGCGTGGCCATGGGACCGCCCAGATTTGGTTTCAGCGCGAGGGGGTTTATAGGTTCACGCTGGCCTTGCGAGCAGTCAAACAAACGATCTTCATGCTCGTGTCTATTGGACTTGTTGTGCCAATTGTCCGGCATGCCTGGATGTTCTCAAGATATTCGCCCCGCGGTCGGGCAGACTGGCTGCCATTTGTGCTGGCTACTGCGTTGCAGAGCTCCGCTAATGTGGTTGGCATTTGGCAGGGTTTCTTGGAAGCTTGTCATGAATCGGAGTTGGTTCAGCCTCGTTGACTATGAGATTGCTCTACTCCGGACACACCTATTTGGCGGACGAGAATCAGAAAAAGCTGGCAGCAATGGTGCGACACGATGGGATCGAGTTGGGTGTGGTGGTGCCACACATGTGGCGAGACATGGTGTTGGAAACAATCTACCCGCACATCGACCCACAGGCGCATCATCGAGTTTTCCCGACCCGCATCACGTTTCCTGGCAATGAAATGCGTTTTTTTTATCTTTCAGTGGATTTGCACATGCGACGCTTTCGTCCGGATGTTATCGTGGTGGAAAATGGTGCAGGGGCGCTCGCCTATACCCAATTCCTGCTCTACAAACGCCGTTTTGCGCCGCGTGCTAAAGCCGTGTTTTTTACCTGGTGGAATCTTTCATATCGGTCACGGCAGCCGTTCCATGCAATCGAACAGTTTAACCTCCGCCACAGTGATGGGGCAATTGCTGGCAATCACTCCGCGGAGTTTATTCTGCGCGAAAATGGGTACTCTGGCCCGCTGTTGGTGCTTCCGCAGCTTGGTGTGGATGCCAACTTGTTCGCGCCCGGTGATGGCGGTGAACTAAGGACAGCACTTGGCTTGGGAGAGTTCGTAATTGGTTATGCCGGACGCTTAATACCCGAAAAGGGGTTGCGAGTACTTATGCACGCTCTGGATGGGTTGGACAGAGATTTCGAATTATTGCTAGTAGGCAATGGTCCATTAGAGCCTGAGCTCCGCGCGTGGGGTGCTGCCCTCCCTGCAGGTCAAAGGTTGCATCTACATCCAGCTGTACCCCACGCTCATATTCCCGCACTCATGAAGACGATGGATGTTCTTGTGCTGCCATCTTTGACGACATCTCACTGGAAGGAACAGTTCGGGCATGTGCTCATAGAGGCCATGGCGTGTGGTCTCGCGGTGGTCGGTTCAGATTCGGCGGAAATCCCTAATGTAATTGGAGGCGCTGGCCGTGTGGTCCCAGAGGATGACCCATACCATCTAGGCGTCGCTTTGCGAGAGCTGGCAGCCAACCCGGATGAGCGTGCTGCACTCGGCTCGCAAGGGCGTGCTCGCGTGCTGGGGCAGTTCACTCATGAGCAGATCTCCGCGCGCACTATTGACTTTCTCTTCGACCTGGTCAATTCATGATGTC
>CAUZCX010000086.1:0-6689 GCA_963578565.1 Anaerolineae bacterium
TGGATGTGGAACTGATAACTCCGGTTGCGCTGGAGAAGGGTTCCAAGTTCGCCATACGTGAGGGTGGTCTGACAGTCGGTGCCGGCGTCATCACCGAAATTACTGAGTAAGTTATGGCGAACCAGAAAATTCGTATCCGCCTGCGGGCGTATGACCACCGGGTGCTTGATCAATCTGCGCGGCGTATTGTCTCGACGGCTGAACGGACCGGCGCTAAGGTGGTGGGCCCCATACCGCTGCCGACAAAGCTGGAACGGTTTACAGTGCAGCGCAGCCCTTTCATCGATAAGGATTCTCAAGAACATTTTGAGATTCGCACACATAAGCGACTGATAGATGTGCTCGATCCTGACTCCAATACTATCGACACATTAATGCGGCTTAATCTTCCGGCCGGTGTTGATATTGAAATCAAGATATAGGAAAACATGGTGCTTGAATGAAGGGTCTGATTGGAAGGAAATTGGGCATGACACAGATTTTTTCTGAGGATGGCGCGGCCGTGCCGGTTACGTTGATTGAATCCGGCCCGTGCTATGTCGTTCAAGTTAAGACTCGCGAAAATGATGGGTACCGGGGTGTACAACTTGGGTTTGAGGAGACTAATTTGCGGCGGATAAGTGGCGGACGACGTGGTCATCTTCGTCGGAACAATTTGCCGGGTTTGCGGGTCCTGCGGGAATTTCGTGTTCGAGGGGAAGTGGAATATGAAGAGGGACATAAGCTGACTGCAGATGTATTTGCGGCTGGCGACCGCGTTGACGTTGTAGGGATAAGTAAGGGTAAGGGATTTCAGGGCGGTATGAAAAGACATGGCTTCAGTGGAGGCCCCAAGACCCACGGCCAATCTGACCGCCAACGCTCGCCCGGCTCAATCGGGGCTACCTCGACGCCGGGGCGCGTGTTGAAGGGGACGCGTATGGCTGGCAGAATGGGCGGCGGTCAAGTTACTGCGCAGAACTTAGAAGTGACACTTGTGGATGTGGAGCGCAATTTGATTGGTGTTCGTGGCGCGGTGCCGGGTCCGAAGGGTGGGATAGTGCTTATTCGTGAGGTGCGAAAACAATGAGAAGTTCTATTTTGTCTGCGAGTGTGACCAGGTTTTTTTGCAATGAGGCCATCAGCTGTGAAAGTTGACGTGCGCAACCTGGATGGTGAGAAGGTCGACACAGTCGAACTTCCATCCGAGATATTCGAGGTGAGTGTGAACTCGGGGTTGATGCATCAGGCCCTTGTGCGCCAAATGTCGAACGCGCGCCGGGGATCACATAAGACGAAAACGCGTGCCGAGAAACGCGGCGGTGGCGCAAAGCCGTGGCGGCAGAAAGGCACCGGCCGTGCCCGACATGGCTCACGGAGGTCCCCCATCTGGGTGGGTGGCGGTAAGGCGCATGGGCCCGTGGTGCGCGGTCACGGGAAGCGAATGCCACGGCAGATGCGACAGGCTGCGATGCGCTGTGCGCTTTCAGAGAAGGCAGCCCGGGCGCAAATAGTGATTGTGGATGAAATGAACTTGAATGAGCCGAAGACCAAGAAGATGGCTAGTATTCTGGCGACTCTGGCTCCGCAGGCGCTTAGTTCGTTGTTGGTGTTGCCGGACAGTAACGACGCAGTGGAAAAATCTGTACGTAATTTGCCTTCCGCCAACACTTTACGAGCTAGTTACTTGAACATTCGCGATTTGATGAGTCATGACGCCGTGGTGCTACCGTTGGCCTCTTTGGATGTGATCCGCTCGCACCTCGGACGGAGGGTGTAGGATGGCAGTGACGGTGTTTGAAGTGTTGCGGCGGCCGCTGGTAACTGAGAAATCCAGTTTCCAGAATGAAAAATTGGGACAATATGTTTTCGAGGTTGCAGCCGATGCCAGCAAAACGCAGATAAAAGAGGCGGTCGAAACCTTGTTTGATGTCAATGTCGCTCGCGTAAACACGCTAATTATGCCGGCGAAGCGAGCTCGTAAGCAGCGTCGGATGACAACGCGTTCTTCTCAATATAAGAAGGCGCTTGTGAAACTGGCCGCTGGAGAGACTATTGAGATGTTCGAGGGCGTTAAATAATGGCGGTGAAGAAGTTCAAGCCGACCTCGCCAGGCCGGCGTGGGATGACCGGGCATGCTTTCAGTGAGGTTACACGGTCGCGGCCTGAGCCGGGCTTGGTTAGTACGCTGCAGCGACAGGGTGGCCGCAATTCGCAGGGCAGAATCACGGTTCGGCATCGGGGTGGTGGTCACCGTCGGCGCTATCGTGCAATTGATTTCAAGCGGGATAAGCTGGATGTGCCTGCGCGGGTGGTGAGCGTTGAGTATGATCCTAACCGAAGCGCTCGTATCGCACTGTTGCACTATACTGACGGTGAAAAGCGTTATATTTTGGCACCTACTGGACTGCGTATAGGTGATGAGTTGAAATCGGCTGATCGCGCGGAGATTAGACCAGGCAACTGCATGCCGCTTGCGCGAATGCCCCTCGGAACTTTGATTCACAACATCGAGTTGCAGTCGGGCAAGGGTGGGCAGATGGTGCGATCGGCTGGTTCGTCAGCGCAGCTGGTGGCCAAAGAAGGTGTGTATGCGCAGGTGCGGCTGCCCTCGGGAGAGGTGCGGCTAATCCGGCAAAATTGTGTTGCCACAATTGGCGAGGTTGGAAACGTCGATCATCAGAACATCAATTTGGGTAAGGCCGGTCGTAAGCGTCATCGGGGAATAAGACCTACAGTACGAGGTTCTGCGATGTCGCCGCGCGACCATCCGCATGGCGGGGGCGAGGGACGTCAGGGTATCGGCATGCCGGGCCCGAAGACGCCATGGGGAAAACCGGCGCGTGGTGTGCGTACGCGGCGGAACAAGGTGTCGCGCAAATTCATTCTGAAACGGCGCGGAAAGACGCGACGTAGCTAAGGAGAATGGGATGTCACGGTCGTTGAAAAAAGGTCCTTATATTCAGGAAAAGCTGTTAAAGCGCATTGAAGCTATGAACGAATCCGCCGAAAAGACTGTGGTGCGCACGTGGAGTCGCGCGAGTACTATTTTCCCGCAGATGGTCGGGCACACAATTGGCGTCCACGATGGACGCAGACATGTGCCTATCTATATCACCGAGAACATGGTGGGCCATAAACTGGGAGAGTTCGCTTTGACGCGCACATTTAAGGGGCATTTGCGATCGATGGTGCGCTCTGTGGATGAGTGAGGCAGGCATGCAAGACGACCAATTCGCGGCCGCAACCGCTAAAAGGATACCAGGCTCTGCTCAGAAAGCACGTCTAGTGGCCGACCTTGTGCGAGGAGAGTTGGTCTCTGATGCGCTCGCGCGCCTGCGCTTTATGCCGAATGCGGCCGCCGGTGCCATCTTAAAGCTGGTAGAATCCGCCGTCGGCGGAGCGGAGGATAACCTTGGCTGGTCTGGAGAGGACTTGTTCATCTATTCCATTTTAGTGGATGAAGGTCCCAGTAGGCGCTGGCGTAGGTTCGGTGCGCGGGGACGCTTCAAGCCGATAAAACGGCGTACGGCGCACATTAAGGTCGTGCTTGGACAGGTTGAGGCTTAGAATAGAGGAAGGACTGAACAAATGGGACGAAAAGTTCACCCGATAGGTTTCCGACTCAAGGTGGTTAAGGAATGGGAGGGACGCTGGTTTGCTACCGGCAAGCAATACCGGGAACAGCTGCAGCAGGATATTTCCATCCGCAAACTGATCACCGATGGCAGGCGGCGCGCGGCAATCTCCCGCGTGGAGATTGAGCGTTTCCCGAATCAGGTGCATGTCACCATTTTTTCAGGAAAGCCTGGTATTGTGATTGGCCGCAAAGGTGTGGAGGTGAAAGAGATTCGTGCTAGTCTGGAGAAACTGTGTGGTACGGCCGTGAAAATAGATGTGGAGGAAATCACACATCCCGACCTGGAAGCAAAACTCGTTGCTGACAACGTGGCTAATCAGCTCGAACGGCGCATTAGTTATACCCGGGCGATGAAGCGAGCGGTTAGTCAGGCGATGCGACAGGGTGCGCAGGGGATAAAAATCATGGTATCTGGGCGTCTGGGCGGTATTGAGATGTCGCGGCGCAATTGGATGCGGGAGGGCCGCGTCCCGCTGCAGACGTTACGGGCAGATATTGATTACGCGCTCTCAGAGGCCAACACTTCCCACGGGAAAATTGGGGTGAAGGTGTGGGTGTATCGGGGAGAGGTGCTCCCAGACCAGACATCGGACAGTGCCGATGTGTACGTGAGTGCTTAAGTGCTGACAGAGGCAAACTGAATTTATGTTGATGCCCAAGCGGGTCAAATATCGTAAGCAAATGCGTGGTAGGATGCGCGGCAAGGACACTCGTGGTTCTGAAATACATTTCGGGGAATATGGACTGCAGGCAATGGAACCGGGTTGGGTGACCCAGAGGCAAATTGAGGCTGCCCGCCGTGCGATTGTACGGGCACTGAAACGGCGAGGCAAGGTTTGGATTCGTGTATTCCCTGATAAGCCTGTGACAATACGCGCTGCTGAAACGCGCATGGGCAAAGGCAAGGGATCTGTGGACCACTGGGTGGCGGTGGTGCGGCCGGGTAGAATTCTCTTTGAGCTTGCCGGCGCACCAGTGGACGTGGCGCGAGAAGCGTTGCGGTTGGCAGGGCATAAATTGCCCATCAAAGTGCAAGTACGTGTTGCGCGTGCAGCCGATGATGGTGGAAGGGCAGAAGGATAGGCAATGCGGGCTTCAGATGTAAGGGTCTTTTCACCAGCCGAGTTGCAGAGCCGCATTGATGATGCACGCGAGGCGTTGTTCAAGCTTCGGTTTCAGACCGCATTTGGGCAGGCGACCGACACCTCGCAATTTCGCAAGACTCGGCGTGACCTGGCGCGTATGTTGACGGTGCAGCGAGAGAACGAATTGGTGGTTGCGGTCGAACCGGCAAGTGAGGGATAATAATGGCTAATCGCAGGCGTCGGCTAACAGGCGTGGTGGCTCGAAACAAGATGGACAAAACTGTGACGGTCGAAGTTAAGCGAACTACAGTCCACCCACTTTACCGCAAGGTGTTGCGCGTGGCTTCTTGCTATCTGGCGCATGATGAGCAGAACGACGCTAAGGTCGGCGACAAGGTTGTTATTGTGGAATCGCGGCCGTTGAGTAAGCGAAAGCGCTGGATGTTGGAAAAAGTGTTGGTCAGAGTGTCAGGTTCGCCGGAAAGCGAGTTGGAGGAAGATGCGGCATGATACAGCAAGAGTCGCGGATTAAAGTCGCCGACAACTCCGGTGCGCGCGAGTTGCTAGTCATTCGGGTGCTCGGTGGAACGCGCCGCAGGTATGCGAGTGTGGGGGATACCGTGGTAGCGACCGTTAAATCAGCTGCGCCGAACAGCGGCACGAAAAAGAGCGAGGTCGTGCGCGCTGTGGTGGTGCGAACCGCTAAGGAATTCCGGCGACGGGACGGATCGCAGATTCGCTTTGATGATAATGCTGCCGTGCTGCTCGATGGGGAAACCAGTAATCCTAGGGGCACCAGAATATTTGGCCCAGTGGCGCGTGAACTACGGGCGCGTGGCTATTTGAAAATCCTTTCTCTTGCGCTGGAGGTTCTCTAGGCATAATGTCGGAGAGAACGTTGTGAAGATAAATAAAGGTGACACAGTCGAGATCATCTCCGGCAACGACGCTGGCCGGCGTGGGGAGGTGCTGCGCGTAATCCCTGCTAATCGGCGCGTGGTGGTAGAGGCGGCCAATGTGCGCAAGAAGCATCAGAAGCAGCAACAAACGGGTGGGCAGCGCCCTTTGTCTGCCGGGATAATTGAATTCGAGGCTCCGCTGCATGTGTCCAATGTGATGCTGGTTTGCCCGAAGTGTGAGGATGCGGTGCGCGTCGGTTGGAGTCGGGATGGGAAAGACAAAACACGTGTGTGTAAGAAGTGTGGCGCAAAGGTTGACAGTTAGTTTGGTTCGTATCGTGGTGGTTAATGATGCCTGATTTGAGGGAGATTTACCGTGCCAATGTTGCACCTGAGCTGGTGAAGGAGTTTGGCTTCAGCAACCTGATGGAGGCACCGCGAGTTTTCAAGGTGGTGCTGAACATAGGTCTTGGTGAGGCGTTGGATAATGCGAAAGCTCTGGATGCTGCCATGGCGGATCTGGCGACGATCACTGGGCAGCAACCCGTGATTACTCGCGCCCGCAAAAGCATAGCCAACTTTAAACTTCGAGAGGGCCAGGCCATTGGAACCAAGGTAACGCTGCGCGGCGCGCGCATGTGGGAGTTTCTGGATAGATTGATGCACATTGCTCTGCCTCGCGTGCGCGATTTTCGGGGATTGCCTCCTACTGGTTTCGATGGACGCGGAAACTTCACGCTGGGTTTGCGCGACCAACTCGCGTTCCCGGAAATTGATTACGACAATATAGACAGGTTGAGGGGAATGGAGATCACGTTAGTGACTACTGCGCCGGATGACGAACAGGGACTCAGGCTGTTGACACGGCTGGGAATGCCGTTCAGAGAAAGGGTTAACTGAATATGGCAAAGAAATCTATCATCATACGCGAAACGCGTCGCAAGTATCCCACGCGGGTGCGCAATCGTTGCACTTGTTGTGGCCGGCCGCGCGGGTATATGCGTCGTTTCGGTCTGTGTCGCATTTGCTTTCGGGGTCTGGCTTTGATGGGGCACATACCCGGCGTTGTGAAATCTTCTTGGTGAG
>CAUZCX010000087.1:0-6478 GCA_963578565.1 Anaerolineae bacterium
GTTGCTCGAGCAGTTCATCCATAGTGCTCTGCTGGCGCACGATTTCTTCTTCCGCTTCGGCCCGGCAGGTATCAATTTCCATCTGTAGGCCGCTCAGCTTCTCGTCGCGCTTCTCTTTCATGACCGATTCTATTTCGCGTAGTCGGTCCCGTACCGCGCTGTTTAGCACGGTCAGGTGGCTGGATTTAATTGTCTCGCCCTTTTTCACCACTGTCGTGCTAGCCGTGCGGATACGGAGCGCGCTACCGGCCGGGTTGCCGCGCTCCTCTTCTAGGGTTTGTTGCAGCTGCTGTCCTTCGCGGATGAGTGGTTCCAGCCTTTTAGCGAGGTCGATTTCGTACTTCTCGCGTACGCTCCCCTCTCGCTGCTCAAGTTTCTGCACGCGTTTGTCACGGTATTCCTGCGCGGCGGCGATTCTGGCCTTGACTTCATCAAGCCCCTGTTTTTCTTCCCCTTGGACTTCCTCATCCAACCGTTGCAGCGCTTTCTCACGGGCATCCTCATCGAGGTATGTGACGATGTATTGCGCGAAATAGAGCACGCGATCGAGGTCGCGGCGTGAGACATTGAGCAGCAAGCCCATGTAGGTGGGCACCCGGCGCGTGTACCAGACGTGTGCCACCGGTGCTGCCAGCGAGATGTGCCCCATGCGTTCGCGGCGGACAGAGGAACGCGTGACCTCTACTCCACATTTGTCGCAGACTATCCCGCGGTAACGAATGTTCTTATATTTGCCGCAGTAGCATTGCCAGTCTTTGGTGGGGCCGAAGATGGCCTCGCAGAAGAGGCCGTCCTTTTCCGGCCGCAAGCGCCGGTAGTTTATCGTCTCCGGTTTGGTAACCTCGCCGAATGACCAGGAACGTATGCGGTCGGGCGAAGCGAGGCCTACTCGTAGTGATTTGAGAACTTGGGCGTCCAAATGAGCCTCCTGAACTGTGACTGGCCGGCTGCGCCATTGGCTCCCGGCATTAGTAAGATCGGTTTATGGTGCAGTAATTCCGCTGAGGACTCAACTTCATCGCTTTGTCGGCAGCCAGCATAAAACTGACGTTCCCAGTGTTTTGGGAACGTCAGTTTTCGATGCGTTTGATGCAGTTTTAACTTACGCCATTGATTATAGCATCCTGCGCGAAATTGTCAAGAAAACCTGGACTGGCTGCGTCGGATGATGCAGCCAGTCACTAGACGCGCGGTTGCCTAATCAGCGCGACTGCGTCACCCACTTTGACAACCCCGCCTCGGATTACGCGGCATAGCGTGCCGCGGCGACCTTTTATCTGATGCTGCAGGCCGGGGCGCAGGCTATCGATGTATTCGCAGGGGGCGCAATCTGTGGTTACTTCCATCTCTACTGGGCCCACGCTTAGGCGGGTCTGTGGAGTCGTTCCTGCCAGCAAAAGCCCTGCGATGACGATGTTCTCACGCATGTCACCGGGTTTTAAAGCCGAAATCGCATAGCGTTTCTAGCTCGATGAGCAGCACTTGCCGTTTGCGCCGACCGCGGCTGACGTCGTCCTGCAACCCCTCGGCGCTGACGGCTGTGAGCTGCTGCACCGGG
Source organism: Anaerolineae bacterium (assembly GCA_963578565.1). Classification (GTDB taxonomy): domain Bacteria; phylum Chloroflexota; class Anaerolineae; order Anaerolineales; family UBA11657; genus CAJWGI01. Next base: position 1,559 of record CAUZCX010000087.1, read on the forward strand.
CGCATAGGCTCCCCGTGTATCGTCTTGAGGAAAAGATGGCACACGCTTGAGGTAGGCTGTGATAGTTTTTCGGGGGTCATAACGTAGGAGATGCTATAACATATGGGCTGGCGCAGTCAATAAATCGGGGTCATTACGTGCTGCTTTATAGTAATCTCATATGGCAGGTTGTAGGGTTTCTCGGCGGTGATATCCTACTCATATTTCTCCTAATAGATCTGCGTTATTGCGACGGTGATGGCAGCTAATCGGGAGCGCGCCTTAACGATGTACGGGTTATCGCGATGCACCGGCGCAATTGAGACACGGGGGTAGGCGGCGATTTTACGCGTCTCGATGCTGTCCGGATAGATGCATATGTACGGGTTCTGACCTCAAAACACGAACTAGATCGGCACCATGTTTGGGAGCACATACCCGGACGCACACTAATAATGGAGATGTATGGAAGAGCTGCGAATCTGATTATTCGGATGCGACGGAGGTCACTCGGGGAGCGCGTGTGAGCGCAGATCTTCCAGATCTATGTGCTGTAACGCGCCGATTTGGGTTGCCTCCAGCCGTACGGGGCAGGCGCAACCGGCTACAAGTGCTTCTTGCCACGTTGGGGCGCATACGCACCAGCAATCGCCCGGCTGCAGCCCGGCGAAACCGAACTGTGGATTGGGCGTGGAAAGGTCGTTTCCGGATTTTTTGCTGAACTCGAGAAACTCGGCCGTTACCTGTGCACACACCGTGTGGGAACCGAAATCGGAGGGGCCGGTATCACAGCGCCCGTTGCGGAAGAAGCCCGTAACCGGGTCTCTCGAACAATCACTCAGTGGATTTCCGAGCACGTTTAGGGGGATTGGTTGGCCGCCATTGGGGCCGGAGCCATTGCTGCTCATGGGAGGATTATTCCTACCGGTAATTAAACACCAGTACGCGCGAGTCTGTCAAGAGATCGTGGAGATTAATGTTCTGCCTGCCACTCCTTCTCGTCGTAAGGTGGCAGCTCGCAGCGCAGTGTGCCGTCTTTGCGATAGCCGAGTGCGTACCCGGCTTGCATCAACTGGTGTACTTCACTGGTACCCTCATAGATGGTGGTTACGCGCACATTGCGCATGTAGCGTTCCACGTCATACTCATCCGAATAGCCGTAAGCTCCGTGCACTTGAATGGCTTCGTTTGCCGCTCTGAAGGCCGCCTCGCTAGCGAACCACTTCAGTTGCGAGGTCTCACGAGTGTTGCGGATGCCCTGATTTTTCATCCAGCCAACTTTCAAATACATCAAGCGGCCGATTTCATAATCGCGCGTCATGCGCGCTATTTTTTGCTGTACGAGTTGGAATTGTCCAATCTCTCGGCCGAAGGCCTTGCGATCACGCGCGTATTTCACGCTTGCATCTAGAGCGGCCCTCATTGTTCCCACGCATCCCGACCCGACCGTGTAACGCCCGTTGTCAAGGCAGCTCATCGCAATTTTGAAGCCTTCACCCTCCTCGCCGATGCGGTGACTAAGCGGTACGCGCACATCTTGACAATTGACCCATCCCGTGCTGCCGGCGCGTGAACCCAATTTGCCGTGGATATTGTCGGCGGTAACTCCAGGGCGGTCAGTTTCAATCAAGAACGCGGTTATGCTATGGCTGCCAGCTGCCGGGTCGGTTTTTGCGAACCAAAGGATATGGTGCGCATCAGCGGCGAGCGAAATCCAGATCTTTTCACCGTTAATGACGTATTCACCTCCATCCCTGCGGGCGGTGCTGGCCATGCCGGCTACATCCGAACCGGCCCCAGACTCGGTTAATCCGAACATGGCGTATTTCTCGCCGCGCGCTTGCGGGGCCAGAAAGCGCTGCTTTTGCTCCTCTGTGCCCCATTGAAGGAGACCCATGCTGTTCAGCCCTACATGTACTGAGAGCGCTGTACGTACCGCGATATCGACATAATCCAGCTCTTCGCACACCAGCCCTAGGGTGATGTAATCCATGCCCTGCCCACCGTATTTCACCGGGATACACAACCCTAGCAGCCCCAGCTCTCCCAGTCTCGGCAGGATGAAATTGGGCATCTCCTGCTTGCGATCGGCATCCTTGATAATGGGCGCTACCTCCTTCTTGGCAAAATCTCGCGCTAGCTTTTGCACCTGATGGTGCTCATTGGTAAGATTGAAATCCATGCGAAAAAATTCTCCTAGGCGAGCAGCAATCGCTAGTTTACTAGCGATTGCTGCTCGCCTAGGATAGTACCGTAATTGTGCCAGATTGAAAAGAAGCCGGCTACTCTTTGCTCAAAAGGAAACTTCCTAGTGCGAGCACATTGTCATGGGTTTCGCGCGTCGCAGTGGTGACGGGAAGGCGCGCGCCAGAGACTGAATCATACCAACCCAGCTCGACCCGGTATTCGCCAGGAGGGCTGTAGGCGGGCAGCGGTACGGTCACTCGGAATCCCAGCTGCTCCCCGGTATTCCAATCGGACGTGGCGAAATGTCCCCGCAGCGGCCAGCTGTCCCACTGTGATAGCAGTGGGGGCGCGTTCTCTGCCCTAGAGTCTAGGGGACCCAACACATGCACGAACAGCGTAAGGTCTGCGCTCATAGGAGCTAGGCTGCGGAAGGTGAGCGGCAACACCAATTCTGTCCCTCCTGAGGCCGCCGGGAGCATCGCTTTTGTGAGCTCAATGCTTTCTCCGAAATAGGTGGGTGGCGGCTCGGGCTGCTCCGGCTGCAGCCAGACGATGTTTTGAAGGGCGGCGGTTAGAAGTCGTGTACCTTTTTGGTGGGGGTCGCATTCCAACTGGCCCGGAAGCTTACCGGCGAGAGGGGTTGTTCCGGCACAGCGCAGGTCGCCCCAAATTGTTTCGGCGCCGTCCAGGTCGGTGAGAGTGAGCACGCTCAAACCGGTTGGAAGGGTGATTGTGGGAGTGGCATACGTTGCGACGTCGGCGACAATCACTGTGGTGACGGGTTGGTCATTGAGCGTTATTTTGATGCGGTGGGGTCGTAAACCGGGTATTGTGGAAAAGCGCAAGTGTCCTATTTGCGCATAGGCACTGTATAAATAAAGGCGTGCCGTGTCAGTAAAATAGCGTGCATGCCAGCGTCCCCACAATTCGGGTGGAGCCCAATCGGTTGGATGGAGGGCGAGGGTCAGGGGAGGCAGTCGGTTATTATTTTCCTGCAGTTCGAATAGACTATCCAGCTCGCTGCTGGCGGTGGGTGCGCCAAACAAAGTAATGAGAAAATCGCGTTGGTGCGCTGTGAAATTTTCTGCCCAGTGCTGCATGACGATTGCATCCACATCGTAAGCTGCCAGGATGGCAGTGCGCGCGGCGTTGTCGGGCTGTGCAATGATATCGGCGGGCGGTAGCGGACGCAGGAGAGCATCCAGGAACTCGAGGCTCTGCTCATCTTTTCTGTCTCCTCGGAAAATGCTCCCGCCGAGAATTGGGCGCTGGTGTAACGTCTGCCCATACAACGCTAGGTTGTTGGTAGTGAAGCTGTGCGGTATGTTTAATACGGCACGCTCTGAGGTGGTGGATGTGAGTGTTTGCAATGTGGTGGTTTGCCATGCTGGTGTACTGGGGAAGGGCCAGGCGATCAAGCGCTCGGCTAAAGCGGCAAGACAGAGTGTGCTGAGAAGCAACGCAGTCCAACGTTTCTGGTGCAGTCTCGTAAGCACCGTGGCTAGCCCGTAGGCGGCGAGAATGGCGATAGCGAAGTGCACGGTAGCGCCAAAACGTGCCGGGGTGCGGCTCCAGCTAAAGAGCGGCAGCTGTACCAGCCAAGCGTAGGGCAGCTGGAGAGGATGGGCACTGCCGTCAATTCTCAGAGCGGGAAGACCGCCGGACAATTTTAGCAGTGGACCCAGCGAAAGCAGCAAAGCGCCGCCGGCTAGCGCAGTCCAATGAGCCACTGTGCGGCGCTGCGTGGCAACACCCACCAGCGCAAGCACTAAAGCCACCCAACCTAGATAGCCATGAGCCTCATCGGAGTTGCTCATTACGCGCCTCGCAAAAGGGCTAAGTACTTCCGGCAACAATGGGTTGTCGGGGGGTGGAGTGATAAGCGCTGCTATGTCAATGGACTTACCCACGCTGTCGCCGAGTTCAAGCGCTCGCGTCATTATGGCTGTCCGTGAGGTCAATAAGGGGATATAGAAGGGGGCTAGCAAGGCTACAGCGAGTAAGGCAGCGGCGATAAGGGCGGCCAACATCTTCCGGTCTCGCAGGCGGCCGCGAGCAGTTCCCAGAACTATGAATGTTAGCGGGAGAATAAAGTAGGCCAGATGCGAGGGGTGTGTGGCGGCTAGGAATACGCTAAAGCCGGTTGCGGCTGCCCGGCGCAATGTGGGTTCGCGTAATAGGCGTAGTAAGAATAGCGCAAAAAGGGGAAAACCTAGCATGGTGATCTGGCTCAAATGTCCGGCCTGAATATGCCCGAGAAGGTGCGGAGAAAATCCGAAAAGAAACCCACCGAGTAAGGCGGCGCGGCGGCTGCCGGTCAGTTCTGTGGCGAGCCAGTACATTCCCATAGCGTTAAGCGCGGGGCCGAGTAGCATGGCGACGTTGTAGGCTGTGACCGGAGTTGTAATGCGTCCCAGCAGTGCTGGGAGGAATAGTGCCGGGGTGTGTGTGAGATTGAGCGGAGAATATACCCCGACGGGATGGTTGAGGAGCGGGATATGCACCGGGCTGCCGATGCGCTCAAACAGTGCCTGCGCTAGCCACCACAGATACCATACATGCTCGTAATTATCGCCGCCCATGCGTCCTATGAGCGCGGTATTCAGGCGCGCCACTCCTGGCCAGGTGACGCACAGCGCCGCTAGCAGGTAGAGAACAAAGGCGCGCAGCCCGTTTAGGCGCCCACCCATTTTTTAACTGTTTGCTCCGTATATGCCGACTTTTTTCATGGCAGTGCTCCTATAACAAAAAACC
>CAUZCX010000088.1:0-6459 GCA_963578565.1 Anaerolineae bacterium
GGTCTCCGAGACTGGCTAGCTGCCCGTTGACGTGCAATCGCCCAGCCGCAATCAGCGTCTCACACGCGCGGCGGGAGCCATGGCCGGCGCGTGCCAATATTTTTTGCAGTCGCTCAGACGCCATTTTCTGGTAGCGGCGTTGACTTGTAGTCGGGGTGATCAATTGTTTCCTGAGATGTATCGGCGGCGGTGGCGGTCTCTGGTTCGTCTGGATCGAGCGGAGGCAGTTCGCGAAGCGATGCCAGGCCGAAATGCTGCAAGAAGGCGGAGGTTGTGCCGTAGAGAATAGGCCGGCCGGGTCCCTCGGAGCGACCCACTTCTTCTATCAGTCCTTTGAAGAGCAAGTTCTTTAGCACACTGTCGGAATTAACTCCTCGCACGCCATCGACTTGCGGACGCGTGACTGGCTGACGGTAGGCCACTATGGCAAGTGACTCTAGACCGGCAGTGCTGAGCTGCTGCTGCGATTCTAGCCCGAGGAATTGCTCGATTGCAGAAGCGGCTAGTGGGTGAGTAGTCAGCTGTATGCGCTCGTTATTGTACTGCAATTGCAGTCCGCGCTCTTGATAGGAAGCCTCTAGCTCGAGCAGCGCCGCCTTCACCTGTTGGGGTCGGATGTCGAGTGCGGCTGCTAGTTGCGAAATGGGCACAGGACCGTCGGCTACGAAAAGCAGGCTTTCAACCAGGTTTTCAGGGGTAAGGGTTGAATGCTTATATTCGTCCGTCACGATAGCCTAAGCGTCCCATAAAATTCACGTTGACATTTTATCCCACGCCATTCGTGCCCTACTGATCCGCTGCTGCCGGCTGAGTCGCCGCTCAGATTTACTCCGATTCTGATTGTTCTTTCTCGCTTACATCCTCTGGGGAGGCTTCGATGTCCTCTTCCTTTACTCCCTGACGGAACGCCCGAATACCTTTACCTAATTCCCCCCCTATTTTGCCGATGCGACCTACTCCAAAGAGTACCAGCACGATCACTAGGATGATGATTAGTTCGGTTGGTCCCATTCGAAATGGCATAATACTTCCTCCGTGGTACTTGAAACGTCTATTGTCTCACAAACTTCGGGATCGTTCCAACCATCAGAGCAGCCTTGCAGCTCATTTCCAGACGGAAGCATTGTATTCTAATCCGGACGCACATAAATCGGGTTACTGAATATCCAGCCGCGCTGCCGAGCTTTAAAACGGATAGTTGCCTCGATCCGGTACGCGCCCGTCTGCGTCACAGCGTGGGTCAGTTGGGCGCTGTTTTGTGCTTGTGCGACCGTTCTGCCATGCCGAATCAGGCGCAGGTTGCACTGTCGTGGCGCAACCACCTTTAGGGTCACACCGTTTCCGATCTGGATTTCCGCGCCCATGACTGCGCTCTGCGTCCCGTTGTGTCCGCTAAAGCGGAAGCCACGCGTGGAGTAGGGCTGGTCGTAGCCTACGAAGCAGCATCCCTCCCTCAGGGCGGAGTATATGAGGGTCTTATCGGCGGGTACATCACCGCTAAATTCCTGATCGCAGAGCACATGCGTGTTTACTGCCCGATAGAGGAACTCATAGGGGAAGATGCATCGGGAGAGCGGTCCCATCGAATATGTGGCTCCGTGAGCGTCGGAGTTACCTATTGCAACCACGCGCTCCCCGGTCGTAAGCAATGCGTCCCATTTTTGCATAGTTTCGGGGAATGGGCCGCGTATGCCGATCTCTGGATTGTAAGCGTAGAACAACGCCATCTGCCGGGAAGTGACCAGGCTTTTGAACTCAGTCATGTAATTCCATATTTCCATTCCGGTGTACCCGCTTACCTGCCAGTTGCGCCAGGAATAGGTCGCGTTTTCCAGAATCGGGGCGGCGCGTTCGAATGGGTGCGCGAGGAAGCTTAATCCGCCCGCCATCGTCACTGCGTCAATCAGCTTCTGGGGATCTGGGGCCTTCGCCGCCAATTCGGAGCGGGCGCCGAACACCAGCAGGTGGCTTCCCTCAGGATGCAGATTGGTGTCGTGGATTTCCTCTCCAGTCAGTATCAGAACGTGCCGGCCATCAGCGTTGGTGTGATAACCTTCCGGGCCCTGCACCCACACATTGTGGTCAGTGACAATCAGGAAGTCGAGTCCGGCTCTGAGAGCGGCCTTAGCAAGGTCATCGTGATACAGCACGCCATCTGAATAGGGCGTGTGATTGTGCATGTTTCCAGCGTACTCGTGCAGTTCCATGATGGGGTAATATCGGTGACAGAGTCTGAGTGGGGAATTATAACTTGCTTTCATACCATGCTGGTACAAAGTTTAGCTATAATTGGGAAGGCTTATTAAGGTGAGACTGTACGGTGAGTTCCAACGGGTTTAGCGACCGACCGGCCTCGGTACCGCTGAGTTGGCTGTTTGCGGTAGCGGTGGTGATTATGTTGGCTGCTGCAGGATTATGGGGATATATACTGGTGACGCGACCAGCGGCCGTGCAGCAGCCAACGGTCACGCCGGTGTTCGTGGTCATCACCCCGTCGCGCACCTCCACGCCCACATCGGATACCCCGACGCCAGCCATGGTGGAGGCTGGGCCAACGCCAACATTTCCACCACCGCCGGCTGGAAGCTTGATAAAGGTGGACGCTTATGTGCAAGTGGTCAACACAGGCGGAGGGCTGCGCTTGCGTTATGAACCCGGCCTTCTTTCCGAGGTAAATTATCTGGCGGTGGATTATGAGGTGTTTATCGTGAAGGACGGACCGCGCGAAGCTGACGGTATGACCTGGTGGTTGTTAGTGGCTCAGGCAGATGACCGTCGCAACGGTTGGGGGGCTTCCAATTATCTGCAGGTTGTGCGCTGATATCATGGTCGGTTTTCCGTCTGCGTGGTTTTGCCTGTGGCTCTAGTGAGAAGGGATCAATTGCTATGACATTACGCCCGAACGCAATTCGCCTCGACAAAAAACGACGCGTGTTGGAAATTCCGTGGAACAACGGAAAGACCAGCGAATACGGGTGGGATGGGTTGCGGGCAGCCTGCCCGTGCGCAAGTTGCCGGGGCGGACATGAGAATATGGGAGCCGCTCCCGACGCGAGTGTCTTTTCGCTGACGCCGGTGCGGAGCTTCACACTCGAAAGTGTGGAGATTGCCGGGAACTATGCGCTAAAGTTGCACTGGAGCGATGGGCACAACAGCGGTATTTACAGCTGGGAGTATTTGCTGGTACTGCAGTCACCCTGATAGTAAGATGTGCGGTGCGTCCTAATCGCCGTCCAGCATCATATGAGCTAACAATCTGACCCCGAACCCAGTCGCGCCCGCAGGGCCGAGTGGCTGAACCACTTTACTCGCGGGCAGGTTTGCCATTGGCGCGATGTCTAGGTGGGCCCATTGGGATCCCTCTGTGAATTCCTGCAAAAACGCGGCGGATGTGCCGAGACCGGCATTACGCTTGCTGGGGATGTTGCGCAGGTCAGCTATATCGCTGCCACGCATCCATTGTGCGTACTCCGGATATAGCGGCATACGCCAGATGCGCTCTCCGCTCGATTGGCTTGCCCTCGAAAGGCGTTGTGCAAGCGCATCGTCATCTGTGAACAACGCCGCAGCAACCCCCTCACCTAGAGCTATAACCGCCGAACCGGTTAGAGTGGCAAGGTCTATCACTGCTGCTGGATTATATCGTGCGGCATAGACCAGCGCGTCCGCCAGAATTAACCTACCTTCAGCGTCGGTATTAACTATTTCAATAGTCTTGCCATTGGAAGCATGGACTACGTCCGAGGGGCGGCTTGCTAGACCGCTGATCATGTTCTCGGTGGCTGGAACCAGACCCACTACGGGGTATGGAACCTTAAGCCGAGCCGCGGCCTCCAGTGCTCCCAGTACCGCAGCGCCTCCGGCCATGTCAGTCTTCATGTCTACCATACTTGCAGCACTTTTCATGGAATATCCGCCGGTGTCAAATGTGATTGCTTTACCTACCAATACCAGCGGCGCGATGTTGTCTAGCAGTGCCGCGTTGTGTTCCAGCACTATGAACTGCGGCTGCTGTTCGCTTCCCTGACCGACGCTTAGAAACGCACCCATATTCAATTCGCGCGCATCGGCTTCCGAAAGCACACGTGCTGCCATGCCGTAATCGACGGCCAGCTTTTCGGCGTGGGATGCTAGAAAGGATGGAGTGCACCTGTTGGGCGGTTCATTGACCAGATCTCTGGCCTGACAGGTGCAATTGGCGATGATTTCACCCTCGCGTGCACCGGCGCGAAGCGCTTCCTCTTTCTGCTCATCCCATTCCACTAGCGTAAATGAAGTCACCTCTTTTTGCCTCGGTTCGCTCTTGTATTGCTCGAAGGAATATAGTCCTAATAGTGCTCCCTCGGCTGCAGCGCACGCGGCAGTGCCGGTTTCAATTCCTCCCGCTCCCGTGCCGTGTAAAATGGAGGCTACACTGCGAGCACCGAGTTCCCGCGCTCGCATGGCGGATGCGGCGGCGGCATGGCGGGCGCAGTCGAGAGTGAAGTCTTGTGCTGGACCCAGCCCGACCACAATTACGCGTCGTGCGGGCAGCCTGTCTCCTGGGTAGAGCACGCTGGTCTCGCGCAATTTTCCCGTGAAATCGCCACCGTCCACTAGCGCCGAGATTGCGCCCTTAAGACGGTGATCAATGGCCTCGGTTGCACCGCCGATGGAGTCAGTGTTCTCGAACAGATTGATAATGATCGCATCCTCCTTCTGGTCAGCGATGTTGCCGGTGATGGTGCTCAGATGCATTAGATGGTCCCTCATATGTATCGCTTTGTTCACTGTAGTCTATGTCAGCCAACTGTCGGTGCGGTGATACTGAGACCGAGATTCGCCAGAATCTCGGTCTCAGCCTGCCACATGCGTACGCGTTCGTCCGGAGTGCTGTGGTCGTGGCCCAGCAGGTGCAGTGTACCGTGCACGGTGAGTAGCTGGAGCTCATCCAAAGTTCCATGCGCTCCGCGCTGCGCGGAGCGGGTGGCGCGCTGAGCCGAGATAATGATGTCTCCGAGATGATCATCCTCTTCGTCAGCCGGGAATGCGAGCACGTCCGTCGGCTCATCTACTCCAGAGAACTGATGATTGAGGTGCCGTAGATAAGAATCCACGCTATACACTACACAGATACTCGTACCCCTTGCGGCTCGCTGATGGTCTAGCGCCGCCTGTGCTGCTGCCCTAAGTTTCGCGCGCGTGGCAGCTGTGGGCGCTCTGGCGATCTGGAGCGGATGCGTGCGCGTGCTGATGCGGTACATGGATGCCACGACGCTGCGCGTTATTCGGATGCGAGCATCGCCGCTTGCTCGGTAGAAGCTAGGTTCTCGACCGTGGGTTCTAGTACCGGTACGGTGGGATACTGCAATCGTCGGTGAAAAAATCCCTTTAGGGTATTCACGAATGACTCGCGCAGTGTGTTAATGTCAGTCAGTGAGAGGTTGCACTCGTCGAGTTGTCCGTGTTGTAATCGGCGGTTGATTATGTAGCGCACTATGTCGTCGATTTCGTCGGTGGCGGTAGGGTTGTCGGCGCGCGCTTTTGCCTCGCAACCATCGGCAAGCATCAGTAGCGCGGTCTCTCGGCTCTGTGGTTTTGGGCCGGGGTAGGTGAAGTCGCCGATTTCCACCTCCGTCTCGCCCGTTTCTTCTAACGACTTTTCATATTGGTACATCGTCACTGTGGTGCCATGATGCTCCAGTATGGCGGCGCGGATTGCGCTAGGAAGCCTATGTCGCCCGGCCATTTGGTCACCATCGTTCACATGGTCAATAATGATACGGGCGCTGGCACGCGGACTTATCTGATCGTGTGGGTTGATGCCCTCAATCTGATTCTCTACGAAATATTCCGGATGACGGGTTTTGCCTATGTCGTGAAACAGCGCTCCTACCCGCACTAACATTGTATTCGCGCCAATGCTTTGCGCGGCCTGCTCGGCAAGATTTGCCACGTGCAGGCTGTGCTGATATGTGCCTGGAGCAGTGCGCAGCATCGCCACCAGCAGCGGATGGTTGGGGCGTGAGAGTTCGACCAGTTGCAGCGAAGTGGTGATGTCAAACAAATGGCCCAGCAGGAACAGCCCCATCAGAGTGAGTGCGCCTGAAATCGCCCCGTTTGCCAGACTGGCACCCAGCAGCGTGCTCAGACCGAGAACATCAATGGCGGGGTCATCCATACGGAAAACCAATATGACCGCCGCATTCGCGGCGGCAGTGGCGAGACCGGCTAGCAGGAAACTGTTTACGCGCTCAGCTTTTCCCATAGCCAGTATGGCCACAATTGGACCGACAAGGTGGTAAATCGTCACATCCATACGCCCGTTCGATATGATGGCTATGAACACTACGAAAAGCGTAGTGGTCATCAGGCCGAGTTGTGCGCCTAAACCGACGGCTATTAACATTCCTAGCGTGGCGGTCGGGAAGAGAAAACCCAGCACAACCCGCTCCGGGATGACGAACTGCGCGGAGAAGA
>CAUZCX010000089.1:0-6456 GCA_963578565.1 Anaerolineae bacterium
GCACTACCGGTTGCACAGTTTAGGAATGACTGACCTCCCGAGTGATGACATACTGGTAAGGATTGTCGCTGGGTAGAGACTGGCGATTGTGACAAGTGAAAGACTATTACAAGATACTAGAAGTTTCTCCGAAAGCATCTGAGGAAGAGATCAAGAAGCAGCATAAATTCCTTTTGCATGCCTGGCACCCCGACAAATTTCCTGATCCATCAGATAAGGTGAAAGCAACAAAAAAAACCCGGGAGATCATAGCGGCGTACGAAGAACTCAATAATCGGGGAGCGTACGATTACGATATCAGTACGCTTTCTACGTCACCCTCTCGCGCAGAGCGGGCTGACCCAGCGGATAAGAGAACCGTATGCGCGAATCACTCGGGGCGTGAGACAGGACTGAGCTGCAACCGCTGTGGCAAGTTTATCTGCGCCGAATGTGCGCGAAAAACGCCAGTTGGTTACTCGTGTCCGCAGTGTGTGCGTGAGCAGCGGTCAAAGTTCGAGACCGCGCGCTGGCACGATTATCTGCTGGCGGCAGGAATGTCACTGTTGCTCTCCTGGTTTGCTGGAGCAGTGCTGGTGCGGATGGGATGGTTCGTGATTTTCCTTGCCCCTACTGCGGGCGGGATTATATCTGAGTTAATCCGCCGCGCGGTAGGGCATCGACGCGGTAGATACCTTTCCTACGCTGCTGTCGGGGGCATGCTGCTAGCTGGCATCTTCAACCTTAGCATGTTGGGGTTGATTTACCTGGCGTTGGCAGCTAGCACCTTGTACGCTCGCCTGCGCAGCATGTCCATTTAATTCTGATGCTACGAGAACTGAGCATAAAAAACCTCGCCATTATCGATGAGTTGAGTATGACATTCGGCACGGGGTTCAACGTGCTCACCGGAGAGACCGGTGCGGGAAAATCCATTATTATCGATGCTGTGGGGTTACTGTTGGGAGGTCGCGCCGACACTGTTTTCATCCGAGCGGGATGTGACACCGCGCTGGTCGAAGGCAGTTTCGCTCTTTCCGAATCGTTGAGGGACGATCTTCATGAGCTGCTGGCGCGAGAAGGATTGGAGCCGAACGCTGAAGTGGCGGATCTGACTCTTGGCAGGGAGTTGCGATCCAGTGGGCGCAATATATGCCGTGTGAACGGCCGGATGGTCAACCTGTCCGTGATGCGTGCCATCGGCTTGCGGCTGGTGGATGTGCACGGTCAGTCAGAGCATCTTTCGCTTTTGCGCGTGCGAGAGCACCTAAAACTGCTAGATCGCTTTGGTGGATTGAGCGTACGGCGTGCCGAACTGGGTAGGGCTGTGCGCGAACTGAATGCGGTGCGGGACGAGCTCTCAGAGCTAAATGCGGTAGTGCTCGAGGCGACGCAACGCGCTGATTTGCTCAACTTTCAGATTAGCGAGATAAACGCGGCTGGGCTGCAACCGGGAGAAGAAGGCTCGCTGCTGGAGGAACGTGCGCGATTGGCAAATGCCGAAAAGCTTGCAGAGCTGACGCAGGGAGCGCTGAGGGCGGCCGGAGAGGGTGATGCTGCTGATGGGCATCCGACAGCCGGAGATTCGCTCGGGCAGCTGGTGCAAGCGTTGGAGCGCATGGCGCGTATCGACCCCGGAATGCATCTACAGCATGTACTCGCGCAATCACTTCTAGAGCAGTTACGTGATTTGGTAGGCGACCTGATTACCTATCGCGACGGGATTGAGTTTAACCCACGCCGGTTGACCGAGGTAGAAGAGCGACTTGGTTTGATCCAGGACCTGGAGAGAAAATACGGAGATGACATCGCGGGGGTGCTCGAACACGCAAAACGCGCGCAGGCCGAATTAAAGGGCATCATAGGAACAGAGAAACGCATTCAGACGCTAGGCGCGAGCGAGAAATTGATGTTGGAAAAGGTCAGTGATACGGCTGTCGCTCTATCGGCGAAACGTCGTGAGGCGGGCGAAAGGCTGGCTCAGCGGGTGATGGTGTCGATGTCTGAGCTGAACATGGATGGTGCCAAGTTCGCAGCTAGAATAGAATGGCATGACAACGACGACGGCGTGCCGGTCGAGAATGGCCGCCGGGTAGGATTTGATGTCAACGGAATTGATCGGGTAGAGTTTCTGGTTGCGCCCAATCCCGGGGAAGGTTTGAAGCCAATCGCGAAGATAGCTTCCGGAGGAGAGATGTCGCGTCTTATGCTTGCGTTGCGGGAGGTTTTGGCGAGGGCAGACCGTAAACCAACGCTTATTTTCGATGAGATTGATCAGGGTATTGGTGGCCGAGTGGGTGCGGTTGTTGGCCGCAAGCTGTGGGGTCTGACAGCTTCACATCAGGTGCTGTGCATCACCCATTTGCCGCAGCTGGCGGGATATGGTGACGCTCATTTCAAGGTTGAAAAACAGTTACACGGAGAGCGCACGCGCACGCAGGTTTTTGCGCTGGAGCGCGCTGACCGTGTGGAAGAGCTTTCCCAGATGGTGGGCACTCAGGGCGAAGCGATGCGCGAGAGTGCTGCCAGCCTGTTGGCGATGGCGGAGAGTGAGAAGGAGGAGGGAGTGCCAGGTTAACCATTTAGGAGTAGGCTGCGATGGACTGGACAACAACGGGTCTATGCGCGAGGTCCTAAAGCGTAGTCCGAGCCTGTGGCTCTACTCTCACTAGTAAGAACTTTATATGTTCCCTGAAATGGCCTTGCCGTTTCGTAAGCAGGAGTCTATGATATTATGGTTGTCATCGGGCTTGATCGCGCCCGTTTCGGAAATGTGTATTCAGGAGTGTGAATTATGATGAACATGGATAAGGCGGTGGGTGACATCGTATTGCTGGTCCTCCGCGATGGGCTACCGTTAAAGGGTGTAGGTATTCGTCAGAAAAAGATATATGTGCGCGTGCAGGGCTTTGACCGCATCGGGGTCTGGCTCAAACTGCCAGATTATCATCTGCCGCAAATCTCTCATTCCCCGGAAGGCCCGGAGCGGGAAATGACCGCTGTTGGCTGTGCGCTTGCTCCGTGGGCGGTTATCGAATCTATAGTTCACTTCCCCGATTTGGAGGGATTTGATTTCCCCAGCCCTGAGGTGGACTCGCTAGGTTTTCAAGCGGGATAGAGTGCGGCTTGTGGCAGCATTGCCACTCAACTAGATGGGGCAGGTGGGACTTGAACCCACATGGGTTTCCCCGGCGGATTTTAAGTCCGCTGCGTCTGCCAATTCCGCCACTGCCCCTTTTCTGCAATTTTAGCTAGAGCGTGGATTTAGTCAACAACCTGCCGAGGCGACGGTCTGCGGCCGGTAATGCACTCGATGGCCTCGTCCACGGTCAACAACGGTGTGAGCAGCAGCCTTTGTGCGCGTCTGACGTCCAGAGTAGGGGAAGGGGGACGGATTAGATCACTGTCCGCTTGCAGCGCAGGACAGACGTTTACACGTGGCTTTGTTCCCATTTAGTGCGAGCATTTTCAGTCCGAAATCCCATCGGTTCAGTGCTTCCGGTCAGCCGATGTTGATCAGGCCGGCGTCATCTGAGTAAGGTGCATGACTGCCATCCAGAACCATGTCGGTGGAAACGTGTACCAGTCGGGATGAATATTCCGCGGCTGCCTCCGCCAGATTGCGCTCTGCGATGGGAGCAGGCGGCATGAATGATTGCTGCCGGGCGCTGCTTGCTGCGTAATTATCGCGCGCACCGCGCGGGCATCATACAGGTCGAGTTGTGCCGCCGTACCCGGAAGAGTGGAGTCAGGGGGGATCGAGTGCCAGCAGTGTGTAAGCTCCCATGCACCGGCCAGTTGTGCAACTCTGTGGCCGAGATCACCGGCAGTGCCTGGTGATCAACAACCTTCTGGGCCGGCTGCTCATGCGGAGCAGACCACATCGGTATGGTTCATGGCGGCGCGCGCAGCGGCCTGTTCGGCTTGCTGTTTGCTGCATCCGCGACCGACGCCGTAGCGGCGTTCTCCTATGATGGCCTCCACGGTGAATTCTTTCGAGTGATCGGGCCCACTTTCCTCTATGGTAACGTAGTGCGGAGTTTTTCCAAGTGCACTCTGGGCCCATTCCTGCAGGCGGCTTTTGTCGTCCAGATGGTTTTGGTTGGAAAGTGTTTCCCGTGCCACGCGTAGTAGTATGGGCTCCAGAAATGTGCTTACTGCTTGCACGCCTGCATCGAGAAAAAGCGCACCCACAATTGCTTCGAAGGCGGCGCACAGCAAGGCATCGCGTTCGCGTCCGCCGGTGTCGGCTTCTCCGCGACCTAGAAGTAAAGCAGCCCCGAGATCAAATGACCGCGCCAGGTGTGAAAGCTGCTCGGTGCGCACAAGCGCGGAGCGCATCCGGGTGAGCTCACCCTCATCCAGTTCCGGAAAATGCTCAAAGAGCGTGGCCGTGGTGATGAAATCAATGACCGCGTCACCGAGAAACTCAAGGCGTTCGTTGTCTTCAGTGAGATGCGTGTTTTCGTTCAGGCTAGAGCGGTGGGTGAGCGCGTGGCGAAGTAAATCTGGCCGGCGGAAATCCAGTCCAAGACGCTGCTGCACCGCGTCCAAATCAGTCATGTATACTTCGTGAAGACAAGTACCGAATTGTGTCCGCCGAACCCAAATGAATTGCTGATAGCCACATCAATGGGTAGCTCGCGGGCGCTGTTAGGAACATAGTCAAGGTCGCACTCTGGGTCGGGCGTCTGGTAATGGATGGTAGGTGGGGCCAGCTGTGCGCCAATGGCCTGGACGCAGAAAACCGCCTCCAGAGAACCGGTTGCACCCATCATGTGTCCGGTCATCGATTTGGTTGAGGAGACCACCAGGTGATACGCGTGATCTCCAAAGACCGTTTTTATGGCTCGCGTTTCGGCGGTGTCGTTCAGCTGTGTAGCGGTGCCGTGCGCATTTATGTAATCTACCGCAGAGACATCTATTTCGGCTGTTTGCAACGCCTGGCGTATGGCCAAGGCGGCGAAGGTGCCGTTCTCCTCCGGGGCAGTGATGTGAAATCCGTCGCCAGTGACGCCGTAGCTGGCTAGTTCCGCCAGAATGTTCGCGCCGCGCGACTTGGCGGTGTCTAGATCCTCAAGTACGAGCACAGCGGAGCCTTCACCCATCACCAATCCGTCGCGGTTTTTGTCGAACGGTTGTGGCGTCATGGAGTAGTCTTCATTTCGCCGACTCATTGCGCCAAGGCGGTCGAAAGCGGCCACTGCAACCGAGCATATTGTCGCCTCTGCGCCTCCTGCCAGCATGACATCCGCCATCCCGCTGCGGATGTACTGCCATGCCAGCCCGATCCCATCTGAGCTGGAGGCGCAGGCTGAGGATACCGAGAGCGCCGGGCCTTTTGCGCCGATATCTATGGCGACTAATCCACTGGAACCATTGGGCATCAGCATTGGGATGGTAAACGGGCTAGCCCGTCGCGGCCCACTCCTATCAATCACGCGAACGGTGTTTTCCAGTGTGGAGATTCCACCGATGGCGGAACTAATGATTACGCCCACTCTGTGTGCATTATGCTCTGATACCTGCATCCCAGAGTGCTGGATGGCCTCTGCTGCGGCCGTGGCAGCCAATTGCTGGCACCGGTCCCGTCGGCGGGTTGAGGAGGGGTCCATAAACTGCTTTGCGTCGAACCCTTTTACCTCGCACGCAATTTGCACGAGAAAATCGCTGGCGTCGAATAGAGTGATAGGCCCAACCCCACTCACGCCATTGATGCAGTTCGTCCAGCTCTCTTGTGCCGTCAGTCCCAACGGACTGACTCCGCCAAATCCGGTGATTACAACGCGTCTCATATCATTAATGCTGGTCGCTTCGGCGCACCGCTCCGGCTTTCGAACGCGCCTAGGTGACTAACACCTGAGTCCGCAAGAGGATGCGAGCATGGTGTATTATAAACCGGCGTGCCGCGTTCGAGAAGTTCTGGTGGTGAGCATGCTCTATGCGATCTAATCTGCACTTCACCATGGCTGAATGAATTCCTCCGGCTCCACTCCGAGAGCATGAGCAATGCGGGTGATGTAGTTAAAATAAGCCACTTACCTGAGCGGCATCATGAATGGCACTTGTCATCAAAGTCGTGTTCCCGTAGTTGGTCGAGGTCACTCGCAGTCATGGCGCTTTGCCGGTGAGTAAGGTCAGCGGCAAACTGGCAAAGTCCCCGGTCTGCGGCCTCGAGTGGTGCGCTGCGCCAGTCTCGCGCGACAGCGTGTACAAAACATCTCTCCGTGGCTCGCTCCAGGATGTCTCGTCGATCTCAGCCCGGAGATCGTGCGCATGTGCCTGAATTCAATAATGGCAACCCAACTCTAGGGCTACCACCGTGGCAATCAGCTCTCGCTGCACGCGCGAGAGCGGCGAATCCCCGTGCATTATGGCGCTGTATTGCGCTATGCTGCTGCGAAGCACTTGCGGATTGATGCTCATTATCTGTTCTATGTGCCACAGCCGTCCCGCCCCTTCTACGGCTTTGTTGTA
>CAUZCX010000090.1:0-6373 GCA_963578565.1 Anaerolineae bacterium
CCAGTGGTACGACATCATTGAGCAGCTCCATTTCTTGGCGTATATCTTTAATATTCATATCAACTTTAAATTTTTCCCGAATCTGGTTTCGCTTTGTAATTAATCTTGCGGTAGTGTCTATTAAATGTATACAGAAAGCGCCCTATTTCAAGGCAGCCAACATTGGCCTGCTATTTCGTGACCGGTCATTCAATGCTTGAGCTTAGCCAGGTTTCCAAGAACTACTCCGATGTCTGCGCACTTGAGCGTTGTGACTTGTCCATCGCGTCCGGACAGACAACAGTTCTGATCGGTCCATCCGGGTGCGGAAAGTCGACGATATTACGTTTAATTATTGGCCTACAAACACCTGATGAGGGGAGCATCCATTTCGGGGGCCAGCTCCTCGAACCCGCCCGCCTTCCTGACTTGCGTCAGCGGATGGGCTACGTGATCCAGGATGGGGGGCTATTCCCACACCTGTCTGCGCGTGACAACGCAGCGCTTATGGCACGCCATTTAGGCTGGCCTGATGAGCGCATCGCAACGCGTATTAGCGAACTGGCCGAACTCACCCACTTTCCCACCGATGCTTTGGATCGCTACCCGCTGCAGCTTTCTGGAGGACAGCAGCAACGCGTAAGCTTAATGCGCGCCCTGATGCTAGACCCTGAAGTGCTGCTGCTCGATGAGCCGCTCGGGGCGCTCGACCCGATGATCCGTCGGGATCTTCAAGCCGATCTGCGTGAAATATTTACGAACCTTGGCAAGACGGTGTTGATGGTGACGCACGATTTGGGTGAAGCCGCTTTCTTCGGGGATACCGTAGTCCTTCTGCGCGATGGTCAAATCGTGCAGCAAGGCGCAATGAAGCAGTTATTGCGTGAACCTGCGGATGATTTTGTCCAGCGTTTCATTCAGGCACAGCGTTCGCCACTTGAAACCATGGAGACAATCCGTTGACTCGCCGCATCGCGATCAGTTTTTTGTGTGGGCTCTTGCTAGCGGGGAATTGTTTTGCTGCTGACGAGCGCCCCATCATAGTCGGTTCAAAGAACTTCACAGAGGGCGTAGTTCTTGGGGAACTCATTCGTGCGATAGCGGCCTCTACAGGGGCCAAAGTTGAACATCGCCAGGCCCTCGGTGGCACGCGCCTGGTGTTTAACGCGCTGGTATCAGGTGAAATCGATATCTATGCTGAGTACACGGGAACGCTCACGCATGAAATCTTCGCGCAGAACAAGCCCGCTTCAAACGCGGAACTGCAAAACCTGCTCGCTGAGTCGGGCATTGTCATGAGCCAACCTCTCGGTTTTCGCGACAATTTCGCTCTGGGTATGCGCGAGCCTGTTGCTGAGCGTCTCAACATCCGCCGTATATCAGACCTCCGCGCGCACCCGGAACTTGTGTTCCGTTTCGGCACGGAGTTTACGGAGCGCGGCGACGGTTGGCCCGGCTTACGTTTGCATTACGGGTTGCCGCAGCAGGATGTTCTCGGCGTCGAGCACGATTTGGCGTACCGCGGATTAGCCGCTGGCGACGTCGACCTGACCGACCTTTACACGACCGATGCCGAAATCGCCTATTACTCTCTGCGCACACTCGAAGATGATCTGGGCTACTTCCCGCCTTACGAGGCAGTACTTCTTTATCGGGCTGAACTGGCACAAGAACGGCCAGAAGTTTTCGCGGCCATACTAGGGTTGCAGGGTCTGATCGATGAGTCTCAGATGATCGCAATGAACTCGCGCGTCAAGCTGGATGGGGTGCAGGAGGTTCTGGTTGCAGCGGATTTTCTCAGCGAAAACCTAGGGATCGAGGTCGTCGCCAAGTCCAGCACTCGCATGGAGCGCTTTTGGCGTTACACCAGACAGCACATCGCGCTCGTAGCCGTTTCACTGTTTGCTGCAATTCTGGTCGCTGTGCCTCTGGGTATTGCAGCCGCGCGATGGCGCCGCCTTGGTCACGTCATCCTCGGCGTCGTAGGCATCGCACAAACCATCCCCGCGCTGGCACTGCTTGTCTTTATGATTCCCCTTTTCGGAATAGGCGCCGGTCCGGCAGTCATCGCACTATTTATTTACAGCCTGCTACCTATTGTGCGGAACACTTACACTGGCTTGACCACTATTCCTACGCAACTGCTTGAATCCGCAGAGGCGCTGGGCCTGCCCGCCGGCGCCCGCTTGCGCCTGGTGGAAGCGCCGCTGGCCGCAGTGTCTATACTTGGCGGAATCAAAACGGCAGCCGTCATTAATATCGGCGCGGCCACTCTCGGTGCTCTGATCGGTGCCGGCGGGTATGGCCAACCTATTCTCGCTGGCATACGCCTCGACGACGTTGGCCTCATTCTGGAGGGCGCCGTGCCTGCTGCTGGCCTTGCTATTGTGGTGCAGTTGCTGTTCGAATGGACGGAGCGGGCGATTGTTCCGCGAGGGCTGCGCGTATCCACGCGGGCCTGACCCTAGAGACTAAGGAGTAATGATGACGGTGCGAAGTGATACCTTTGAGCGTAGCTGCGAACATTGGAGTGACGCTGGCCGCGACGCGCCGGTTGTATGGCATGCAGGACGAGAACTCCGAGCGATTCGGCAAGATGTGCCTCATGGCGCGTCGTATGGTCGAGCGTGGGGTGCGCTACGTGCAGCTCATCTCGGCCGGTTGGGACGCGCACGGCGACTGCAAGGGCAACCACACGCGGCAGGGAAAGAAGGTCGATCAACCCATCGCCGGCTTGATCACCGATCTCGATCAGCGCGGCCTGCTGGACAGTACGCTCCTGGTGTGGGTGTCGAATCCTTCCGTCTGCATTTACTCCTCCCGAGTTCCACGCATACACGGCGTATTTGCCAATGGCAGACCTATCAGGTCCCTTCTCCAAGATGCGGACATCAGCGTCGTTCCCAAAGTGGAAAACTGTCGTAGTTCCCGCCCGGCAGGCGTATTCCCACTCCGCTTCGGTCGGTAAACGATATTCCACGCCTTCCTGCTCACTCAGCTTGCGACAAAACTCTATCGCGTCGTTCCAAACCACACTTTCAACGGGTTTGGTTGCGCCTTTGAACTCACTGGGGTTCTTACCCATCACCTGCTGGTACTGAGCCTGCGTTACCTCAGTTGCGCTGAGATAAAATGGCTTCGTAATCTTTACCTTATGCTGGGTTTCGTTGGGGCGACGATCAGGCTCCGTTTCCGGACTGCCCATCATAAACTCACCCGCAGGGATCGGCTACCATATCGACACTGTTGACGACTGGGCCACCCAAAGCGAGTTGATCGGGTGTCATAAGTTTCTTGATAGCTGAAATATCAGGTACTCCAGTGGCAGCAGACCCCTGTTGGTTCGGCTTACGCGGCGGCTGAGAAGGCTGATTGCGACGTTTGTTTTGTGAAGAGTGACCAATGTTACATTTCGGCAACGCTTTCTTCAGCTCGGCAACGCCTGCGTCGGTGACCTGGGTGCCGCCGAGGGTGAGCGACTCCAGATTAGTCAGCCCCTTGAGATGCACCAGTCCGGAGTCGGTGACTTGGGTGTCGTTGAGGCCGAGCCCCTTCAGATTAGTCAGCCCCTTGAGGTGTACCAGACCAGCGTCGGTGACTTGGGTTTCAAAGAGGTTGAGCCGCTTCAACATGGTCAGCCCCGTGAGATGCTCCAGCCCGGCGTCGGTGACTTGGGTGGCCCAGAGGTGTAGAACCACCAGGTTTGTCAGCCCCTTGAGGTGCGCCAGACCAGCGTCTGTGAATTGGCTGCCTTGGAGGCCGGCCGCTCGGATCCGGTTGGCCAGGATCGCCGGCGCGGAGGCCGGCCAGGTGGCCGCCTGATCGCTCCTGCTTTCAATGTCTCTGGAGGCCCTCGAGTGTCGACGTAGTCGGTATACCGATGGCCTGCTCAAGGAGGTTGTTATCCAAGAGTAACGCATCGAGTTCGACCCTGACGTGGCAACCAGCTCCCAGGTGACCTCCCCCCTAAAATTGGCCCAGAAAGGACTCTTTCAGATGGCACAGAAACGTCATCGAGTGATTACCGAGTTGATCCTCGACTATCTCACTTTCGCGAAGACGATTTACGTTAAGGATGGCAACCCGGAGACCACGCCCGCGCTGGAAGGCATACGCGATGGCTTCGAGGACTTCGCGTACTGGCGACAGTTCGAGCTGATGCTCGCGCAGGCACGCGAGCTGGATGCCTCGAAGCTGTCCGAGAAGAGCCGGACGGCTTTGCATGAGGCAAGGCAATTCCGCGAGAGGGCGTTCGCGATGTCCGATGATTCGCTGGCGCCCATGCACGTCAACCGTGGCGGCCACGGCGCCCGACCGGGGCCGACGGTGGACGGCAGCAAGGCCGACCGATGGCGACTGCTCGCGGCGAAGGCTGCGCTGCTGCGGCAGATAGTGACGTTGGAGGCATTGCTGTCGGAGCCGGCGAGGACGGAGTGACATTGCGAAGAAGCCAGCCGTGACTAAGTTAGTGTCATGCCAAGAGTACAACGACCGGCATCACCATTTCGGCGAACGGACTCCGCTGGCCGCCGCCCTATCGTCCGATAACGGGAAATCGTGGCAAATCATCGGCAAGATTGTCGACGACCCGCAAGCAGAACACACAAACCTCGATTGTCTGTTCACGTCGCAGGGCGACGCCGTTCTGACATACATGCATGCCAAACCGGCATGGAATAGAAATCGTATCCATCTCAAAGCGGCCCTCATTCCAAGAAGTTGGTTTAGCAACGAAGCTGGCGCTAAGAACGTGAATTGAAGACAATGAAACAGCTTCAACTTACAGCACTGGCTTTGCTTTGCACTCTTGACGCGGACTTCCCCAGCGGGAACAGACCCAAGATGCAGACCGCGATTCACTTACGCTGACAGAGGCGACGAGGACGTGCTGGTCACCGTTTGGCGAATTCCGGACGACGCGGCTTTCGTGGCGGGTGGTGATGCAGGGTGACTCGCTGGCCTAAAACGGAATGCCCGTATCGGCCTTCCACCTCTTTAGCAGCTCTGTTAATTCCTTCACCTTTTCGGGCAATTGATCAGACAGATCTTTTTCTTCTGATATGTCCTCATCTACCTTGTATAACTCATGGCGTTTATCGCGATAGGCAATCAGTTTCCACTTGTCATGGGTCAGGACGGAGGCGAACTGACCATCATAACTTCGAAAGGCAAAAATCGCCTTTCGATTTAGTGATTCGTTTTCTTTCAGGACGCCCAACAAGCTCAATCCCTCTAGTCCCTGGTAATTGCCTGGGGAGTCTCCCACGATTTCACATATCGTGGGGAAGATGTCAGACGTTTGCACGTGGATTTCGGTCGATGTCCCTGGCTTTATTTTTCCGGGCCACTTCACCATGAATGGCACTTTTTGCCCGCCGTCATACAACGTCGTCCCCACGGCCTTGGTTCCTTTTAAAGGCCGATTGGGGAAGAAAGACCCCTGGTCTGAAGTAAAGAAAACGATGGTGTTTTCCGCCTTCCCCGATTCCTGCAGGGCGTCCAAGACACGACCTACCGAGGCATCGACGGCGCTGACTTGTGCTCCGTACTGAACTAATTCGCCGGTGAATCCTCTCTTGCTGTAGATCTCAAGGAAATCCCTGCGCCCCTGGGTGGGGGCATGGACATTGTGATATGAAAACTGGATCAGGAACGGTTGGTTGCTGTCGTATTGGCGAATAAACTCCACGACCTTATCGGTCAAATGGTCCGTGAGATACTCTCTCTGAGACGGATCACGCCCGGGCTCTTCTTCGGCCTCCGAGGCGTAATAGCCTTGCCACCTCATACCTCCTGTATTTCTGGTGATGGCCTGATCCCAACCCTGTCGCAACGGCCCATATCCGGCCCCGCCCAGATGCCACTTGCCGACAAAGAGAGTTCTGTAGCCTTTCTTCTTTACAACCTCCGCATAGGTCACGGTTTCCAGCGGCAGGTAATTTCGCGAAGGCAGGAGAGAAGGATCGTTCATCCATATGTGGTAGTCGCCTTTGGGCGCACCGGGAATATGACGATAGAATTGAAGGCGAGCAGGATGCTGTCCGGTATATAATCCGACTCTGCTGGGGCTGCACGCGGGCGAGGGAACGTAGGCGTTGTTCAATACCATGGCCTGCAATGCAAGCTTGTCAATGTTGGGCGTATGGTAGTCGCTGTTCCGGAATCCCACGTCAAAATATCCTAGGTCGTCGACAAACAGCACCACGATATTTGGCAGTTCAGCATGGCACGTTGTCCGGGCATCCAGAACGGCATGACAGAACACGATCCCCAGCAAAGAGGTCAGAATCGAACTGTAGCGACACATCGGTTTCATAATTACTCACTGATAGTGATATCGTGAAGCTGGGCAGATCGACCTGCCGTTTGCTGTCGCGAGATGCAGTCGAATGAC
>CAUZCX010000091.1:0-6290 GCA_963578565.1 Anaerolineae bacterium
CCAAAACCGGCGCTAGCCATTTCTTGACACTTTCGACATCCATCCCTTTGCGTCGAGCGTAGTCTCTAACCTGATCCTGGCCTATCCGCCCGACTCCAAAGTACGCCGCCTCAGGATGCGAGAAGTAAAAGCCACTCACCGAGGCAACCGGCAGCATGGCATAGCTATCGGTCAGCGTTACGGATACATTGCCGGGCGCGTCCAGAATACGAAATAGCTCCCTCTTTTCAGTGTGATCCGGGCACGCCGGGTAGCCGGGCGCAGGGCGAATACCTCGGTATTCTTCGAGGATCAATACCTCATTGTCCAACACCTCGCCCGGGGCATAGCCCCAGAATTCCCGGCGCACGCGCTTGTGCATCAATTCAGCAAAAGCCTCTGCCAGCCGGTCGGCCAACGCCTTGACCAAGATGCTGCTATAGTCATCCTGCTGTGCTTCAAACCTCTGGGCCACTTGATCTACCCCGACACCAGCCGTCACCACAAATGCGCCGATGTGATCTTGTACACCCGTCTCTTCGGGAGCGACAAAGTCGGCTAGGCACATATTGGCTCGCTTACCTGATCTTGCCATCTGCTGCCGCAGACAATGCACTACCGTAAGCACTTCGCGGCGCGTCTCATCTGTGTAAACCTCGATGTCGTCATTCCCAATGCTGTTAGCCGGGAACAAGCCGACGACCGCTTTGGACGTGAACCATTTTTCCGTGATGATGTGCTCAAGCATGGCCTGCGCGTCGTTGAACAAATCCGTGGCAGCTTCGCCCACCTTAGCGTCATGCAAGATGTTCGGGTACTTGCCCGCTAATTCCCAGGTCTGAAAGAAGGGCGTCCAGTCAATGTAGGAGCTGATTTCCCGCAGGGAGTATGCGTCAAAGACTTTCACCCCCAGGAAGGTGGGCTCGGGTGGGCGATAGGCAGCCCAATCCGTGGGCAGCTTGTTCTGGCGGGCTGCAGCCAGGCTGACCTGACTGCGCTGTGCCGTCACTCTGGCGCGTTGTTGCCGCAGAGACTGGTACTCCTCCTGAACGCTCGCAACGTAATCAGCACAGGTTTCCTCTTTCAGCAAGCTTGCAACCACGCCCACCGCGCGCGAGGCATCGAGTACATGCACCGTCAGCGCCCGTTTGTACTCCGGCTCGATTTTCACCGCTGTGTGCACGCGCGAGGTCGTCGCACCACCGATCAACAACGGAACGCCGAAACCCTGGCGTTCCATCTCAGTTGCGACATGGCACATCTCCTCCAGTGAGGGCGTAATCAGACCGCTCAATCCGACAATGTCCGCTTGCCGCTCGCGAGCGATGGCTAGAATTTGCTCTGCGGGCACCATCACGCCTAGGTCAATCACCTCGTAGTTGTTACACTGCAGTACCACGCCGACGATGTTCTTGCCAATGTCGTGCACATCGCCCTTGACAGTCGCCAATACAATCCGGCCCCTCGCGCCGGCGGCTACTGTGCCGGTGGCGCTGCGATCGGATTCGATGAACGGGGTCAGATACGCAACGGATTGTTTCATCACCCGCGCGCTCTTGACCACCTGCGGCAGGAACATCTTGCCCTCGCCAAACAAGTCGCCGACGACGTTCATGCCCTCCATCAGCGGCCCTTCGATTACTTCGATGGGGTGCTCCATCTGCTGGCGGGATTCTTCCGTGTCGGCCTCGATATGGGAGTTGATGCCCTTCACCAGCGCGTATACCAGGCGCTCGCTCACGCTGCCATTGCGCCAGCCTAGGTCATGAGCAGTGCTCTTGGTCTGGCTCTTGTGCGCCTTGGCAATCTCCAGCAGGCGCTCGGTGGTACCGGGCCGCCGATTCAGCAACACGTCTTCCACGCGCTGCAGTAATTCCTTGGGCAACTCGTCGTAAATCGCCAACTGCCCGGCATTTACGATGCCCATATCCATGCCGGCCCGAATGGCATGATACAGGAAGGCCGAGTGCATCGCCTCGCGTATCGTGTTATTACCCCGGAAGGAAAAGGAGACATTGCTCAGCCCACCACTGACTAGGGCATGAGGCAGCGTTTCTTTTATGCGGCGAATAGCTTTGAAATAGGCGACGGCGTAGTCGTTGTGCTCTTCGATGCCGGTCGCGACGGCAAAGACGTTGGGGTCGAAAATAATGTCCTCGGGCGGGAAACCGACCTTCTCAGTGAGGATTTCGTAGGCACGTGTGCAGATTTCGACTTTGCGCTCGGCTGTCTCGGCCTGCCCCTGCTCGTCAAAAGCCATTACGACAACAGCTGCGCCATAACGGCGTGCCAATTTCGCTTGCTCTACGAACGCAGCCTCGCCTTCCTTCAAGCTGATGGAGTTGACTACCGGTTTGCCCTGTACACACTTCAGCCCAGCTTCAATCGCCACCCAGCGTGAGGAGTCAATCATGATCGGTACACGGCTGATGTCCGGCTCGGCGGCGATCAGGTTCAGAAAGGTAGTCATCGCACCTTCTGCGTCGAGCATACCGTGATCCATGTTCACGTCGATCATCTGCGCGCCGTTCTCCACCTGCTGGCGCGCCACGCTCAACGCGCCTTCATATTCGTCGTCCAGGATCAGTTTCGCGAAGCGCTCCGAGCCGGCGACGTTGGTGCGCTCCCCGATATTCACGAAGCGCAAGTCCGGTCCGATGTTGAGCGGCTCCAGCCCACTCAGGCGGCACTTGCGCTCTATTTGCGGGATAGCGCGCGGAGAGATATCCACCACCGCCGCTGCGATGGCTTGGATGTGAGCCGGGGTGGTGCCACAGCAGCCACCGACGATGTTCAGGAAACCGCTGCGGGCAAACTCTGAGAGATGCTCGGCCATGTACTCCGGGCTGTCGTCATATTCGCCGAACTCGTTTGGCAGGCCAGCGTTCGGGTGCGCGCTGACGTGCGTGGGGGCGATGCGCGCCAGTTCCTGCACGTAGGGGCGCAGCTCTTGAGCGCCCAGGGCACAGTTTAGCCCGACCACCAGCGGTTGTGTGTGCGCCACCGAGTTCCAGAACGCCTCCGTGGTCTGCCCGGAAAGAGTGCGCCCGCTGGCATCGGTGATCGTGCCGGAGATCATGATCGGCACCCGGACGCCGTGCTCGTCGAAGTACTTTAGAACTGCGAAGATTGCGGATTTCGCGTTCAGTGTATCGAAAATTGTCTCAATTAGCAGCAGGTCGGCCCCGCCTGCCAGCAGGCCGCGCACAGCCTCGGTATAGGCCTGCACCAGCTCGTCAAAGGTAATGTTGCGGTGGGCCGGATTGTTCACATCCGGCGAAAGCGAAAGAGTGCGATTGGTCGGGCCGAGCACCCCGGCCACAAAGCGCGGCTTGTCGGGCGTCTGCTGCTCGAACTTGTCGGCGACCTCCCGCACCAACTGCGCCCCAGCGTAGTTCATCTCGTAGACCAGATCCTCCATGTTGTAGTCTGCCATGGAGATGGCATTGGAGTTGAAGGTGTTGGTTTCCAGAATGTCCGCACCGGCAGCCAGATATCCCTCATGGATTTCGCGGATAATCTGCGGCTGCGTCAGGTTGAGCAGGTCGTTGTTGCCCTTTAGTTGAGTTGGGTGGTCGGCAAAGCGCTCGCCCCGATACTGCTCCTCTTCCAGTTTGTATCCCTGGATCATGGTGCCCATCGCACCATCGAGCAGCAAGATATGCTCACGGAGCAGTTTGTGTAAGAGCGCTGTACAGTCTCGTTTCATTGAGTTTGTCCGTAGGTGAGCCTACGCGTATAGTCTTTGCAAGGTTTGTGGCACAGAGTGGCCATTGGTGCCAGTATTGGGCCATCCATTTCTTTGCTCTTGACTCCTACGAATAGATTAGCAGCCTCGCCAGCCATCTTCCAATTGCGGTTGCCCCACGAAGTTATCTCTGGTACTCCGTGAAGAAAGAGAAGGACTTGTCGTTCTCGGTCATCTCCTAGGAACAGTATTAATCTTAGCAGGTTATTGATATCTGCATGAATACGTATGTCATATGCTTCTGACAAAACACCTATGGCATCTCCAAGCTTGTTGAGAACTGTAAGGCAATATGCCTGATACCAAATGGCAATCATGTGAAACATTCCGATATCTTTCCAATTCTAATATGGAAACCGTTGCGTAGTTTAGCTATTTTAATAGGCGATCTCTCCAAGTCATTCATATCTCTTGCATTCTTGACCAGAAAGCGCATATATTGAAGGAGATAACCGTATTCGTTCTCTATGCCAATGGAGCTGCCTTCCTCCAAGTGCTCTAACCAAAACCTTTAGAAGCTTTTTGGTGTTCAGTTTCAGCCCTTTCAATCATTTGTGGCACGAGACGACCCCCAACATATCCTGTTACACCTGTTATTAGTAAGAGTTTCGAGTTGGGCATGACTATGGATGATGGTTTCCGATCAATATCTTGGCGATTGTTAGTCAAGGCCTCAAAAGCGTGACAGTACATATAGACATGTAGACACTTCTCACAGTTTTCGTGAATCATATGCCCAATGCAAGAGAGCCTGTCGTTGTCGGCGCCGACAATCAAGATCTCCTTCTACACAGTTCTTTCTTATTTGTCCTACGTGTCTGTTCATAAGGCGCCAGCGATTAAGTTGCCTATTATCATCTTTGCATCGGCGACCCTAGTAATATCTACAGCACCATTGAAACCATCCGCGCGGATCTTCGTAATAAATCCAGCCTTTAACACGCCACTGAGATAGTATCAGCGTCGTTGTTGATCCCAAGGTTTATCACCTCGAAACCAGCACCTTCCATCATCATCCCAACCAAGTTCTTTCCGATATCATGAATGTCGCCCTTTACGGTGCCAATCACCATGGTGCCAGCTTGTGGGGCACCTGTCTCAGCCAGCAGCGGCCGCAGGATGGTCATACCGGCCTTCATGGCTCTCGCGGCCATCAGCACCTCGGGCACAAACAGAACCCCATCGCGAAAATCCACCCCGACAACGTCCATACCACCGACAAGTGCTTGAGTAAGCACGTCGTACGGAGTCATTTCCCGTCCCAGTAGCTCATGCACCCCCTGTTCAACTTCCTCGGTTAAACCATCGTACAGATCATCTTGAATTTGCTCGATCAACTCGGAAGTCTCCAACTGTGTGAGATCCAGTTCGTCTTCAGCCATATCCCCTTCGGGGTCGTGGTTTACAGAGGTTATATCAATAATAACCGAGCGAGGATTATATCAGCGCTTCAAGCATCCGCCCAATTCTTTTTAAGGCTATGCCTAAATCATTGCCTCCGCAGCTTCTCGATTTCGGCGCTCAATGCGGGCAATACCTCGTGCAGGTCGCCAATCACTGCGTAATCGGCGCGCTGCAGGATGGGCGCTTCAGGGTCTGTGTTGACCACAAGAATGTGTTTCGCACCGCGACAGCCAGCCATGTGTTGAATAGCGCCGCTAATGCCACATGCAACGTAAAGGTCAGGTGAAATCTGCGCGCCGGTCTGACCTACTTGATCTGAATGCGGCCGCCATCCGTTGTTTGTCACCGCCCGCGAGCAACCTACGGCTGCTCCAAGCTGCCTCGCGACTGTCTCCAAACTCTCGAATCCCTCTGCACTGCCCACTCCGCGGCCGCCACTGACTACGACTGGTGCATTGGTTAGCGAAACACCCTCGCCGGCGGGCTCGCGCGCCACCAGACGCACGCGGAAATCATCTTCGCTCAAGGTCGGATTGAAAATGATGATGTCCGTCTCACTCTCGATCGACCCTGGCTGGACCGGGACAAGCATGTGCGGCATAACGGTAAGCAAAGCCGGGAAGACGTGCAACCCAGCCTCTTCCAGTAGGCTACCACCCCACCGCACACGCGTCACCTGCAAACCTTCATGAGCACGGGCGGCGATGCAATTCGCCGCCACGGGAAGATCGCTGCGCACGCCGACCCGCGCGAGCAATTCGTTACCGCGGTCGCTGCCGGCCGCGATGACCACTTTCGGGTCCAAAATATCCATAAGCTGCAGCACCCCGTGCGCCCAGGCGGCTGGCGCGTAATCCGCCAGATCTTCGTGTTCAATTACATGCAGCTTGGAAATCCCATACGCTGAAACGTCGCCCGCCGCTGTTCGCTCTTTCATTCCGACTAGAACACCTTGCACTCCGGTGTTCATCTGGTTGGCGATATCGCCAGCAAGAGTGAGCATTTGCAACGAGAGATCGGTGAATTCGCCTTGCGCCAGTTCCAGAAAAGCCAGTACCATCACACCACTCCTAACTTCTGCAGCAACGCAGCCACCACTGGGGCGGCACTGGGGCCCTCGCCAAGTATCTGCACCTGACTTGCAGTCTCCGGTGGATTC
>CAUZCX010000092.1:0-6205 GCA_963578565.1 Anaerolineae bacterium
GTGTTCACCAGTGCAGTCAAATCTGTGGGGACCAACTTCACCGCGGCCCGACCGGATTCGATGCGCGAGATGTCCAGCAGTTCTTGAGCCATTTGCTGTAGGGTTTCAGTTTCCATCATAATATTCTGCAGAGCGGTGCTGGTGTCGGTGGGGTGTTCGCGGGCTTGAAGGGTTTCCAGAAGCAGCCTTATAGCAGTCAGCGGGGTGCGCAGCTCATGGGATATGTTTGCCACCATATCGCGCCGCGCTTGGTCGAGGTGCTGCAGACGCGAGACGTCAGTCAGCGCAAGGGCGGCACCACCCTCAAATGCCTGCGCGCGCACCCGGAAGGTTCTTTCCTGTAGTTCCGTCTGCCATTCCAGTGGATCTTCTGATCTTTCCCCAGCGAGCGCCTCTTTACAAAAACGTTCCAATTCCTCAGAGCGCGTGTAGGAGACCAGACTTACACCGGCTTCTTGCATCGCTCCGAATAGAGCCTCTGCACCCGGGCTGCCGAAGCGTACATTGAGTTCAATATCAATGAAGAGCACTGCCTCGAGCAGGGCAATTCCTGCAGCCTGCCAGCGCATTGAACTTTCGTCCGCGGCTGCGGTCGCGGTTTCAAGCTGTTGCCTGATTTGCTTGACGCTGTGGTTAAGATCGGCAGCGTCTCGCCGTGCCTGCAGGCGATGGCGGACAAATGCTGCGGCCGTAAGCACTAGCGCCAATGATAGTACCCAGGTGAGCGCAGTCATGCTTCGAACCGGTAGCCAACGCCGCGGACGGTAATGATACGCTGCGGGCGAGAGGGTTCGTCCTCGATTTTCTCCCGCAGCCAGCGCACATGCACATCTACCGTGTGTGTGCTGCCGACGTAAGTGTACCCCCACACCTTTTCGAGCAGCAGGTCACGAGAGAGCACTGCACCGGTGTTTCGCATTAGCTCGGCCAATAGGTTGAATTCCTTCTGCGTCAGGTGAATTTCCTCGCCCGCTATGGTGGTGCGGCGGGCGCTTATGTCAAGTTTGAGATTGCCAGAAAGCAGCTGCAGCTGCTCCGTTGGGCTACCACTGCGCGCGCGGCGCAAAAGCGACCGTACACGCGCAAGTAGTTCACCCAGGCTAAACGGTTTCACTACATAATCATCCGCCCCGGTCTCCAACCCGACGATTTTGTCCATCTCAGTGCCACGAGCAGTGAGCATGATGATAGGCACATCTGAGTCACGGCGCAATGCACGACAAAGTGAAAGCCCGTCCATTTCAGGGAGCATCAGATCCAGAAGTATCAGGTCAGGGTTGTCATCCCGCGCCGCGCGTAGGCCCGCGAGGCCATCCGTGGCTGCTAGCACATTAAAGCCTTCTGCCTGCAACGCCTGCGTTACCGTCTCGCGCACGGTATCTTCATCTTCGACGATGAGAATTGTGGCAGTCTCAGTCCTGCGCTGCCGATTTGCGGGGCCATAATGCGGGTCAATCATTGTGAAGTGTAAGTCATCTAGCCGTCATGAAGGTGCATGGCTCAATGCAATCACTATCGCCCGAAAGCGGCCAGAATCCGGTCTGGGTAATCGGTGATAATACCGTCCACCCCGAGTTTGCGCATGCGCTGCACGTCGCTCTCGTCGTCGATCTTCCACGCATGGACTTCCAGTCCGCGGTCGTGGGCAGCGCGCACAAATCCGGGCGTGAGCACGCGTATCCCGTTGCGTTGTTCCGGAACCTGCAAGCTGTTGAACTCGGGGCTGTAGATTGGGCCAAGAAACGCTAGATTGAGTGCGAAGAAGGCCATCAGCTCCTCCTGGCTCGCAGAGGTGGCCACTCCTGGGCACACTGACCGGAATTGCTGCAGAAATACTTGGCTGAAAGCAGTTACTAGCAATCGTTCGTTCGTATCATGTTTGTGTATGAGCGCGCACAAAGTGGTGGCCAGTGCGGGTTGGGCCGTCTTCATCTCTATGTTCATGCGCACTTCCGGAAGAGCGCTGAACACCTCCGTAATCGTGGGCACAGTGATATCCTGGTTGCGATACCTATACGTTTTCCCGCCGTCATCTGACCAGTGGTAGGCTGCGTCCAATCGCTGTAATTCGGCGAGCGTGAGTTGTCCAACCGTGCCTATTCCATTGGTGGTGCGCTCAACGGAACTGTCATGCATCAGCACGAGCACGCCATCCGCGGTGCGGCGCACGTCCATCTCAATTATGTCCACGCCTATGCCGGCGGCTTGCTGTAACGCATAGAGCGTGTTTTCCGGCCAGATAGCGGCACCGCCACGGTGGGCGATGACCGCTGGTCTACTCAGCTGCGTTAATGGCGCGAAAAACGGATGCTCCGGAACAGGATGAGCCAAGGCTGTCATCACCCCGAATGATCCGATAGCGACAGCGATTGTCGCGATGATTGCCTGTAGAGTTCGTGACAAGCGCATAATTGCTGATGGTTTGGCCTCCCGCTACTGACCGCCGCGGCCAGATTTGCGTTTGCCGCCTCTGTACATCGGTGCGGTAATGGGGCAAATGATGCTGAGTTGTGGGTCGAGCAGGCGACTCTCTAACCTTGCGCCCAACTCGGATTTGTCCACGGAGGTGGTAACCACAGTGGGTAGCCGTGCCACATAGCGGTGATCTATCAGCTGCAGCATTTTTTCGCGGGCCCAGGGGGTGGCACTGTGCATGGCCAGGTCGTCTAGTACCATCAGCGGGGCGTTGCGCAGCTCGAAGAACTGCTGGTCGAAGCGCACGAGCGAGTCCGGGCTAAAGGTGGCCCGCAGATGGTCAAGCAAATCTGCGGCGGTGATTAACAGGGCAGGGTGACTGTTGCGGATGCGTTGGTTGGCTACTGCGG
Organism: Anaerolineae bacterium; assembly: GCA_963578565.1. Taxonomy (GTDB): domain Bacteria; phylum Chloroflexota; class Anaerolineae; order Anaerolineales; family UBA11657; genus CAJWGI01. Next base: position 2,826 of record CAUZCX010000092.1, read on the forward strand.
CCGCGAGGTGCGTCTTCCCGCAGCCGTGGCCACCAGTGAGGATCAGCCATCCCCTTGGTTGTTCAGCAAATTGCTGTGAGGCCTGCACCGCCGTGCGCAAGCGTCCTTGATGCTCCGAGGTGATTTCGCCTACGCGCAAGTCAAACGTCTCGAATGTCTGACGCGCGTGCATGGCCAGCGAGGAGAGATCGGTCTGGTCAGATTCGGCGCGGCGGAAATCAGGAGCATCAATGACAAATTTGCGTACAAGATCCATATCGATAAGGCGGCTACGCACACGCGGCTCGATGCGCTCAAGTTCCACATTGCAGGTAATTACGGTCGGAAGCGTGGCGTTGTAACGGTAGTTGATAATCTGATACAATTTTTCTTGAGCCCACTGGGTGGGATTCTCGGCGCCCAGGTCATCCAGGACGAGCAAGGCTGCGTTGCGAGTTTGCTCGAAAAGATCGTCGTAAGCCACAGGCGATCCCGGCCCGAAGGTGGCGCGCAGATGGTCGAGCAAATCGGGGGTGTTGACGAAGAACACATCGGTGCCCTGTAACAGGCAGTGGTTGGCGATGGCAGCGGCCAGATGCGTCTTGCCGCACCCGTAACCGCCATGCAGCAGCACCCACCCCTTGGGATTATCTGCGTATTCGCACGCCTGCTCATACGCGCGATGCAGGCTGTCGCGCTGGCGCAGGTCATGAGCGTGGCCTTCGGGCAAGAAGTTTTCGAAAGTCTTCTCAGCAAGCGGTCCCAGGCTGGAATACTGTTGGCGGTGCACCTTCATCTGCTGCTCTAGGTCTTCAAGACGACAGCTGCAGGCATACAGGCGGCCAAATGCCGGGTCCTCAATGTCCGCATTCGCGCTAACAAAACCCAGTCCGTGGCACTGGGGGCAATCCGGCGAACCCGGTCCTGGCAGCGTCTTATGTTGGGGTTCAGCTCTCGAGGTAGTCGAGGTATCTCCGGCGATATTTTTCACTGTCTGCTCGGCCTTTTCCATCGTCATCCTTTCCTTTGCGCTGCCAGCGTTCAAGGATGGCAAGCACGTAGCGCCACGAGCGCGCGTTGTTCTCCACTGCTAGGCGCATGGCTTCCTTCAGCCAGTTGTCAGGGAAGTTTCGCTCGGCATCGCGAAGCTCATCCGCGATGAGCGGAGTGAGCGAGCCGATGTTTTGTTCGTACAGGGTGAAAATATTGGACCGCTCCACTGTCACACTGATCGGGGCATCCGCGTCGTTGGTGGGACGCCAATCGCCGCGGGCAATGCCCTCCACTGCAGCACGCCCCTTGGGGGTGTTCAGGAAGAAATAATCCTCATGTCCGTCGGCATCCTCCAATACGACGTGCAGCAGCGTGCCGCGTGCGCAGGCTCTCTCTAGAGCCTGCGCCAGGGCGACTTCACCCGGTTGCTGGAAGCTGTCAAGCAATGTTTCGTCTTGCTGCAGCTCGCTGCGGCGCACATGGCGCAGCCGTCCCTCTTTCAGCGCTAAACGCCAGAAGCAATACAGCGTGAGTCTCAGTTCGTCAAGGTCATCAATCTGCGGCAATAACTCGACGAAGAAAAGATTGGGCACCGGAGTGGTGCGCGTTTTTCCAGCGGGGAAACCGGAAAAACCTTTCACCACTAATCCTGCAGTACCACACTTCTGTGAGTGGCATCGACGAACTGAGCGTATGGCGGTAGAAAGACCAGTTCCATAGAGCCGGTTTTTCCGTTGCGATGTTTCGAGACCAGTAGCTCGGTCACCTGTTTGCGCTGCGGGTCTTCGTCCCATGCATCTGGGTGATGCAAGAACATCACCACGTCGCTGTCCTGCTCAATGCTGCCGGACTCGCGCAGGTCGGACAGCACCGGGCGCTGCCCGGTGCGCTGTTCCACTCCGCGCGAGAGCTGTGCACCGGCTAGCACAGGTACGTGCAATTCGCGCGCCAAAGCTTTCAGACCGCGGGAAATCTCCGATACTTCCTGCACCCGGTTCGCATCGCGGCGTACGTCCGATACCATTAGTTGCAGGTAGTCGACGATGATTAAATCCAGTTTCACCTCGGTAGCTAAGCGACGACTTTTTGCACGTACCTGCATCGCCGATATTGACGGTGTGTCATCCAAGTAAATGCCCACATTGCTCAAAAGGTTCACCGAGTGGATGAACCGATCCATTTGCTCCTCCTCAAGCTCGCCAACGCGCAGCCTGTGCGAGTCGATGTGGGTCTCCTGAGCCACCATACGTTGCATCACCTGCTCGTTAGACATCTCCAGTGAAAAAAGCGCTACGCGCTGTTTGTGCATGCGCGCCGCATTTAGAGCCACAGAAACCATGAAGGCGGATTTGCCCTTTCCTGGGCGACCGGCCACAATGATCAGATCTGATTTCTGCATGCCGCCTAGCAGCGTGTCCAGATCTCGGAATCCGGTGGGGACGCCCACTATTCTGCCGCGATTGTCGTACAGCTGCTGCACGCGGTCGTAATAATCGTGGGCCACCTGTCGGATGAGGGTCATGTCGCGGCTAGAGCGGCCTTCACTTACACCGAACATAGTCTGCTCAGCCTGATTGACGACCTCGTTTATATCGGTTTTCTCGTCGTACGCCAGCTTGGCCACGTCCCCGGCGGCTTGAATCAACCGGCGGCGGGTTGCTGCTTCCTCAACTAGTTTGCCATAAGCAGCCACGTTGAATGCAGTGGGCACACGCGTTACCAGTTGCGTGAGATATGCGAAACCGCCGATTTCCTCTAGCTGTCCACGGGAATCCAGCATCCCCTGCGTGGTCAACTGGTCGATTGGCGTGTGCTGTTCGTGCAGTGCGGCGAAAGCGTTCCATACCCATCGGTGTTTGACCGAGTGGAAATCTTCCGGACGCAGCGTGGACGCGACCTCGTAATAGGCGTCCGGGTCAATGAGTACCGACCCTATGACCGCCTCTTCAGCCTCCAGATTATAAGGTTGAACGAAGTCCTCGTGCGTGCTTTCCATCAGTTTTTGCGCGTAATCACCGGTGCAATGTCACAGAGCGCCGTACTCTGTGCCGGGCGCTCTAGGCTGGTCGTTTCCAGAAGGAGACGCGGCCAAGAAGCCGCGCATCTTTACAGCTATGGCGTGCTCGTGGCAGCTATTTGCTTTCCTCGTCGCTGTCTAAATCATCCAAGTCGAGCGTATCAACAAAATCTGAGAACACTGAGATGTCCTTGTCGTCCATTACGTTGGTCTCCGTACTATCCAACTCGTCCTCGATGTCCTCTTCTGGTGTGATGCCGGCCTGTTCCATTACTTTCTCTTCCACATAAATCGGCACCTGCACACGCACGGCCAGAGCTATGGCATCTGACGGGCGGGCGTCAATTTCCACACGCTCTCCATTCTGGTTGACCATAATGTGAGCGTAAAA
>CAUZCX010000093.1:0-5968 GCA_963578565.1 Anaerolineae bacterium
GCTCCTGGCTTACCCGCGTCTGAAGGTTCTCCACGCTGGTCCTGTGGAAGATGTGGTTGGGGAAGAACGTTACAGTCGAAGGTTAGAGCCCATGCTTCGGCGCTTCTCAGATTGTTATACTTTTCTCGGTACGCTCCAGCCAGATGAGATGGCCCACTTTTTTAGCAATTGTGACGTGCATGTACTTCCAAGTATCAACAGTACGGAGACATTTGGCTTGGTACAAATTGAGGCGGCATTGTGCGGGACCCCGACAGTTGCGAGCGCGCTTCCCGGTGTGCGTGTGCCTACACAGATGACAGGCATGGGGTTGACAGTACCACCGCGGGATGGGGAAGCACTGGCATCCGGAATATTGGAAGTACTCGCGGACCCCGGCAAATTCCGGCATCCGCGTGAGCCAATCGCGGCGCAGTTTTCTCCGGATGTGACAGCGGAGCGATACGAAGACATTTTTCGTGAGCTGATTCCAGGCTGATGGATTGAAATGTTCGGTGTCATCATGTGGGTTTTCGGATCGGCAAATTGGCGAACTAGTACGAATGCCAGTTTCCGCTGACGTTTTCAGCCAGAATCTCCGCGAACTGCCGGCTTTTAGGGCGTTGCTGCGGGCGGTGGAGGCGCGTCTTTACTCCGATATTGAACTTCCTGCACGGACACTGGACCTTGGCTGCGGAGACGGGCATTTCGTGTCCACTGCTTTTTACCACCCGCTGGACGTAGGTATTGACTCAAACTTTAACTCTGTAAGGGTGGCATACGGAAAAACCGGCGTTTATCGGGGCGTGTTTCAGGCAGGCTGCGGGAGGCTGCCATTTGGAGACCAGGCTTTCGGGAGCGCGATATGCAACTCAGTTCTTGAACATATTCCTGATCTTGAAGGGGCTCTCCATGACATAGGGCGGGTCCTGCTGACGGGAGCGCCGTTTGTCTTTACTGTTCCGAGCGAATTCTTCTGTGGGTTTCTTTCTATTAGCCGTGGTCTATCTGACCTGGGTCTACGCTCAATGGCACGGGCATACGAGCGGTTTTTCAATCGGATATCACGTCATTACCATTACCATTCTCTAGAGGAATGGTCCGTATTGCTGGAGGATGCCGGCTTTTCGGTTGAACGGTACCGGTATTATTTTTCGCGTCGGGCGTTGCAGGCGCTTGAGTGGTGGCATTACTTCGGGTTGCCGGCGCTGGTCTCAAAAAGGCTGACTGGACGGTGGATCCTGTCACCCACGGCTGCCAACCTGGGGCTAACGGAGAGAATACTACGACGGTATTATGAAGAACCTATGCCTGCACGTGGAGCATACCTATTACTCGTTGCGCGGCGTGTCTCGGAATGAGATTGGGTATTGACGGGGAAGTATGAATATCGATCCCAAGATGATTGAGAGAGCGGATTCATTCACGGGCAAACGCTCAGCAGGCGGCTCTGTTGAGGGAGCTGGGCATGTTATCTTGTTACTGCTAGTAGTAGCATCGGCCGCATATCTGCGTTTCGTTGGGTTGAATTGGGATGAATTTCAGCACTTGCACCCCGACGAGAGATTCTTGACTATGGTTGAAACCGGTATCCGCCCTGTGGAAGGCGGATGGATGGAATATTTCGATACCGCCAGTTCCTCACTTAACCCATACAACCAGGGCTACAGCTTCTTTGTGTATGGCACCGCGCCTATTTTTGCAGTGCGCTATATAGCGGAATGGATCGATGGATCTGGTTTTCAGATTGCGGATTTAGGATTCGAGTCATCAATCGTTTTTGGTTCTGGCTATGATCAAATCCATCTTGTAGGGCGCGCGGTGGCGTCGTTTGCCGATACGTTTTCTGTTCTGCTGCTTTATTTTATCGGAAGGCGGCTTTACAATCCCTGGGTTGGTTTACTCGCTGCTGCGCTGTGTGCGGGCTCGGTGGCCCTCATTCAGCAAGCACATTTTTTCACGGTCGACTCGGTTGCCAATTTATTTGTCACCCTCGGCCTGCTTTTCGCCGTTCGCGCACTCCATAGTGATAACTGGCTCAACTATGCCCTCTTCGGTGTGATGATGGGGATGGCTGTGGCTTCGCGTATTAACACCGCGCCGCTGGCGCTGTTGATTGTGTTGGCTACATACTCGCACACTAGGGTTGGAGGATGGGGTATGGCGGCTAATCTGCGTCTTGTGTTGGCTGCGTGTCTTACGGTGGTCATATTTCGAATTGCTCAGCCCTATGCGTTCGAGGGACCGTCCTTTTTTGGCGTCAGCCCTAACCAACAATGGCTGGACAACATCCGGGAGATACGAGGGCAGATAAGCGGCGACGCGGATTTCCCTCCCAACCATCAGTGGACTGACCGCCCGGCGCTAATTTACCCTTGGCAGAATATGGTGCGCTGGGGTATGGGTCCGGCCCTCGGTTTAGCAGCGTGGGGCGGGCTCGGGTGGGCGGGGTGGCAGTTACTCCAACGGCAAAGGGGATGCCGGAGACACTTGCTTCCGGTTGTTTGGAGTGCGCTTTACTTTCTCTGGCAAGGCACGCAGTGGGTCAAGCCCATGAGATATTTCTTACCTATTTATCCGACTTTGATTTTGCTTGGCGCTTGGGCGTTGTATGAGATATCAAATGTGAAGAGATTGAAACAAGCATCGCGTTTGGTGTCCGCTGGGTTGATAGGGTTAGTGCTAGTGACCACATCCATCTACGCTTTTGGCTTCTCCAGCATTTATCAGCGGCCGGTAACACGTGTGGAGGCCAGCCGCTGGATTTATGATAATCTCCCCGGGCCGTTTAGTCTGATTGTCGATACTCCTGACGGTGCCGTGACGCAGCCGGTCGGCATGCCGGTAGGTTTTCAATATCATGATAGCCAGGAGCACACGCAAATATTCACCGCGCAAGCGAGCGGCATGATCACCGAGGTGCATATCGGGCATCTGGGAGAGGTTAATCCAGATGATGAGCGAGAGACGTTCTTGGTAAGTATTCATGATAGCTTACGCGGTGCTATGCCACTGGCTAGGGCTATGCTTACTGCCGATTTCGGCGCGAATAATGGCTATACCTTGCGGTTCCAGCCGCCCCTTTCGGTGACGAAGGGAAAAAATTATCAGTTGGTCAGTCAGGCAGTGGCGGGCGGCCCGCTGACGATTAGCGGCGCGGAGTTGATCAATGAATCCAGTTGGGATGATGGCCTGCCGCTGCGCATGGATGGTCATGATGCTTTTGGGGGCATTTATATAGGGCACAATTTAGAGCTGTACTGGGAGGATGATGAAAACAAGCGTGATCGGATGCTGGACATACTAACGCGGGGTGACTACATCATCATTTCTTCGAACCGGCAGTATGGCTCCATTCCGCGATTGCCGACGCGCTATCCACTTACCATTGCTTATTATGATGCGCTTTTCTCGGGTGAATTGGGTTTCGATTTGGAGGTTGAATTTGAGAGTGTACCGGCATTGGGTGGATGGCAATATTACGATAATGATGCCGAAGAGCCGTTCACTGTTTACGATCATCCAAGAGTGTTGATATTCCGGAAGGGGTCAGAGTTTTCGGTGGAGAGGGTGCGCCATATCCTAGATGCGGTTGATTTGTCTGAAATCATCTGGATGAATCCCAAGAATGCCACAGCGGCACCTACAGGTCTGATGCTGCCGTCGGAACGGCTGGATCAACATCGCGAGGGCGGAACGTGGTCGGAGATGTTTGATACCAACAGCGCTCTCAATCGGCAACAATGGCTGGCGACGCTTGCCTGGTGGGGTGGGCTTATACTTGTCGGTTGGTTGCTGTTCCCCTTGGTTTTTGTAGCGTTTGGTGCACTTCCGGACCGAGGCTACGCTGTCTCAAAGGTTGTGGCACTGCTGCTGGTTGGCTGGCTGTCGTGGATGTTGGCCAGCGTGGGCTGGTTGCCGTTCACGCGCGGGACGATTGGGATGGCGGCCGGTGGTCTGGCCCTGCTGGCGGCTATTATCGGCCTTCAGCGCCTTGGCGATTTTCGGCGCTGGATTACTGCATCCTGGAGATATATCCTTAAAGTAGAGCTACTCTGGCTAGGACTGTTCGTGTTTGATTTGTTTATCCGCTGGTATAACCCAGACCTGTGGCATCCCGTCTATGGTGGGGAAAAACCGATGGACTTTTCGTATTTTAATGCGGTGTTGCGCAGTACGGGATTTCCACCCTTCGATCCGTGGTTAGCGGGCGGCTACATTAATTATTACTATTTTGGTTACGTGATTGCTGCGGTACCAACCAAGCTGCTAGGCATTTCGCCTCCTATTGCTTACAACCTGCTGCTGCCAATGCTGTTTGCAATGACTGGCACAGGCGCGTTTTGTGTTGCGTACAATCTTATACGGCGGTCAGAAGTAAATTTGGCTTCGTGGAAACGATCCGATAGGATTCCGCTGCTGGGAGGTGTCGCGGCGACTGTGCTGATGGTGCTACTGGGCAATCTTGGGCAGTTGGACACGATAGGCAAAGGGATAGGCAGAGCGTCTTCTACAGCGAGTAGAGTAATCTTGCCTGGGATGGGAGCTGCATCGGAATGGGCGACCGGTTTATACAACGTGGCGTTTGAGGATAGGGTGTTACCAGTGGGAAATGGTGAATGGTATTGGAATGCAACGCGGATCATCCCTCACCCGGCTGACGAGGCGGTTCCCATCACGGAGTTCCCACTGTTCACCTTTTTATATGCGGATATGCACGCGCACATGCTCGCGTTGCCGCTGACCCTGGTGGCTCTGGCGTGGGCATTATCGGTTGTGCTGGGTGCAAGGGATTCTGGTGACCGGACGGCGATAGTGTTGCACTGGGGTATGGGCGGTCTAGCCATTGGCGCGCTCGGGCCGACGAACACCTGGGACTTACCAGCCTATCTGGCTCTGGGCTGTATGGCCGTAGTTTGGTCGCAGATCCGAAGGCGGGGCCAGATAACCTTTGACATACTGCCAGGGGTTGTAGGGCGGGTGGCGCTGTTGATAGCTCTAGCGGTACTCTTATATCGTCCTTATGCAGCGTGGTATGGCTCCGGATATAACGCGGTTGAGCTCTGGAATGGCTCCAATACACCGCTGAGCGCGTACCTGAAGATACACGGGCTGTTTCTGTTCATCATCATCTCGTTCCTCGCTACTGAGACCCGGCTATGGATTACATCCATGAGGGTACGCGATTTTCGAATGATGAAAGATGCGTATGGACTATATGTAGTAGCCGGAGCACTGTTGTTGGCGGGCATTTTCCTGCTGATCTTTTATGGTGTACACATTGCGCCGCTGGTGTTGGGGTTACAAGCCTGGGCCGGTTTGTTGTTGCTGCGTCTGGAGCAAACTACACAGAAACGGGCGGTGCTGGCACTAGTCATTATGGCGTTGGGTTTAACTATGGCGGTCGAATTGGTGCGTTTGGAGGGGGACATTAGTCGGATGAACACGGTCTTCAAATTTTACCTGCAGGTATGGACGATGCTTAGCGTGTCGGCCGGTGCCGGTCTGGCGTGGGTGTGGCAACAGTTGCCGAATTGGCGGCCTCGCAACGTCCGCTTGTGGGTATCTGGATTGGGGATACTGGTATTGATTGCGGCTACCTACACTGTGCTGGCAAGTTTCGCCAAGATGCGGGATCGGATGGCGCCTGAAGCGCCGCACACGCTTTACGGTATGGCATTTATGGAGTTCGCAGAATATTACGATCAGGGGCAAACGATACAGATGGAACCAGACTATCATGCGATTCGCTGGATGCAGGAAAACGTGAGGGGATCGCCGGTGATTGTTGAAGCACACACTGGCGAATACAAATATGGTTCACGTTACACAGTTTACACTGGCCTGCCCGGGGTGGTGGGTTGGAACTGGCATCAGCGGCAGCAGCGTGCGGTCACTCCGCCGGTGCTGATAAACGAGCGAGTGGATGCGGTCAATGGTTTCTATCGTGAGGATGATATCAACGCGGCGCTGGCGTTTCTGCGAAAAT
>CAUZCX010000094.1:0-5857 GCA_963578565.1 Anaerolineae bacterium
AGCTCATTTTCATCGCCTGCATCTTGTCCAGCGCCAGTAAACCGCCGTGTATTACCTGACCGCCTAGACCGAACTGCGCGCTTCCGGTAACAACAGGAGCGGTAGTGGCCGTGGGCTCAGGGGTAGGCAACGGCGGTATCTCTTCCGCTTCGTCAAGCTGCTCAATTTCAACGTCCATTTCAACAATCGTTAGCGACGCCCAGCCATCTTGTCCGGTTGTCACGACTGAAACCCTGAGCCATTCAGAATCGTCAGTCCTTTCCAGGAGAATTAACTCCGTGCCAATGGGCAGCTGGGCCAGAACGTTATAAGAAGTGCCGGGCCCTGACCTCAGGTTGCCGTTGCCGACAGATATCTGCCCCACTGGTAAAGAGACATCACTTGCCGCTGAAGTGCCTGTGCCGATAGTCGTAGCAGTTGGGGTGCGGGCGGTAGTACTGGTCGGACTCGCAGTCACTGTCCGCGAAAGTTTCAATATTCGCGTGGCGGTCGGAGAAGACGTCATGGTCACGCTAGCCACCTCAGTACTAGTCGGCTGGGCCGCCTGGGTTTGCTCTAGTGCAAGAATGAACTTGACCTCGGCTTCTGCCGTTTCAGCCACCATAGTTATTGCCATTTCTTCCGCTTCCATGCGCGTAAACATCTCTGTAACTTCTTCTGTGGGTGGGCCGCATGATGACAGAATTACGGAAGCAAGCAGGATTACAGCGGCTGGGGGTCTCATGGCTGTTCGGAAGAATTACCCTTGGTGACGGTATCCAATCACTAAGTGTAAAACACACATCTGCAGACGCAGGAACGCGACGAATTAGTGAGGGTGAATACCCTAACGCAAAACGGTACTAAGCCCGATGGCAAGTCAGCCGACATAGAAGTCTGGCCTTGCTGAATGCGCGTCAAAGGTCGCACGGGTACGCGTCCAGTTACCAATTCGCCCGGAGTGTTAATAAGGTTTTCTCCCAATTGAGTGTCATTGGATATCAGGTCGCGCGGCTAAGAACTGTTTCATTCCTTCATGATCTTCCACTGCGGCATTCAAACGACGGATACCATCCTCGAGCACATCCAGATCAGATGCCGTTGACAGGCGGACATAATGTTTTCCCTCCGAACCTAACCTGCCAAAGGAACGTCGATCGAGCACAGCCACGCGGTGGTGATAGAGCGCAAACATCTGAAACAGTCCTGACGGCGACGTCTGTTCCCTATCTAGTGCATCCATTTGCTGGTGATGATTAATGAGGCCCATGCTTTCGCAGACTCCACTGATGTTGGGGAAGAGGTAGAAAGCACCACCAGGTTTCTGACACGTGATTCCGTCTATCCGATTCAATTTTTCCCAGACAACGTCTCTGCGCTTCTGAAAGGTTTCAACCATGTTGCTCACTGCAGGTACAGAAAGAGGGCTTTCGAGTGCGACCCTGGCTGCTTCCTGATTGTATGGCGGTACGCAGGAAAAGTAATTGATGTTCAGATTCTTGAAGACGTCCGCTTCTTCCTCAGTGGGAAAAACTGCGTACCCTACCCGACCACCGGTCCAAGCATAGGTTTTCGAGAATCCGCTTGCAATGATGGTCCTGTTTTCCATACCCTGCACAGAAGCAATGGAATGGTGGATATTGCCATCAAAAATGATGTTTTCATAGATTTCATCGGAATACACCCTGACCTCCACAGGACAGCGATCCAGTATGACTGTGGCAATCTCTTCCAACTGTTCTGGTGATGCTACTCCACCTGTCGGATTTGACGGAAAATTCAGATATATCAGCTTGGTCCTAGGCGTGATCAGCTCGGAAAGCTGGTCAGGTGTAAAAGTGAAATTGGATGATTCGTCCAGATGCAGAGGCATCGGCAGCCCCTCGACATAGTGAATGAATGACTCGTATATAGGAAATCCGGGACTTGGATAGACCACCTCGTTGCCGGGGCTGCAGTAGACCTGTTGGACGAACCCGATAGGAGGTTTACCTCCGGGAAATACGACAACCCTTTCCGGACTAACCTCCAAACCACGTGTTTCGCCGACCTGTTTCGCGATGGCCTGCCTCAAGGTGATTATGCCCTTTGGGTCACAGTAATGAGTATTGTCTAGATCTAGCTGTCGTTTGATCTCGTCCTTGATGTGTGTCGGTACAGGAAAATCCGGTTCACCAATATTGAGCTTTGTGACAGCACCGAGTTCCTGTTCCACACGCGCAATATGTGGCCCTATCCTGAACGCGTTTTCCGTATCAATACGGAAAGTTCTTTCCGCGTAAAGTTTCATGAGCTTGTCTCAATTAGGTGGTCGGACATTCTGGCCCTTATCGTTTAAGACCTATCTGATATTCTCAAGTTTCCTTTTCACGGGATTGTGCTCCGTCAAACCCTAGTATACAACCCTCTCGGCCGCAACACGGCACTCGCCCGCACAAAAAACCAAACATACAATCGAGAACACCCTTTGAGCAATGAGATTTCGGGATTCCAAGTATACATATGTCGTTAAGCGCGTCCGCTGCAAGAATTCTAAACAACACTGGGAGATCCTACAGCAACATATTCATTCTATCTCTTCTCATTTCTCGGACACATACCGCGATCGGCTGCAAACAATCCCTCCAGATTGGCAGTCAATGCCCCTACAGACAGAGTCAGCGCCAGTAGTTCAGAAAGCTTCATTCCAGTATGGTAGTTCCAGAGTATTGCGTGCCGGCGCGCCACAAAGGCGACACATGACGACATCGGATGTAATGTAGCCCATGAAAAAACGGGCAACCCAAGGGCGGACATAGCTACATGACCGGGACCCAAATGCTGCTATTTAATAGTACGCTACTCACCCCGGGGAGAGAGTGCCAATTCGCGTAGCACCGCTAGTTGGCCGGCATGGTGTGAATCGTGCCAGCACAACAGGGCGAAGTTTTCCGCCACGGTCGCGCCGAAACTGAGACCTAGTCCATCCGGCGTCTCTTCCAACAGACCATCCGGATTACTATGGAGCCAGCCGCTGAGCGCGTCGAAGCTTCCCGCCAGCGCTGCCAGCAGCCGTTCGAGAGGAACGGACTCGCTTTCGGGAGTAATGGGCACAGAGCCCCGAACATACAATTCGCGCTCAGCTGAGCTCAGGCGAACCTTTTTGGTGGGCCCAGCCCAGCAGTGCATCGCGATACTCGGCCAAATGGCCGAGTATCCAGTTCATGCAATTGCTCGCAAAAGACAGCTGCGGCACGCTCTCAGCGTGCGTCATACCGTAGGTCTCCTTGACAATTAAACCCTGATTACGCTCTAAGCTGACCTCGAACATTGCGGCCTGATTCATGTGGTTCCGTCATCAATACCCGCCTCCGAGTGCAACGGGCGCAGCCCCTTATAGACACGGCGTCCGGCGAGAGTGCGCAAAACGGTTTTTTCTTGCCCCTCACGGCCGATGCACGCGGCCAGCTCCAACACGGTAAGCGGATGATTGCCGTTGGCGATAAACACGCGGAAAACTGTATCCACCATCGTAGTACGCTTCGTCAAGAATTCAGGTTGTTGGGCACAGTGACTTCGCAACGTGTAATGCAGCCTGTCGAGGCGCGACACCTGCGCCGTGAGCGGATGCACCCAGTCCAGCAGCCGGTCGTCACCATCTTCCTCTGAACCGAACTCGAGGCGATGCTCTTCGCACAGGTGGCTGCGCAGATAAACGCGGTCTTCGCGACCGTGACGTTCCCACCAGTCAAAATCTATATGGAAACGCGTGTGCAGCGTCAGGCGCAGCATTGCCGGCAGGCTAGGAGCAGGAGTGGGGGCTTCAATCATGGACAGGTAATTCTCTTTCGGCCTCACACGCCTACGTGTCCGAATCATGGCGCCAGTAGGCGTCGCCAACATGCTGATAACAGGAGCACTGTAGCAACTCGGCGAAGACCGGCTCAGGAGGGGTTCGCCAGGCTACATTGACAGCGCTGTACAGCGTCTTGGCGTGCACCGTTCCCTGCGGGGTAAGTTTCATCAGCTCGTGGAATACTGAAAGCACGGTCTGACCCAGCGTAGCCCCCGTCTCCTGCAGCCGTTGCCAGACGGCCTCCACCGCATCCACATCATCCACCATGACAATCTGCTCCTCCGCATAATATACCCCGACTGTGTGTTTGCTCAGGCCAAAGCGCAGTTCGGCGTCCAAGACCGAGACCGTGCGCACCCACTCTCTGACCGCGTTGCGCCGCTCAATACGCACCATGGCCTCGCTCGCATCCGCGCCCGGCAGCAGCGTGATACACGCACCCGCTGGGACGGTATATTTTTCGTAAAGCGGGCCAAGGCCCGAGACAAAACGTTCACGTTGCACCACCCATCCAGGCAGCTGATCACTCGAGACCGCGTCGCGAAGACTAATTTTAATACGCGGAGATATCAACGCGGACGGGAAAATATGCGCCATATGCGGTCCCAGCGGAAGCGTGCCAGCACGCAAATGTGGATAGGTAAGCACTAGCTCCACCGGACCCTCCGCCGCATGAGCCTCAGGCTGCGGGCTGAATTCGTCATGCAGTTGCCGCGCCAGCTCCTCCAGCTCGGGGGTAAGCACGTACGTCCCCGCTTCCACCGACCGGCAGCGCAGCCGATCAGGCGGGCAAACAATTTCTGGCGGCTCCATACTCCGCAGAAACCAAAATATTTTTCCGACCGGGCCGACCTCGTCAAAGCGCTCATCCTGCTTCAGTGCATAATTCAGAGAGAAGAGCATCAGCTGCTGATCGCCCTCCTCATCGATGTCCAGCTGCATCAGAATCTCCTCGGGCGTGAGCGGACCTCCACCAGAGACATCCAGCGCGGCCTCGACCAGATTCAAATGTCCGCTGTTAATGTAGGCCAACAATTCCCGCGGGAACCAGTGGCCGGCCAAACATACGAAGTCGCCGCGCGATGGCAGGTATTTTTGGATATGCGCCTGCAACTCCGCACCATGTTCGCGCAGCAACTGCTGCGCGAATTCGTCGTGGTTATCGAACACGGCTTCACCTAAGCCCAGAGGGTCAACGGTGAGCGCATGCTCTGGCAGCGCACTGGCGAACTCCCGCGTACGCTTGTCATCGCAGGCCACCGCAATCACGCGGAAATCTCCATCTGCCGGGTTGGAGCCAGCACGCGCAGAAATCACCTCGCCATGCATAGCTCCCAGAACCGGGAAGTACAGAACCTGTCCCAGTCCATAATTCTCTTCGGGGCGGTACACTGCCGCTATATCGTTACCGCGCCGCATCTCTTGTTGCGCAGTCTTCTCCTGAGTCAGCTTGCGCTCCAGCAACGCCAACGCGACCTGCCCAGTGCTCCACGGGGTTGCAGCCTCCAGCAGCAGGTTAGCAAGATATTCGCAGTCATCGGGCTGGAGCGAAAATGACTCCACCCAATCAGTTGCAGATTGTTTCTGCACTTGTGTCACCGGGGATTCTAAGCGTGGCAAATCAGGAATTCTTACTGAAGGTATTATACGTTTTCTACTACGACCCTGTCAAACATTCCTCCCAGAATTTGGCCAGCAGCCGGCGCGCTTCCTGCACGTGCTCGCATCCGACAAAGAGGTGCACGCGCGCCAGTGCGCCTACCGTGACACCATAAGCTATCCCAGCCCCAGAGGTGAGAATCTCAACGCGCAGCCCGGACGCCTCTAGCATCGAGCGCACCAGCTCAGCCTGCGGCAGGCCGGAGACCTCCGCCACCTGAGTCATCCGCTTACCAGCAGTGATTTGTGATTCTAACAGCACAGCCATCACGCCTTGCCCGCTGACCGCTCCGGGAAAAGGCCGAGAACGCCCTGCTCGGATGCCGGGCACATGCCGCGCTCAGTTATCAGTGCCGTCACTAACCGCGCCGGGGTAACATCGAA
>CAUZCX010000095.1:0-5856 GCA_963578565.1 Anaerolineae bacterium
AGATCCCTAGGCGGTGCTGTTGCAGTCTGGCTTGCCCAGAATAACCCGCCGAAAGCGCTTATCTTAGAATCGACGTTCACATCAGTACAGGACATCGCTACTGAGTCCTATCCTTACCTGCCCGTTCGACTGCTATCGCGTTTTGACTATAATGTCATGGACCATCTCCGTAAGGTGAATGCCCCAGTTATGATCGTGCACAGCCGCGACGACGAAACGGTAACCTTCAGCCACGGGCTTCAGCTCTTCGAGATAGCAAATGAGCCGAAGGAATTTCTCGAGCTTCAAGGTAATCACAATCAGGGTTTTATGATCTCAGCAGGAAGATATGAAGCTGGATTAACATCATTTATTGCCAAGTACTCGCACCCATGAGTAACATTGCCGCCTCGCACTGTCAACATGATCGCTACAGCCCCAGTAAACCGTCCCGACGTTCCCCTTTTTTTTCAAAAACACAAGCCCTCCGCATAGTTGGGGTTGCGAAGATGCCAATCTTGCCGTCCGACTGGAGGCTGGTAAAATAGTGGGGTCAATGTCGTTTGAAGCCACTGTAACATTCGATGCGCAGGGTAATGACGCCAAGGTAGCCTTAATGATAGAAGCCCAAACCGGGGGTATATTCAAGATGGCAGAAGGTCTGGAGGGTAATCAGATGGAAAAGCAGGTGTCCACTGATCTTGCTGGTCTGAAGCGTGTCAAGGAGGGAGGAACGAAGTAACCCCAACCCAGCATGATCGGCAGGGCAGTTATAGCTATGGAGAGCTAACTATGAACCAAGCAGAGGTTTTCGCCGTTATTTTGCGGCGCAATCAGGACTTTATCGCAAAGGCTACAGATGGCTTATCCCATGCCGAGAGCGTGTTGCAATTGCCCGGGGAAAGTAACTGCATGAACTGGGTACTCGGACATGTGGCAGTGTACCGTGATGTCATTCTATCTGGTATTAGCCAGCCAGAATACATGACCCCATCCGAGGTTAAACTATATAACTATAACTCTAACCCTATTACCGCTGCGAGCAAATCATCTAGCTTGGAGCGTCTGCTGGGGACCCTTGAGAAAACCTACGATGCACTCAGTGGATGGCTGGAAAAGAACCCGGAAGGACTTCAGAAGGAAACCCCGCAGGACATACAAATTAGGAAGGGTAAGACGGTAACCGAGCACTTTGCCGTCTTGTGCTGGCACGAATCCAACCATGTCGGCGAACTGCATGCCCTGCGAGAACTGGCGCTAGTAAGTCTTGGAAGGGGATGGAAATAGTGCAACGTAGTTGGCACGTTGGGGGCCAACGGAGCCGTATTTAATCCCTAGCGGTTATTGAGCTGGATTTGCACATATCATCCTCCTTACTAATCCTTTTTGAGCATATCCGCGCCAGTGCCCGTTGCAAATGTGTACCATAGCTGGAACCTCCACTCCATCACCTAACTTTACCTCGCTAGAGAATACGCCGCAAGGATGGGGGGACTTCATGATCACACTTCTACCCAAGGGTCATGCTTGCTGACCCCCCGTGGATGAGTGTACAGTGGAGGCACGTAAATTTTCCGTTCATCTTCTCTCTCAAGTTGGAGGTAATAAGAATCGTGAAAAGTGGGATTATGCTTGCTATCGGCACACTTGTTGCTCTGGGACTTGCCGACTATGTACGCACGGCTGCCGTTTCGCGGAGACGTGTAGACAGCATGAGTTTTATGCTCGTTGAAACCTCCACCTAGATCATGGTTTTGGTAATAGCAATGCACCTGCGAGGCAAGGGTTTTTCCACGTCCCCAAAATTGATTAGTATGCCAGTTCTTGCGGGTCTTCTATCGGTCAGTGGGATCCTGGCCCTGATGATTGCACTTGGAATGGAACATGGCAGCAAGGTTGCCCCCATAGGGCGGCTAGGTCTGATTCTGACGGCGATATTGTCAGTCATTATCCTTCGCGAACCTCTCACCGCCACCAAACTCTCCGGACTGGGTTTAGGCGCCTTCGCTGTGGTTTTGCTGTCCCGCTAGGCGCTTATTTCGAATGTCGTGACCTAGATTGGACTACCGCCCTGTCCCGACTGACATCTGACCAGGGTCACGTTGAAGCGGGTCTTTTCTTTTTCGACAAGCTATACTTGCTGACCCGCTGGGGGCAGATGTATAGTTCAGATGATCATGTTAGTCAAAGACGTCAACACATTGTTAGCAGAGCATCCGGGACGAGCTAAGCTCAATTACAACTTTATAGATGTACCGATGACTATGGAAGCGGTGATCGAGTGACTACGCGCGGCCGGTTTCTGGCGCGCACGGCGCTGCTTATCGCAATATTCTTCGGCTTGGACAAGCTGGTGGCACTGCTGCGCATCGTCATAATCGGGCGCGTTTTTGGCATCTCCGCGTTGCTGGATGCCTTCAATGCAGCCAACAATGTGCCGGATTTGCTCTTCGTGCTTATTTCTGGCGGCTCGCTGGCGATGGCCTTCATCCCGGTGCTATCAGAATATTTCGGTCAGCATAGGCGGGATGAAGGCTGGCGGCTTTTTTCCCATGTCGCCAATCTTGCCTTTGTAATCACCGCTGTATTCTCAGTAATTGTCGCGGTGTTCGCACTGCCGCTGGTGAAATCCAGATTCGGCATCGCGCCGGGATTTGACCCTTCCCAACAGCGTCTCGTTGCCGATCTAATGCGCCTGAATCTGATTGCCACGCTGATATTCTCCGTTAGCGGATTAGTGATCGGCGGCCTGCAGGCAAATCAACATTTCCTGTTGCCGGCGGTTGCGCCGCTTATGTATAACCTCGGACAGATATTCGGCGCACTGGTTCTGGCGCCCGATCAGTTTCCGTTTCATGGATTGTCGATCCCGACTTTCGGTATGGGCGTACACGGACTGGTTTACGGAGTGATTATTGGGGCTGGCCTCCACCTTGGGGTGCAGCTGCCGGCGCTGTTCCGTTATGGCTTTCGATGGACGACAGGCATATCCCTACGGCATCCTGGGGTCTTACGCGTGCTGGCGTTGATGGGGCCGCGTGTTGTTGGGATGGGTGCTTTTCAGGCATCCGAATTGATCCGAGACAATCTGGCATCACGTCTCGGGGAAGGTGCAGTGACCGCGCTTACATATGGCATGTTTATTATGCAGGTTCCGGAGACCATTATCGCTACGGCGATCGGAACAGCACTACTGCCCACCCTGGCGCGGCTTGCGGCGCGCGATGACCGTGTAGCACTTTCCCGTACCCTGACACACTCGCTCCGTATTATCGTGTATCTCACCCTTCCAGCGGCCGTGGGAGGAATTTTCCTCGCCCGCCCGGCGTTGCGACTTGTGTTTGAAGGCGGAGTTTTTACCGCGGCGGGAACGGACATGGTGGCTTTCGCAGCGCAAATGTTCCTCCTAGGTTTGGTGGGTCACTCCCTAGTGGAAATTGCCGCGCGTACGTTTTATGCCTTCGGTGATGCGGTAAGACCCACACTGGCCGCTGTGTTAGCTATGGCGCTGCAGATTGGTGTCAGTATTGCCTTATTGAATTACACACGTCTGGATTTCGGCGGGCTCGCGTTGGCAAATGCAGTCGCGTTTACGGTGCAGGCAGCAGGGTTGCTTGTAGTACTGTATTTACAACGGAGGACGTTTAATCTAGCGGTTGTGCTTCGCGGATGGGGTGTGGCGGCGCTCGGCGCCGCCGGTCTAGCTGCTGTCTTGGCGACAACTTTCCGTATAGCAGTGCACTGAAAACACTCACGTACGCTGCGCAGCTGTAACTATTGTTTCCTTTACCATATCTGAGAGCTCCTTACGTATAGATAATCATCTCGGGAAACGCCCCGTACCGTTCATTCCTGAGCAACTGTGACACAGGACTGGCATGGAACATGCCACGTGTTTCGGCATGCTTGCTCGCGGTCATTATCGTGCTGCATTCCATCGGCACTTGAAAGCTATGCATAAGTCGATATGTACCACAGTGATCGGCACAAAACGTGAGCGGGGAATGTTCAGGCGAAGTGCTACGTTCGGGTTAATTGCCCTTCTATTGATGGGCAGCCTGCTCGCGGCAAAACCTTACACGCAGAATGAGAAGCCCTTCAGTCTGCCGCTCTCTTACCCGCCGGGTCCGAGTACATGGCTGCTCAACCAACTCTATGGCAATACTATTTTCGCCTATTATCAGCGTGAAACTTTGTATGATGCCGGCCAGGGGTTACATTTCGGGATTGATTTCACTGCCCCTTGCGGCACACCGGTGCTAGCAATTGGGGACGGTGTTGTTTCCTTGGTTGACTCGGTGAGCCACGGGGCGCTGCCTCATAATCTCATCATTGACCACGACAATGGCTACGCTTCGCTATACGGGCACCTGCTGGAAAGGCCACAGCTAAAACCTGGGGAACACGTCATGCGCGGGCAGATAGTTGCCCTGACAGGTGATCCGGATCTAGACTGCGCCTGGGCTGGACATCTGCACCTCGAACTCCGGGATGCAGAAGGGTATAAACGATTGTACAACCCAGCACTGTTGATTGATGCCGATTGGGATTCGCTCGCACTTGTAGGTAGTTACAACAGTGGGTACGCGCGCGATCTAGCCGATCCACGTCGTTGGCAACACATTACAGACCAGCCGAAAATCATTGTTTGGGGATCACCCCTAAATGATTACTTAGAAGCGTGGCCGTTGGAATGGCAGTATTGAGAACCATTGGCACCCTGCTGGCGTTCAGTCTGGCTGTCGCGTGCAGGCCGAATTTGAGTAATCTTCCAGAGCCACCCCTGCAACCGACCACCATAACCCAGGATCCAACCCTGACGTTCCATCCCGTTCCGTCTAAGACTTCATCACCCGCGGTCACGGCGACCAGACATGCAACATATACCCGAACCCCGAGGAAGTCATCATCACCAACACATGAACCATCCAGAACACCGACGCTTCCTCCGACACAGACGTCCACCCCGACACTAACGCCGACTGCGGCTATTACTCCAAACCCAACGGCAACTTCTGTGCCCACCAGACGGCGGCTGACTACCGGCGGCTGTTGTGTGCGTCCTTTCTGGTCGCCAGATGGACACCAGGTCTGGTTCCTGGATCGTCCCGCAGTTGACGCGGTCACAGCCATATGGGGTTTGGATGCAACTGGCGGAGAGCCAGCGGTTGTAACTGATCTGCTGGGTGTGTTTTCTCCCGATGCCCGACTTGTAGCCTATCCCTTTTCAGACGGGATTACCCACATCCAGCGAACTGATGGTGAGGAAAGTTGGGTTGTGCCTAGCGGAGGACGCTCGATTACTTTCTCGCCTGACGGTGAGCGCATCGGATGGCAGGTGGTTTCCTCGCAGAACGGCAGCTATTACAAGCGAAGCGTTGAGCTCTGGTTGGCGAATGTTGATGGCAGTGACCCGCGGAAAGTAATTACTGTGACGGGAGGTGGAATCATGGGATGGTTTCCCAACGCCAATCGCTGGCTAGTCCTAAGCAGTGATTTGTCCCGACAAAGCTACTCGCTAACGGTACTTGATCTAGACTCGGCGGACGAGCTCGAGGTAGCGCGAGCAACACGATTGGGCAGCGCTAGCATATCTCCAAGGGGTGGCTGGGTGGTTTTCCAGGTGACAGCATCAGGTGATACGCAACGTGATGGTCTATGGGTCGTACGATCTGACGGCAGCGCCATGCGGAAATTAGATGTATATGGATCCTATCAGTGGCGGACGGAGGGTAGATTGGCTATCGTACCACTTGAACTATCTGCACAGTCGGACAATCAAAGCCATCGCATGGTGGAGGTGGAAGCGGTTACTGGAACAGTTCGTCAACTCACGGACCCGACGCAATTGAGTTTCCGGATTGCTAACGGCGACTG
>CAUZCX010000096.1:0-5815 GCA_963578565.1 Anaerolineae bacterium
TGCAGCCACAACGTTGGTGGCATGCCCGAATCCGAGCGAGGCGATGTTTAGGAACACATCTATACCCCGTAGGGCACGCTCCAGAACAACACGCTCAGAGAGGTCTCCAACACGCAGCTTGACACCGTGCTGCTGTAGCCATCCTGTCCGGCTTTCAGGCCGCACAAATGCTAAAATGTCGCTTCCGCTACGGAACAACCTACGCATCACATGTTCGCCGAGAAAACCGGTCGCGCCCGTCACCAGCACAGTGGTCATTTTGTGGTACCTGCCAGTACTTGCACATATTGTCCCGCCAGTTTCCCACGGTCATAATGTGCACTGACGAACTCGCGCCCAGCCACGCCCATCCGTGCTCGCTCATGGGGGTGAGCTTGCATCCACTCAATGGCCCGCGCAAGTTCCTCGGCAGATTCTGGCGCTACCAAACGCGCCGCGCCAGACCGAGTAAGGATTTCGCTCGCCTCGCCGCGCACCGCACCGACGATTGGAACGCCACATGCCATTATCTCAAACATCTTGGAGGGAACGAAGGTCTCAAAAAGGGGAACATCCCGCAGTGGTACCAGGCAAACGTCGCTGGCGCGATAGAAATCGGGCATGCGCTCCTTGTCCTGCGCCGGCAGCATGAGTACGTTCTTGAGACCCATACTCTCTTTCAGCGCCAGCAAACTGGTTTTCATCGCTCCCTCGCCCGCGAGCATAAAGGTGATGTCTTTCCGGTCCCGCAGAATCTCGGCGGCGCGGAGCACTGTCTCAACACCGTGAGAAATCCCGTGCGCGCCGAGGTAGCTCGCCACAAACCGGTCACCAAGTCCGTGTTCACTACGCACCGCGTTGTCCCTTTCACCCGGATGAAAGAAATCCACGTTAGCGCCGTTGGATATAGTGACCACTTTTTGGGCCTGCAATCCGCGTTCAATTAGCATATACCGAAAAGATTCAGTCACTGTGACGACCCGAGCCGCCCGTCTGTAGAGAAACATCTCCCAGAACTCCAAAAACTTGATTACGAGCGGGTTGGTGACAATCCCTAGATCAGCGAACACAGCGGGCCAGAGGTCGCGCACCTCGAAGACGAAAGGAATGCGTCGCAACCGGCTGATGAGAAGCGCCGAGAACACCGATAAAAAGGCCGGTGAACTGACGATGAGCACATCAGCATGGCCAAGCCGTGGTAAGCCAAGCAGCACAACGCTGAGCATGAAACTCAGATGATTGAACGTTTTCTTGGCGAAGCCACGATTCGGGGTCGCGTAGAGCCAGTTGCGCAGCACTGTGACACCGTCTAAGCACTCACGCGCCAGAAAGCGCCCACGGTACTTTTCGGGAACGATGCCGGTGGGATGATTGGGCATACCAGTCAGCACGGTTACTTTGTGCCCGGCCTGTACCCATGCGCAGGAAAGTTCAGCAACGCGGGCTGCAGGCGCAGCCGGCTCAGGAACAAAGTATTGGCAGAGATAGATGATATTCATGAATAAAGGGCTATCAGGGCCTGAAGACCCGCGCGGCAGCACGGAGATTGACAATCTTCCCTTGGCTCAGTAGACTGTCCTTCATGCCAGCAAACATGCGGCACGCTGCGCGAAGACGCTCCGCCCGTCTGAACCCGGTTCTTGCGCTTCTGCTCCTAGCCCAGGTCGCACTCGGAATGTTGCGCATCCAGATTGTACCACTCGGTTTCAACGTTGATGAGATCATTCATTTCGCCCACGCAAAGCTGGTGGCAGCCGCCTGTCTGCGAGATTCGGTGGGGCTGTCTTGGTCACTTCACCGGCATGACAGCGAACCCCGTAATAACCCGCCTTGGGGCGAAGACGTCACCGCCTGGATAGCGTTCAACGACCAAGAGCTTCAGAAAATTGACCCGGAGGGCCTGGACAGCGCACCCTGCGATTTGTTGCATGACAACCGCAGACTGACCAACTCCGCTTATTACCTCTGGGCGGGCCTCCCGATGGCGCTTATTAACAATCTGTCTGATCGCGCCACCATCAACTTGGGCAGAGTGGCTACACTGCTTCTAGGGCTTGGTACAACCGTGTTTGCATACGGCACAGCACGCCGGCTGTTTCCGAGAAGAACCGCGCTGCCAATCGGGGTCGCAACCCTAATGGCTCTCAACCAGCATCTCGGGGATATCACTACTGGCGTAAACAGCGATGCGGGTGCGGTCTTCGCCATCACCTTGCTCTTCGGCGCTCTGGCCGTAACTCGAGGGCGGAAAATGACTGCACGCCGGTGCGTCGCAATACTTGCAGCTTTGCTGCTGTGTCTGTTCGTCAAGTCAACCGCCTGGATTGGGCTGCCCATTGCCGCATTGTGGCTGTGGATTGGGCTTCCGCCAACGTTTCGGAGATGGACCTTCGTCTGCACTTTCATCGCCAGCATAACACTGGCGGTCGTACTCTTGCCGGTTAGCCTGGATGTACCCGCGCATTGGTTCGTGCAAGAAGTGGGAGAGAAAGTGCGTTTTATACCAGCCATAGCGCGAAAAAAAGATGCGCGCGTCGGCTCGAACGCGCTGCACGTAGACGCCGCTAACGCTGCGTCCGGCCTGGTCCAATACCTGCCCGAAGCCACCGTTGCCAAGCTCCGCGGAAAGACAATTACGGTAGGCGCATGGGTACATGTGCCAACCGACGGCGAAATAGAGTTCCCCAATTTTTCGACGAGTGCTGGAGGCACAACTAACATCACTATCGGCAACGACGAATGGCAGTTCAACGCAGTGGTTGCCGAAGTACCATCACAGGCCACTTATCTATCCGTGAGCCTTCCCGCTCCTAATGAGACCGACGGGGCAGCGCTATACGACGGCGTGGTGATGGCAATCGGGGAATTCACCAACGATGTGCCGCCATCTTTCAACTCTATAGACGCTCGAACAGGCAGGTGGGGGAGGGACGGGGCATTCACCAACCTAATTAGAAACGCTTCCGCAGAATACATGTGGCCACGCGTGGGGGTCAGGAACATTTTCGGGCTTTCTACAAACCGACCATTGTGGTCGCTCCTTTCCTGGCAACGCACCTCCAGTGCCTGGCTGCGTGACTTGCCCAGTTGGCTGTTCACCATGTACTGGTCTGGGTTCGGGGGCACGCAACCTGGACTGAGCCGCTGGCAACTGTGGCCACTTTTCGGTTTGACTTTGCTCGCTGGGTTCGGAATACTGCGGGGGTTGTTTCTACTGCGGCTTCCATGGCAGCCAAGAGCACGCTTCAGCGCTGAGGCACTGCACACCGCTTGGCTGTTGGTAGCCAGCGCTGGTTTAATCTGGCTGATGGTGATTCTGCGCGCGGACATTTACCCTCACCGTGCACTTATGTTCGCCTTTGCCGGCACTCGTTACGGCCTGCCCGCCATTCTCCCTGGCAGCATATTATTCACGCTAGGATGGATGCAGCTGCTGCCGACGCGACTTCACCGCACTGCGGTGGCCGGGCTAGCACTGCTGCTGTTTCTGGTGAGTGTTCACATCCTGATCGGAGTGCAAGTTCCAGTTTACGAATGCCCGCTATCCCCAGCAAACCTATGCCTAAATACTATCAGGTGAGATCAGATCATTGGACGGAACGCCCTCGATCCACAACTCGTGCCAGAGTACAAAATTCAGCAAATACCAGACCAACTCATCTTGGGCGTACACCAGTTTAGCCACCTCCGGCCAGTACAGATAATCAGTACGCTCACAGAAAGCCTGCAACTTGCACTCAGCCAGCCTGCCCAGCGATTCGGTAAGCCACTGCCGCACCGGCACGCGAAAACCCTGTTTCTGCCGGTTGATTATATTAACGGGAATGAGATCACGCGCCGCATGCTTGAGCAGTTGCTTCGGACGCAGATGAGGCAATTTGTGCCGCTGCGGAATCCCCATCACTAGTTCGACAAACTCATGGTCCAAAAAGGGAACACGCGCCTCCACTGAGGTGGCCATGGACATTTTGTCCACGCGCATAAGTAGCAGTTCCGGCAAGCGCATATGTAGATCCACATAACTCATCCAAGAGAGATAATCAGGCTGAGGGCACCTCTCGTCGAAGCGCCGCCGATGCTGCTGCACAGGCTGGTGAGAACTCAACCCTCTCACTTTACGCAGGAAAGAATCTGTCAGCAGCGCGCGTTTGCTGCCCTCGCCGAAGGCTATCGCCCCGCCCCAGAACAGTTCCTCACCCGCGACACCACGGCGGAGATATTCAAGCCGCAAGTCATCCAGAAGCGGCGTCGCGGCCCCCAGCGCTAGTCGACGCGTCCATGCAGGCAGCGCCCCGAAAGCAGGCCATGCGAACCTCCTCAAGCGCAGCGCGGCCAGCCAATGGCGGTATCCGCCAAAGAGCTCATCCGCACCCTCCCCTACCTGCACCACGGAAGTTCCGCTTTGCTTGGCCAGTTTACAAACATAGTGCACTGGAACACACACAGGGTCGGCTATAGGTTCGTCCTGGTGGTAAATCAGGTCGGGCAGGAAGTTGATTAGATCATCGCGTCCTATGAGAATCTCGTGATGGTCAGTCCCAAATCTCTCGACAACCTGGCGCGCATAATGCAGCTCATTGAACTCCTCAACTGCGGCGCCCTTGTATCCGATTGAAAAGGTCTGCACCGGTCGGTCCATCTGCGCAGCCATTAGCGCCACGTTAATACTGGAATCGATGCCGCCGGAGAGCAACACCCCAAAGGGCACATCGGAAACCATGCGCAGCCTAACGCTCTCACGCAGCCCAGCCTGCACGCGCTCTGCATTCTCGGCGGCGCTATACGTAGAATCCGGCTGCGCAGAAGTGAATACGTCCCAGTATTCCTCTACTTTGATTTCGCCGTCCGCGTTCAACACCGCACGGTGACCCGGCGGAAGCTTCATGATCCCTTTGAACAGCGTTTGCGGCGAGGGCGTAGTCAGGAATGTTAGAAAATGATAGAAAGCCTCGTCATCCACAGCCCGCGCCAGGCACGAGTGCGCCAGCAAGCACTTAATCTCCGAAGCAAAAAGAAATGCATCTGGAGCGAAGGCATAATAGAGAGGTTTCACACCCAGCCGGTCGCGCGCCAAAAATAGACGCCGGCGGCTCTCATCCCATATGGCGAGGGCGAACATGCCACGCATATGTTGGACGCATTCCACTCCATACTGCTCATAAAGATGGACGACCACTTCAGTATCAGTCTGCGAGCGGAAAAAGTGTCCGCACTCCTGCAGCTCGGCACGGAGCTCGGCAAAATTGTATGTCTCGCCATTGTAGGCAATCCATATGGTGCCATCTTCGTTGCTGAACGGTTGCCGTCCGGCCGGAGAAGGGTCGATTATTGCGAGTCGTCGGTTTGCCAGGCCGACCCGTCCATCGGGCGAGAGGTAGCTGCCGGCGTCATCCGGACCGCGATGCCGTATCAAATCGCGCATGCGGTCGAGCAACTCGCCGGAGACTGGCTGCTGACCCGGCAACTGCAGCAGCCCGCAAATGCCACACATGTATTAGCAGCCCGCCGCGCAGTCTTTGTAAACCTTCAACCAATTCTCCGCAATGCTATCCCATCCGAAATTGTCTAGGACATATTGACGCCCATAACCAGCCCTACGCTGCACATCCTGCGGGCGTCTCAAGATACGGGTGATCTCGTTCTGCAGGCCGCCGACATCGCCATATTTCACAATCGAGCCAAGATCATTCTGACGCACGAAATCTGCCAGTCCACAGCGATCGGTAGCGATGATAGGCGTACCACAAGCGAGCGATTCCAGGAGGGTGATGGCGAACATTTCGTATGCGGAGGGAAGCACATATACGCTGGCCGCCTGATAGGCCTGCAGCTTGTC
>CAUZCX010000097.1:0-5640 GCA_963578565.1 Anaerolineae bacterium
CGAGGCGCACAGCGCAAAGCGCGCAACGAGTATGTAGCCATACAACTGGCCGCAGACCCGCTTCCGCTTGGCAGCCTCGATATGGGCATCCTGGATTTCGAGCATCTAGCCTTTCGAGCAGTTACTGTGCGCGGTAAATATGACCACACACAGCAGGTGATCTTGCTCGGCCAGATTTTCCGTGGACAGCCAGGTGTCAATCTGATCACTCCGCTGGTCATGCCTGCCCATGACCGGGCGGTGCTGGTGAACCGCGGCTGGATTCCGTACGACGCCACAGCGCCGTCGAAGCTATCTAAATTCGATGAACCAGGACTGCATTTGGTTAGTGGGCGCATACGCCTGTCGCAGCCCGGGAAAGTTAACGCGGGCGCGCCGCAGTCGGTGCAATTGGAATTGTATCGACTGGACATCGAGGCTTTGCAGGCGCAGATGACTTACAAACTGCTGCCCGTGTACCTGCAACAGCAACCTAATGAGCACGATGGGAACGAATTCCCGAAGCGGATGCCTCTGGACTTTCAGTTGAGTGATGGACCGCACCTCGGATATGCGATTCAGTGGTTCTTCTTCGTGCCAATGCTTGGCTGGGGATATCTTCACTTTCTATGCAAGAGTGTCGCCACCGGGCAGTCGGAGACAACATGAGCGCCATTGTCAAGGAAACCCATGCTATGGGTCGCAGTATATTTGGG
Organism: Anaerolineae bacterium; assembly: GCA_963578565.1. Taxonomy (GTDB): domain Bacteria; phylum Chloroflexota; class Anaerolineae; order Anaerolineales; family UBA11657; genus CAJWGI01. Next base: position 696 of record CAUZCX010000097.1, read on the forward strand.
CTTAGGCAACTTCATAGTAACCGGAATTTGACTGTGCATTCTTTGTTTTTTACCTGGGTTGTAACCCGGTTGGCGGCGGCCTTTACCATCGTACTCAGCGGGATGGTGATTGCCGGCATGACATCGGCTCATGGGGGCGGCACTTTGCAACTGAGTAGCGCGCCCTCTGGTCCATACTGGTTTACAGTATGGACCAGCCCGGAACCGGTCCGAGTGGATGAATTACATGTAACCATTGGGGTGGGGTCCGCGGACGGCGCCCCTGTTCTGGACGCCTATGTGGAGGTAGAAATCACTGGGCTAAGTAGCGATGGGATGGTGCTCGGAGGTGTGGCCACAACTGAACAATCGGCCAACAAATTCCTGTATGAAGTTGATTTTCAATTGCCGGAACCTGGCCTTTATATGGTCACCGTTAATGTAAGCGGTGCTGACGGATATGGTTCTGTCCACTTTGAGTTGAAAGTGCTTTCGGGCGAGTCATACGACTGGGTCGGAGTGATGCTTGTGAGCGGCAGCGTGGCTGTTCTTGTAGCGTGGCTGGTCTTGAGGAGGCGAGTCGATATTGAGGTATAGTCGCTTGCAGCTGTGATCGTCACGTAGCGTGTTGATTATGATGTCCTGAGAAAAACGAAAGACAAATGCGCGCACTTGCTTTTGCTCTGGCGCGACAGGAACTTTATGTCATGTTCAAGCAGATGTTTAGCCAACCCATCCTCTTACTTGGTAGGCTGGAAAGGACAGGCGTCATCGGGATTAGTGCTTTCAAGATCGTGAATGTGTTCTCTTTAACTCGACCATCGTTCTGACAAATATCGCAACTCTGCTTCATTTGCAACCCTGGTAAGTATTTTGTGTGTCACGGGCTGCGCCCGCTAACCACGCAAAGCTCGGCATTGAGGGTGACGGAACAGTGTCCGTAATGTGGTTGTACTTGAGGTGCCAAAGGAACAGAGTACGCATCCAAACAACGTGGGCTGACCGATTAGTTTGTTAGCGGGCCAAAAAGATTATGGAACCGATACCCAAACCTAAACCGACTAGTTTGGTCACGGTCACAGGTTCCCTATAGACTATGAATGTAAGTGGTACTGACACAATTACGGTTAATGCGGCAATCGGAAACAGTATGCTCCCCTGCCCCCCTAGCCGAAGCGCATGGTAAACCCCGAGGATTCCAATACCTAAAAGGATGCCCCCCAGAAATGCGATGCCGCTCATCCGGGGAGGCAAATTAAATGGTTGTCTCTGGACTACATGCGCTACTATTAAGACAAGAATAATACCGAATTCTTGGACAAGCATGAAACTCGGGCCGTAGATTTTATTCTCAGAGGCGACCTTCCAGAAAAACCTCGCGATGCCGCCAGTAACAAGACCAAGAAGAGCCAGCATAATTGGTGTATTCATATTGTCTCCAAACCTAAGGGTGTGTATGATGCCCGAGTATAGCAAAAATGTTCAGGAATAAATGACGTCCTGCTGGCTCCGGCCCTGCTTTGCGGCAGGGCAAACGGAGTGTATAGGTTAATCGGTGGAAAAATATAATGCTGTAGATTGGATGTAACCGAAAGTCAAAACGCTGTACCTTTAGCGTCAAAGGCTGTATAATGCCCGCCACGCCAGCCCTGGCTCTCGGGCCACGTGGTTGGCGTTTCTGCGAAGGCGACAACTAACATACTGATCATGTTCTCAAGGACTTCACGCTCGCTAACAGTAATTTTGGTGGTGTTCGCTGCGGCGCTCTGGGTGGCTTTGCCAAACAGTAGACTGTATTTCGATGTTGCTGGACGCAGCATCGACTGGTCTGCAGAGGTTCACCAGGGTCTTGATTTACAGGGTGGGCTGCAGGTGCTTTTGGAAGCGGATCTGCCCTCTGATCAAGCGGTCGCTAGCGAGGCAATGGCGGCCACTCGCACAATTGTTGACCAGCGCGTGAATGCCCTTGGGGTGGCTGAGCCAATAGTGCAATCACAGGGCGAAAGGCGAATCTCGGTGGAGCTTCCCGGCATAGAGAATCCGGAACAAGCTGTGGCGCTGCTGAAGGAGACTGGACTGCTGGAATTTGTGGACATCGGAAATACCTCGTTGCCGCCCGGCACCCCGGTGCGTACCGATATCAATTCGGGGGAGGATACTAATGTTGAGGAGCTCGCCGACCGTGTCGCTGCCGGTGAGGAAATACCCATTGCGGACGCGATCTTTCCAACCGTTATGACGGGTGCAGACCTGCGCAGCGCCAGCGTGGGCCGTGACACGGTCACGAACGCATTCGTAATCAACTTTGCCCTCACAGACGAAGGTAGCAGGATATTCGGCGAACACACATCCAGCAGCGTCGGTTCCTATCTGGCCATTGTGCTTGATGGGCAGTTGATTTCTAGCCCGGTAATTCGAGATGCTATTACTAGCGGGAGCGGTACTATCAGCGGCAGCTTCACATCGGAATCGGCCAATAAGTTGGCGCTGCAATTGCGTTATGGTGCGCTTCCGGTTCCGCTGACAGTGGTAAACAGTCGCACGGTTGGCCCGACGCTGGGACAGGATTCCGTGCGTCTTAGCATGGTTGCCGGAGGTATTGGTTTCGCTACCGTGGCTCTTTTCATGTTACTGTATTATCGGCTGCCGGGGTTGGTGTCTGTGTTGGCGCTGCTTATGTATGCAGCCATCACCTTCTCTCTCTTCAAACTGATTCCGGTAACGCTGACCCTGCCTGGCATTGCAGGATTCGTGCTTTCGGTGGGAGTGGCTGTGGATGCCAACATACTAATGTTTGAGCGCATGAAGGAAGAACTTCGCGCGGGCCAGCCTGTCGTGTCGGCTCTGGACGAAGGTTTTCGGCGCGCATGGCCTTCCATTCGAGATTCCAATGTCTCTACCATCATTACCTGCGTGATTCTGTTCTGGTTCGGGAACACGTTTGGAGCCAGCATTGTGAAGGGGTTTGCTCTTACTCTTTTGATTGGTGTGGCCGTCAGCTTGTTCACCGCTATTCTGGCTACACGCACCTTGCTGCACGTGGTTTTGGATCGCGTTGATTTCGCGCAACGCAAGGGATTGTTCGGTGTCTGAATGGTTTGAATCATGTTGAACATCGTTGGACGGCGCTACTGGTATTTCGGCCTTTCTTTGCTAGTTATGATCCCCGGGCTCATCGCACTAGGGTTGTGGGGACTTCCGCTGGCGATTGATTTTACCGGCGGGAGCAAGCTTGAGGTAACTGTCAAGCAGGCTGATAAACTCAGTACTAGGCAGGTGGCTTTGCTGTTGGACGAGGTCGGCTTTAGCGACAATGTGGTGCAGCTGTCTAGCGGAAACGTGGTAATTATCCGCACCAAAAGCATGGATGATGTCTCCAAGAGTGATGTGATTTCCGCGCTGGAAACCGAATTTGATAGCGTGGTGGAGTTGCTCAGTTTCGAAAGCGTGGGTCCAGTCGTCGGTCGGGAGGTAGCCGGTCGCGCTGTGCAGGCGGTGGGAATTGCCGCGCTAGGCATTCTGGCTTACATTACCTATGCGTTTCGCGGGGTGCAGAACTCTTTTCGCTATGGCGTGTGCGCCATTTTGGCGCTGCTACACGATACCGCCGTGGTCGTAGGAATGGCCGCGATTTTTGGACGGCTGCTCGGATGGGAGGTAGACGCGCTCTTTCTGACTGCGCTGCTTACAGTGATAGGGTTCTCGGTGCATGACTCAATTGTGGTCTTCGACCGTATCCGCGAGAATCTGGGTAAGTATCGGCGGGCGGATTACGAGGAGGTAGTCAATCTTTCCATTGTGCAGACGCTCGACCGCTCAATCAACACGCAGTTGACCGCGCTGTTTACTCTGCTAGCATTGGCATTATTCGGGGGAGTCACTATCTTCCATTTCGTCGTCACGATGATGATAGGCATGGTAAGCGGAACTTATTCGTCAATTTTCAATGCCGCTCCTATCCTGGTAGTATGGGAGAACCGTGAGTGGCGGCGCTGGTTTCGGCGCACGAGGGCTCGAGCTGATTGACTAGCATCTCCTAGGCCTGCGGCGCGAATATTGCCAACGCTTTGGTAATTACCGTGAAGTTGATGTCGGTTGTGTCAGTGGCTGAGATTTCTCCATCGGTCTGAATAGCGGTTGCTGGCTCGGTGCGGATTGTCAGGCGGGTGGTGCGGTGTTCGTGGATGATTGGTTCGGAGACGTGAGTACCTTTAAGCGTCTGCGGCAGCAGTTGGAACATCTGCATGCGTGTGAGCGCGGGCGCGTAGATGAAATCCAGCTTTCCGTCGTCGGGAATCGCGTTGGGGGTCATGTAAAACATTCCACCGGTGCGTTTCGTGTTTCCAACCGAGACCAGCGTGAGGGACCCCTCGTAATGACCGGCATCCCAAGACATTTCCGCATGCCAACTTGGGCGTTTCATAATGGTTAATACTGCGGCTACAAGGTATCGGAACACGCCGCGTAGCCGCGTCATGCGGTCGTTTTGTAATGCCACTTCAGTTTCCAGCCCGACTGCTGAATTGTTGACGAAATAACATCCGTTTGCTGTGCCCACGTCTATGGTGCGCGTGTCTCCTGATTTTATCAGTGCTATTGATGCATCTATTCCAGCCGGAATACCCAGCATTGTAGCTAGATCATTGCATGTTCCCAGCGGCACGATGCCCACCGGGCCGGCCGGATCGGCGCAAGGCGCCGCAGCTTGAAACATACCGTTTATTATTTCATTCAGTGTGCCGTCACCACCAACGGCGATCAGAGGCAGATCTCTTCGCTCTACGCCCGCGCGAGCTAATGTGGTTGCGTGTCCTCTTTCGGTGCTTATATACAGACGATAGTCAATGCCGGCGCGCCCCAGATCGTTCTCCACTGCATCAGCCTCCCGGCCACATTTCCAGCGGTTGGCGTAAGGGTTCAGGATTACGGTTGCTGTCATTGTGAGGTGATATGTGTCTGCAGATAT
>CAUZCX010000098.1:0-5461 GCA_963578565.1 Anaerolineae bacterium
GACCAAACACACACCTACTGAAATCAGCATTCCTATTTTCTACCCGTGGAGGATCAGAGCCTTATAGATTATTGAAGCAACTGCATCAAGTCAGCGGGCGGCCAATAGCCCCAAGCGCTCAGCGCATTGGTGACAAACGCATATATGTTCACCCGCAGCCGAAAAGAAACAGCTGCAAACATCCAAGCGGCCAGAATTAGCCGTACTGATCTCCGGGAGAGCATTTAGAACAACGTATAGATAAACGGCCCCACTCCCGAAGCAGAGGCAAAAACCAATAACAGCCCGAAGACCAGCAATACTGTTACCATAGGTATCATCCACCACAGTTTCCGCTGCCATAGAAATAAGAGCACCTCACCGGAAACCCCCAAATTCACAACCATTTTTCGAAAAAAAGATCTCATATGAAGACTCCAAACAGATTATTGATTAAGCAGCCATTTGAATTCGCAGTAGGGTTCGTCACGACCGGAACGCATCCGCGATTTGTTCAGCCAGCGTAAATGCTCGTTCCATACATTGGTCGCTATCGATGTAACGATATTCACCCGTGCGGCCAAGTACATCCAAATTGGGCTGCTTACGCACGTACCCAAGCACGTTATCGAGATGCCCTTGAAAGTCATAGTAACGGATCGGATATGCATGCGCAGCGCGAACGACAAATAACTTACTGACCTGCTCACGTGAGAGAATCCCATCATTCTCTAGATACGGCAGTGACAATTCGAATAGCTCCTTCTCACTCATCACCCACATGTCATCGCCATGGTGACAAGAAAACTCCACCGCAAGCATGTTTTCTCCCGAGGGACATAGAGTGTCACAGAACTGGTCCATCTCCGCAAGACGATGGTAGGGACGACCCAGATAGTACACGTACGAAGTGTCCAGCAACTCTGTCTTCGAAGTGACCGCATAGAGCACAATCAGCGCGAGGTATCCGAGTTGCTTGGCACTCTTTAGAACGCTGGGAGGAGCATCCGGGGACATGATGCCGACCAGGTCCGGAGTCGGGATTGTGGAGATAACATAATCGGCTTCCAGCTCGACTGCCTGTCCGTTTCGGTTGGCCACCACCACGTAGCGTCCGTCTGCAACAGATCGAATCTCTGAGACTCTAGAATTGAGATGGAGAACCCCACCCATATTCAGCACTCGCTCCGCGATTGCCTCCGTGATCATGCCATATCCCCGCTTCGGGTAGCGGAGCGGCAGCACGAGCTCCCGCTCCGTGAGCGACTGTGCGTGTCCACTCACCTTACGTGAAACCATCATTCTGAGGCTTTTCATGAAATTGAGGCGTGTACTTGTGGGTAGAATCTCTGGAGAAAGCTGCTCGCAGGCAAGTTTCCAGAAGCCTTCAGTATATGGGCGAAAGAAAACGTTAGCCAGATGGCTGCCGAAATTTGCTGCGGCCCATTCCCCGAAGTGAGGCATATGCGTGTCATAATTCAGCGTACGCTGAGCACCCTGCTTCAGCTGTGCCCAGATAAAAGTTGCCACTGAGGCAATTGCATCTCTTGGGGGGAAGTTCAGTAGTACGTTTTTTGCGCTGAGAGGATAATCCAAGAAGCGATCCCGCACGTGTAGCTGTGCGCTGCGCTCAAAGCTAACCACCTCGTCAGCCACAAGGTCGGTGATACGTTCAACAATCTCTTGTTTCTGGGTAATGAAGAAGTGCGGGCCAAAATCAAGGCAGTATTTGCCTCCGTCAGGCCGAACCGTGCCGGCCAAACCACCAATGTGATCCTGAGCCTCGCATATTTCCGTTTGGAAACCAAGTTCATGCAGCCGCCAGGCGACAGTGAGGCCGGAGATGCCAGCCCCTAAGACGACAATGTTTTTCCTGTTAGTCAAGCTGATGTTCCACCTTGCAGAATATGTTGGCGATTTTAGAACTCGATCAACACGTTCTTGTAATTCGCGTTGACGGTAAATTGCGTTTCCAGTGTGGTCACTTTGACACCCAGGTCCCCTCCGAGGGACTCTATGAATCGGTCCGGCACTTCCAGATAGCTGTTGCCCCGCTTCTTGATCTTTCGATATCGGGCATCAGTAAGCCATATACTGGTGATAACACGAGCCGCATCCATAAACATGCCTTCGCGCAGCACGAAGGCAAATGCTTTGAAATTATCGTTCCAAGCGCGATGTTTGTTGCCTATATCTCCGATCATCATCTTGGCACCTGAGACACACATATGCTGCATACCGCGCACAAAGGCGGCGACATAGTCCAAGTTTGCAAAATAGTGCAGCACACTGAAGCAGATGACTTTCGTGAATCCGTTACCTAATGTGTATAGATCGCTCATATCCGGCTTGACCCGCGCAACAGTGACATTGGGAGTCGCAGCGAATTTCCTTTTACAGATATCGACGTAATACTCAGACACATCAGCACACACGACAGAGCCAAGTCGGCTTGCCACGGTTTCCGCAAAATGGCCACTGCCGCAGCCAAAATCGAGCACTTTATCGTCGTGACGGTAACTGATTACCTCAGAACTCAGCCGCACGAAGGTCTCCATCTGTTTGCGCCAGAGATTGGAGCTGGCCCAAACATTCTCGCTATTCCAGTACTCTACCCAAGGGTTGTCACCCTCAGCAGAGGTCAAAGATTTACTCATTATCTGTAGACCATCACGCCTCTCAACAGCTCAAATGTCTCCCGAATACCGACCGCTAGATTTCCACGATATAAAAAACCCAACTCCCGGATTTTCTTGTCGCTGACCTGATAGGACACCTGATTGAGCAGCCTTGTGTTGGTGTATTCAAATTCCACAGTAGGCACGTTGCTGCGCACTGCTTCGATTATCTGGTCAAGAGTTGCGTTCAGGGTAACAACGTTGTACACCTGTCCCGATATATCAGGGCGATCCAGAATGAATTCAATCGCGGCCACCCCGTCCTCTAGCGCCAGATAGGGCCGAACTAGTTCAACCGCATCTGACCAGACCGTAAGCGGTCGGCCAGTTACCGCGTAGAAGATGAATTTGTTGACTGCTGTGTGAAAACGCATGCCCGGGCTGGGGCCAAATATCGTTCCCAAACGCAGCACGACTCCGCTGATCTCGCCCCTTTCAGTAGCGGCCAAGATTTCGTCTTCAGCAGCAAGTTTGCTGGCTGCGTAAGGGCTTTGCGGACACAATTCGCTGCGATCGCAGTCCTCTCGCGCAATCCCATTGACGGGGCCATACACACTGGTGGTAGACGGAAACACCAGAGGCCGCACTCCTTGCTGAATGCAAACCTGGACTATATTCTTCGTCCCATCATGATTGACAGATTGAACCTGTTCTGAGATATCGAAGCTGCCTTCAGCATTGGTGATAGCTGCAAGATGTACCACGGCGTCCACGCCCTGCATTGCCTGGGCGACATCATTTGGATCCAAGATATCACCCTCGATGAAAGTGTAATCAATGTCTTTTGGCAGATCGAACAGCGAAGCATAACGCTGGGTGAGTAGGTTGTCCAGAATGGTGATTGCCCGTACTCTGCGGTTTTCCGCCAGGCTGCGGATGAGTTCAGAGCCGATGTGGCCAAGACCACCAGTAATTAGTACATGCATGATAAGTTATCTCCGACCCCGAAAATGCCGCACGGTCGCCTGCATCCCCGCTTCCAGACTGATTGCAGCCTTCCAGCCCAGATCTACTTTAATCTGAGTACTATCAATGACAATGTCACCGACATCAATTCGCTTGCGCTCAGCCGGCCATTCGACGTGAAGCACCCTTCCGTCACCACAAGCAGCAACTATTCTCTCAGCAAGTTCGTTAACGCTAACCGACCAATCGTCACCAGCGAACCAGACCTTACCGCGAGAATTCGCCTGAGACGCAGCCGCGAGCGCCGTTACGGCATCCTGCACGAAGAGCACGCTGCGCAATTGATCGCCGTCGCCATAGATGGTAAGAGGCTGGCCCTGAAGAGCCAAGCCGATGAAGTAATTGACAAAACCAAAATCTGGGCTGCTGATGTTGGCGCGAGGGCCATACACATTCGGCAAACGCACTACATTGACCGACAGATCATAAGCACTGGCGTAAATGCGGCAGTAATACTCAGCGGCGGCTTTATTAGCTGAGTAGATGTCCACAGGTGCGACCGGATGTCTCTCAGTAATCGGATTAGCAATCATGGGACCAATCTGCGTACTAGTACCTACGTAAACCATCCGAGCCCCGGGTTGAAACCGGCGGAGCGCCTCCAGGACATTCAGCGTACCAATACAATTGACAGTAACATCGAGCTGTGGATCACGCATAGAATACGGGTGAGAGGTATGGGCGGCGCAGTGGAAAAGATACGCAGCGTGTTGTACCACGGTAGCCACCGCGTTAAATTCACAGATATCACCCGAAACCAGTTCGACGCGATCTTCGATACCTTTAATGTTGTTAATATCCCCCCCGGAGCGAGGGTCAAGTGAATCAATTATCGCCACTTCCGCACCGCCCTCAACCAGAGAGTGCGCCAAGTTGCTGCCGATGAAACCCAATCCGCCGGTTATGACTACACGGTGTCCGGATAATTTCCTAAAAACCTCACTGCTCATGTTGCTGCTCCTGAAGACGCTGCCAGTAGAAGTTAATGGTGTTATGCAGACCCTCCGCAAAAGTGACGCGAGGATGCCAGCCTGTATCCTCACGCAGCTTACGACTATCCGCGATGAAGTCGCCAACATCCATGTTTCTCTCTGAGGCCGGGAAAGGCACCCGTCGGATTTCAGCCTTCACCCCGACTACTTCATGCACAATGTCCACCAGCTGACTGATCATCTCGTGAAACTTTAACCCGCTGCCAGAGCCGAACACATAGGCTCTCCCAGCCGTACGCGGCGATACGGCGACTAGCAATAGCGCATCCAGCACGTTTTGCACATAGGAATAGTCCCGAATGAAATCTCCTGGATCGTAAATCGTCAGAGGCTCGCCGATCATCGCCCGCCACATCATAAAATTAAGTATGCCCCTCTGTGGATTGTTAACCTGCTGACACTCTCCGAACACATTAGCAAGACGCAGCGTGGTGGTCTTCAAGCCGTAGTTATGATGGTACACGTAAAGGTACTTCTCGCAGGTAAGTTTGTGCGCGTCGTATAGAGTAAGGGGCCAGTCGGGCTGTCCTTCCTCCACAGGCAGCTTTACAGCCCGTCCAACCTGAGTAACGGTGCCTGGCATCACTACTACAGCCTCAGGACACAGCTCCCGGCAGGACTCCAGTAGTGCCAGGGTGGCACCGCAGTTAGTCTGTAGATCATGAAGCGGGGCTGCCATTGAATGAACATGACTGGTCTGCGCCGCCATGTGAAAGACATAATCTTGCCCTGGAAGCAGGGCGCGCAGCGCCTTCATGGCAGAGTCTGCCATGCTCATATCCACTAATTCCACGTGGACCTGGCCTTGCACCGGCGCGATATTTCTCTCTTTTTGCAACGAGCGAG
>CAUZCX010000099.1:0-5454 GCA_963578565.1 Anaerolineae bacterium
AGTGGTCAGGCCGTAAATCTGGTTATCCATCACTATGTAAGTCAGATCTACATTCCGACGCATGGCATGAAGGAAATGATTCCCGCCGATCCCGAATCCATCCCCGTCTCCGCCGGTCGCGATCACGGTCAACTCGTGATTGGCCATTTTCATTCCCGTGGCCACTGCGAGACCACGCCCATGGAGAGTATGCATACCATAAGTATTGATAAAGCCTGGCAAATTGGAGGAACAACCGATACCGCTAATGGTGATAACCTGGTGTGGTTGCAGGCTCAGTTCCGTCAAAGCCTTCTGTATAGCAGCCAGAACGGAGAAATCTCCACATCCAGGGCACCAATCAGGATGGATTTTGCCTTTGTAAGATTCTCTGGTAACTTCCATAGTAGACTGTGGAACACTACTAACTAAAATTGGATCCGCAACTGTAGTAATCATATTGGATTCTCGCATAATAACATGAAATTTATACTACCATTTCATGAGTAGGCACGTAAAGATCCGTCTCGCCCTCTAAAAGCACCTTTACACCATCGACAATGTGGTGGGGCATAAAGGGTTCACCGTCATATTTTCGGATGTAGCCACTCGCCTTGAAACCAGTCTCTGACCGCAGATAGCGGGCAAACTGCCCACTGAAATTGTTCTCCACAATTATCACTCTCTTGGCTTGATTAAGAATTCTTGACACCACATCAGCGTGAAACGGAACAATCCACTTGATGTGAAGCTGATTGCCAATCATTCCCTCTTCATTGGCCAACTTTTCAATCGCCTCCAATATCACGCCCCAAGTGGACCCAAATCCAACTAGGGTGAATTCGGCAATTTCGGGACCAACAATCTCTGGGGGTTGAATGGCATCTAATACAGTTGTCATCTTCCGCGCGCGCTTCTCAACCATCATTCGACGCTTGTGCGGATTGGTGAACTCATCACTAATAAGAGTGCCATCCTCATCATGCTCGTCTGATGCCGCCACATGAAGGTGTCCAGGCACACCTGGAACCGCCCGTGGTGATATTCCACTCTCTGTGTTCTTATAGCGCAGATAGGAATTATCGTTGTATCCACCATAAGGATTTGCCGAATCTCCATCGGGGAATATCATTTGACCACGGTCAATGGTCGGATGAAAATTTAGTTCGTCTGGGTCCACGCTAGCGGTACCCTCGGAGATAAGAAGGTCCGACAAAACCAATCCGGGACATTGGTACTTATCTGTCAGATTGAACAATTCGGGAATTGTATTGAATAAATCAGCGTGTGAGGTCGGAGCCACAATTAATCTCGGGTAATCTCCTTGACCCGCGCCCAGAATTTGCCACAAATCGCCCTGTTCAGTCTTAGTCGGTACTCCTGTCGCAGGACCCGCGCGCTGTACATCTATACAAACTATGGGTGTCTCAATCATCCCAGACATGCCAATAGCTTCAGTCATTAATGCAAATCCTCCACCGGAAGTGGCACACATGGCCCGACATCCAGCGTGTGCAGCACCAATGACCATGTTAATAACTCCCAATTCGTCCTCGACCTGCCTGACTATCACACCCAAATCTCGAGCATGCCGCGCGATGTACATTAGTACTCCTGTAGCAGGACTCATGGGATAAGCGGCATAAAACTTCATCCCAGCCGCTAGGGCTCCCATGGCCGCAGCCTCGTTGCCCGTCACCACTGCTAGTCCTTTGGACAGCCTAGGAACTTTGTATGGAAATGCAATGAAATTGGCTGAAGCGTAATCATAACCCAACTGCGCAATCTCCCGGTTGGATGCCACCACGGCATCGCCTTTGCGGGCAAATATTCGTTCGAGAGCATCCTCCAAATCATCGAATTCTATCCCGAGAAGGCTCAAGACCACGGCAACGGCAACCGTATTCGCAGCCAGTTTATTGCCAGCAATAAGTTCCTTTATAGGCAAAGGACAGAGCTGAACTCCCGCTGGTGCATTGCTAGGTTGAATCTTGGCTTCATCATATATCACGGCTGATCCGGAAGGTATCACATGCAGGTGCCGATCCATGGTATCCTGATTCAACGGAATCATTATGTCTAAGGAATCTCCCATGCTCCATATTGGACGATCACTTGCCCGGATAGTGAGGAATGTATGACCTCCCCGGATAATTGATTGGTAGGCGTTGTAGGCATTAAGCCTGAGACCCCTCCGAGCAAAAATCCGTGCAAGAATGTTCCCGGGTGTCGCGATACCCTGACCTGCAGCACCCCCAATAGCAATTGCAAAATCCACCGAAGCACTGTTTTCTGCGTTAGCGTCCTTTCTTTTCACCATACGATTCTTATCTTACCACCCTTTACTGTGTAATATAGATCCGCTTTCATCCACAATTATATACGGTTAAAGCCATTGCAATTATGGCGATTGTATCATCCGTAACAAAAATCGATTGGCACTCTCTGTTATTGACAAATATCGTTTTGCCGCAATCGGCATGAACTTCTGCCGCGATGTATAATCGCAGTGATGTACAAAATGACGATGCTTTTTCGTAAGCCAGAAGATCCAAAGCGGTTTGAGGATCTATGGGCAGGCGTGTTTCTTCCTTTTGCCGAGCAAATGCCCGGGGTAGAACGTATCATGGTTAGCCACGTCATCGGCGAGCCAGACGGAACCTCAGATTATTATCGTATACACGAGTTTTATTTCTCTGACCGGCAGGCGCTTGAGCGCGCGTTGACCTCCGAAAAAGGTGTGCGCGCCGGCAATGCCTTGATGACCTTCGCCAGCGAAATTACCACCATTCTTTTCTCCGAAGTTTTCGAGACGGCATGCGACAAGGCCGAGATAATCCGGGAGAACAGCGACAACGAAAATAAATAACGCGCACAGCCACGTCTGTGAAAAGTCGCGCTGGTCACATGCACGAGCCTCGGCATATGGCGGGCGATCGACCACAACGCCACGCGCGTGACGTACATGTCAAAAAGTTAGCTGTAAAGACAATTGCGACTCCTGTGGACGCGAACTGGGGCGGTCTTGACATGTCTCATCAACAAAACCAGTGTAGATCTCTCTGACGCGCTATTCACCATTGACTATCACGATTGAGACCGCATGCTGAAGGTGAGACTGAAAGGCAGCTTACTGTATATTCAAGCCTCCGGTTACAACATCGGTCAGGCCATCAACCTTGACGGCGGAAAGGTAATGAGCTAACCGACGGAGTCGATGTGCGGAAAGCGGAGAAGTAATAGAGTCGCCGATCAGTACGGCAGAAGCCAGTATTTTGTGCTAGTATCTAAGTAAGATCATGCGTGCGCTTTCACATTCACAATCACGGACTCAGCAAAAAGGGCAATAGCAAGATACTATGGGGAAAATCATTGCATTGCTTTTCTTTGCGATGTGGGCTTTCCAGTTATTTAGCCGCGCGGCCGATGCATTCGCACGCTGGCAACGCGAGCGCGGCCAGTTCCGCCACACCGATGAAGACCAGTGGGAAATCATCGACCCCTCCGAGCGATCCGATGGAACCCCGGTCCAGGCCGCCCTTTCACGCATGGAAAAAGCGCGGCGAGTTTTCGCCGGCAGAGTGACAACCAAGTCCGTACCTCCGGATAAACGCGCTCGGAGCATCGGATTGTGGGTGCTTCTCGGAGTGACCGTGCTGGCGATGCTGATTATCCTCCCCGTCCTGGTTGTGGCCCTGCAATGATACTTTTCCCGTTTCTTTTTATGGTATCATCTGAACCGAATTAGTAAGAGGGATTTCCATGTCCGAACCGGAAAGAATCACGGTAGTGGAAGGACCAACCCCGGCCTTTGAGCCGAACACCGAACCATGGCTGCTGGCCATGTCGGAAGGGCCAGAGATTCCATTCACAGGGCGCTGCCTGCTCCGTACCCTCGACGGCGATGCACTACTGCAGCGATGTCGCAAAGCCTGGCAGCAAGGACGCGCGGCATGCCTAGAATTCACCAACATGGCTGGGTTACCAGAGGAAGCATTGATACTGGCTGCGCGCGTGGGGGAGGTGGAAGCTGGCGAGGTGTTGCATCTCTGGCTGCGGCTGAACAGCTGGCCCGAGGAATCCGACGACCCCGACGACCCGCTTGACTTCGAATCTGATGATGGGGACGCAACCGAATTCTGACCCCTGTACCCTTCACATACTGAATTCGCACCTATGCTGGGGGCACACAGGCACCCGTTGCCCGTTCTATTATTCGTGAGCGCGCAGCTGCTGCTCGAAATCTGCCAGTGAGACCCTCGAGGTCAAATCGAGGGAAATCGGTGTCACAGATATAATTCCTAGCTTCGAAATCGCGGAGATGTCGGAGTCCGGTTCAAGCGTTTCGTAATCTATCTCCTTACGCAACTGAATACCTTCAGATTTATGTAGATTGACCGGGGTCCAGTAATTCTGCCGCGATTGGCGTGTTACTTGCCACCTAGATTCGCTGTCAGCATTCATAGGAACATCGACCTTTAGCACATCTACATCATGCGGACACGACAAAGTCAGCAAACGCTTGGCGAACAGGCGGGTGAAATACATGGACGCGGAAAAATCAACTTCTTTCGAGTAAGTGAGATGATAACTTAAATCGGTCTCCAGCGACATCGCTAGTGATGGAATACCAAAACTAGCGCCTTCTAACGCGGCGCCAACAGTACCTGAGATAGTGACACCATTACCCACGTTTTCACCATAATTGATACCAGCCACAACCAGATCAGGGGACCTGTCACTGAGCACAAACAGTGCACGCTGCACTGCCTGCGCAGGCGAGCCACCTACTGAATACACCTCCCAACTTTCACCGTCAACCAGCAACTGAAGAGCGTCTATTGCTACGTCAGCGTTGGAGGGCATGCTCCGCCCAGCGCTGGTCTGCTGCTCACGCGGAGCGACCACCAGCACGTGTCCCAGTGGAGCCAACGCACGTGCCGCAGCTATCAACCCGGGCGAATGTATGCCGTCGTCATTGGTTAGCACAATCAAAGGCTCGTAAGATATGTCCATACCAGAATCATACCAATCAGCTGCTAAAATGCAAGGTGGACCGCCGTGCGCGCTTCCGTTCTGGAAGTATAATCTAAAAGTACAAGACTGAAACAAGGAAAGGTGGCAGCAATGACAACCGACAAGACAATTATCGCCACAGAAAAAGCGCCCGCAGCCGTGGGGCCATATTCGCAGGCCACATCTACTGGTAACCTGGTGTTCACCGCTGGACAGATTCCCCTCGATCCGGAAAGCGGGCAGCTGGTGAAAGGCGATATCGAAGCACAAACTCACCGGGTACTGAAGAACATAGTGGCACTGCTGCAGGAGGCGGGTGGCAGCCTGGCAACGGTAATAAAAACCACGGTGTTTATGACCGACCTAGCCAATTTCAAGCGCATGAACACCGTTTACGCCGAGTACTTCGCAAGCGAGCCTCCCGCTCGCAGCACAGTGCAGGTAGCCGCGTTGCCGCTC
>CAUZCX010000100.1:0-5448 GCA_963578565.1 Anaerolineae bacterium
TTGCCGGTATTCAACAGCTTTTGCCCGGGTTTCCGCTAGTTATGCACGGTTCTAGTTCTGTACCACGGGAGGAGGTTCAACGGATTAACGCTGCTGGTGGGGGGCTTGATCCCTCCGCGCGAGGGGTTGATGTAAACGAGTTTGCTCGTGCGGTTAAACTTGGTGTGACCAAGGTAAATATCGACACCGATGGTCGACTTGTGTGGACTCGTGTGCACCGGGAGTTTTTCCGCGACCAGCCCGAGGTGTTTGACTTTCGTAAGCCGGGCGTCATAATGGTTGATGAATATGCACGGTTTATCGCTCAGAAAAGCAAAAAACTGCTCTCCGCGGGTCGGCTAGAAAACGTACGTGGTGCTGTGGGCGGGTGAGTGTGTAAAACCGCAGTAATTGGTGGTGGTTATATAACGTAATAATGCACCAAGGCGGTACACTAAACCGTCGCGGGATCGCTGCGGAGAGTGTATCGGTAGTCACCTGGTAGGTGTCAGGCGAGCTCCACGAACTGTAGATTGCGAGTGTAAGTATCGAGCCGCGCAAAAGTCGTTTTCCCTTTAAGCCCAATAGCTCCCCGGATTTAAAATAATGTAATCGTCGATGTGGACGTGGTGGGCGCAGTGGTCATGTCCGTAGTAAACCAACTGGTAATCTCCGCTATAGGCAAGGGGACTGGAGTCCTCAAGGGGGTGAACTAGGGCGACACGTTGATCGGCAAAATCAAGAGAATCGAAGTCCTCGCCATGGATGACGTCGGCATCCTCCGCCGCTTTTGCGGAAATCGGGCGGATATCGTCCTACTTTTTCCCCAGATGATGTGCACCGGAGTGGTTTCTGCCAGGATTTTTCGAATGTGCCCAACTACGTGAAGGAGAGCATAGGTTACCGCAGTGCAGGACGGCGTCTGCTCCCGGCATCGTGTGCAGGGTGGTCTCGAAAAATTTATATTGTCGTGGGTGTATGAAGGGACCGCGAGTTTTATGGTAAGTCGGGCATGAACGGTTCTGAGTGGGTGCGAAACAGTCCTTCAACCTCCGGGGGATTGTACATTGCGGCGTGAAAACTTATTGACATTTACCGCCTTATGGGAGATACGATAAGCTATTAAAGTTGCGTAGCTAAAGTAATCTATAATCTAGTGATGCGCAGGTTCAAAATCTTGTGGACCGTTTCGCTACTAGCGGCAGTAATTCTGCTGTACGTAATAAGGCGAGAAATTAGTGCAAAAGCGTTTGATGTCACGGGCGAAGATGACGCTATTGGTCAAATGCGTGGTGTGTGGCAACTCGGTGGGAATCTGCTTCGGGCTAGACCTAGATTGGACGCGCACGAGAAAAGCCCGCTGGCGGACGTGAATCCATTTGGTGTTAATACCTTTTTAGAACAGGAGGTGGAACAAAGAAAACGAGAACTTCAGATGGATTTAATTGCCGGGGCGGGCTTTCACTGGATTAGACAGGAATTCCCTTGGTACGACATTGAGGTTCACACTAAAGGAGATTTTGAGGACAGAAGGACTGAACCACACCGTAGCGCGTGGGAGAAATATGACCATATTGTGTCCCTCTCAGTCGAGCGCGGCCTGGAGATTATCGCGCGGCTTTCGTCGCCTCCGCGATGGGCACAGTCTAAAGGTCATGTGGAAGGTCCGTTCGCACCACCGGGAACACATCAAGATTTTAGTGATTATGCGGCTGCAGTTGCGGAAAGATATCGGGGTCGCGTTGCGCATTATCAAATTTGGAACGAGCCCAATATTTATCCTGAGTGGGGCGAACAGCCGGTGAGCCCAGAGGCGTACACTGAATTGTTGTGCGTATCGTATGATGCAATAAAGGGCGTGTATCCTGATGCCGTAGTATTAGCTGCCGCTCTCGCGCCAACCGTCGCGCTGACGGAGCGTGACCTGAACGATTTCATATACTTGGAGCGGATGTATCGTGCGGGTGCGAGCGAATGTTTCGACGTTATGTCGGTGCAGGGATATGGGCTATGGTCTGGTCCAACCGATCGGCGGATGCGACCTGGTACAGTAAATTTTGGCCGTAATCAGTATGTTCGAGACATTATGGTGGCGCACGGTGATGGTGGTAAATCGATTTGGATTAGCGAGATGAATTGGAATGCGTTACCGGAGGGTGCTGGTGTGCCGCCTAGCTACGGACGGGTTAGTTTAGAACAGCAGGCGCGCTGGGCTACCCTTGCGTATGACCGCGCGAGAGATACGTGGCCCTGGGTCGGGGTGGTGAACTTTTGGTATTTCAAACGTGCAGACACAACCGAAAAGCAGCAAAGTTGGTATTACTTTCGTATGGTCGAACCGGACTTCAAACTTATGCCTGTTTATGCTGCAATAAAGGCTTACATTGGCGCAAATCCATATGCAGAAAGTCAAGACTGAGCATAGGCATCTAAAATCGGATAGTATGGGTGCCTTGACAGTGGGCTTGTTGGCGATATTTCTCGGTACGTGGCTGCGGTTTCACAGGATAGAGGTACAGTCCCTCTGGTATGACGAGGGCAATACGGCTCGTATGACGTTAAGAGGGCCGTGGGACATTGTGCGTGCGGCATCATCGGATATTCATCCGCCCGGATACTATATGGCGGTGACTGGATGGAGTAAGCTGACGGGCCGTTCTGAGTTCTCGCTAAGGGCCCTATCTGCCTTTTCCGGAATCGCCCTGCTCGGATTTCTTTATCGTCTTGGGAGAGGAGTCTGGGGTGTTACCGGGGGTGGGATGGCGGCGTTTCTCGGGGCAGCGCATCCTGCTCTAGTGTACTACTCTCAAGAGGCGCGTATGTATATGCTGGGAACCATGTTAGGAGCAGTATTGGTGTTCTTAGGTCGGTCGCTGTTTAACCGTATGGACGTTCTGCGCGATCGTAAATTATGCTATGCCTACATTTTGGTGGCGGCTGCTGGACTCTACACGCATTACATGTTCGTATTTGTACTCATTGCGATTAATCTGGCTGCGCTGTGGCGGTATTTGTCCGCAAAAACGGCAAATTATGCTACGCTAAAATTTCGTTGGTTCTGCCTGCAGCTGGGGGCTCTTATATTGTACGTACCCTGGCTTCCTACCGCATTTCGTCATCTCACGACGTGGCCTGCTGAGCGTACGCAGGATGCGTGGATCTACGCAGGTGTTGAAATGTGGCACTGGCTTGCGCTTGGACCGACTATAGAAGTGGGCGAAGCACTTCCAGGCGCAACTGCGATCGCCGTGTTAGTGGTGTTAGGTGCAGTCGCAGAAAGAGGTGGAACTATGCGGTTGTGGTTACTTGTACCGGTCGTCTTGATACTGTCCGCCGGACTTTTCAGCGAGGCTTTTGCAAAGTTCCTGCTCTTTGGTGTACCGGCTGTGTCTTTGCTGGCTTCGGGCGGAGCTGCTAACCTCATGCGAAGTGAGAGGGTGACGGTGCGTATCCTCGCGTTCATAACGTTTACGCTGGCGATTTGGTTTGCAGGAAAAAGCCTTATGAATCTCTACACAAAACCGGAATACTTTCGCGATGATTATCGTGGTATTGCAAACCAGCTTGATAATGCCCGTTTGCAAAATCACGCTATTCTGCTGAATGCGCCCAATCAAATAGAAGTGTTTTCGTATTATTATCAGGATCTCGCGGATGTCTTTCCGGTAGCACGGGAGCGGCCGGGTGATGCTGGTACGCAACGGTCTGAGTTGGCGGACATAGCTGCCGAATACGAGCAGGTTACGGTACTTTACTGGGGAGAAGAACAAGCAGACCCCGGGAGTGTGGTAGAGCGATGGTTGAACCAGAATACGCACAAATTGAGCTCGGAGTGGTACGGGCAGATCCGCGTGGCTAGATATTCAGTTGCAGAGTCCTTGGTAGCACCGTTTGAAAATGTCGGTGCTCTTTTTGGAAAAAGGATTGAATTGCGCGGTTATAGGCTTGGCCGGGTAGCCTACAATCCGGGAGACGTGGTGCAAGTGGCGCTTTCATGGGTTCCACTGGAGAAAATCGATACGGACTACACCGTCTTTGTTCATCTCTATTCCCGGTTTGAAGAACCGCCGGTGGCGCAACATGACGGAAAACCCAATGGTGGGAGTGCGCCGACCGGCGAGTGGAGGGTAGGCGCGGAAGTATTTGACCGCCACGGTGTCGAGTTGCCTAAGGACATTACCTCCGGCGAATACACCCTTGCGGTTGGGATGTATGCAACGGAAGATGGGGATCGGCTCGGTGTAACGGCCGAGGGGGCGCAGGACGACAGATTGATTCTGCGCGTAATTTCAGTGCACAACTGAGGAGAACCATGATGGATGCGAAGATCCGGTGCGCCGTATTCGACGTAGACGACACGCTTTATTCAGATGACTGTGGCATGTGGTTGGAAATTCGGGCACGCATCAACAAATACATGGTGGATCGGCTTGGTGTTCCGGAGGTGGAAGCCCAGGGGCAGCGCGAGCGATACTTCCGGGAGTACGGCAACAGCCTTGCGGGGCTGCGGTACGATTACCCCGACATCGATTCTGACGAATACTTGACGTACGTCCATGATGTGCCTTATGAACGATATCTTGCTCGTGACGATGAGCTGGTGAGGATGTTGAAAGGGCTGACTCTGGCCAAGTCTGTTTTCACCAATGCGGACAGGGCGCACGCGCTTAACGTGCTCTCTGCGCTGGGTGTGGAGAAGGAATTTGATCTAATTGTGGATATATATGCGACCAATTTCGTCAATAAACCTAGAATCGGCGCCTTTAATGTGCTGTTTGAGACACTTGAGGCCGAGGCGCGGGAGTGCGTTCTTCTCGATGATCAAGAGCGCAACCTGGAGATGGCACGGTCGATGGGAATGGCTACTATTCTTGTGCGCCCCGATGCTAGTGCCGGTGGCGTAGCTGATTTCTGCGTTCCGGACGTTCTCCATGCCGGCGGTGTGCTGCGGCGGCTGGTGGCAGAATAAGTGGCACCTCGACGGTAAGGTGATGTTGAACTGGGCGCAATCGCTATTTTGGATTCGGGCGAACGATTGGACGGTATGACCGAAAAGGACCCGGCCGCGTGTTTTGAGGCCACAATTCGTGGGCGTGTACAGGGTGTCGGCTTTCGCTATCACACTCTAAGGTTCGCGAAAGAGCGCGGTGTAACCGGGTGGGTGAGCAATCAAACGGACGGCTCAGTGCGCGTGGTTGCACAGGGACGGCCCGCCGAGCTTGACGCTTTCATTTCTTTTTTGCGGGTTGGGCCTTCCCACGCGGAAGTGGTTGATGTGGAAATGGATTATTCGCAACACGGAGATGACTTCACGGAATTCGAAATCAGAGCTTAGAAGTGGGTTTTGTTGTGTGAGGGGAATATGTTACTGAACTGAATGGAAACGGCGCCAACGAATCATGACGGATTACCTGTGGGATTACAGTGCTCGAACTCGAGCAACCTGACGCCTAAATAATCCTTCTCGAG
>CAUZCX010000101.1:0-5252 GCA_963578565.1 Anaerolineae bacterium
TGAATGACGAAGAGTTGCTGGCTGCTGGCGTCGGACATGGAACAATACGCCTTTCCGTCGGCATTGAAGACATTGACGATCTGATTTGGGACTTGGATCAGGGTTTCACCGCAGTCAGGAAATACCGCAACGCAGAGGTCCTGCCCTCATGAACAACATCACGTTAGAATTAAAGCACTATCAGAATCCGGTTACTATCCAGCAAACCCTACATAATGCAAAAACAATCGCGATTGTCGGTCTGTCTAGCAACGTGCTAAGGGCTAGTTACTTCGTCGGCTTCTATTTGAAACGCCACGGGTATCGCATCATCCCCGTGAACCCTCGCGAGTCGGAAGTATTAGGAGAGAAGAGCTATAAGAGCCTTAGCGAAGTAATCATCCCCGTCGACGTGGTAAATGTCTTTCGCGCACCTGCCGCACTCCCAGGCATCGCGGAGGAAGCAGTCCAAATACAAGCCTCCAGCCTGTGGTGCCAGTTCGCCGTTGTAAACGAACAAGGTGCCCACATCGCGGAGGAAGGAGGCCTATCGGTCATTATGGACCGCTGCATCAAGATCGAGCACGCACGCTACATAGGACGCATGCACTGGCTGGGATTCAACACCAACCAGATTACTTCGATTCGTGGTGGATTGCAGTAAGATTGGTACGAAAATACATTAGCAGCGTGTCAGCAATAAATCATTTAAGTATGATTGCCTGTCATAATTGAATGTAAAGAGCCCTAACGCACCGACCTAGTGACACACAGGATGTAGGCATGCCATTAGTTGCTCACACACCGTTACCTACTTTTTACCAGCTTCGACAGCGTGGTGAAAAGGTTCTGACCCTAGAACGTGCTCTCAAACAGGATATCCGTGAGCTGCACATTGGGCTACTCAATATGATGCCCGATGCCGCTTTGAGTATAACGGAAGAACAATTCATACGATTGGTGGGTAGTTCCAACCAAATTGCTCAACTATTTGTTCATCCTTTTACGATACCAGGATTATCACGAAGTCATGAGACGCAGCAGTATATTGATAAATACTATACTTCTTTAGATCAACTTCAACATGATGGTCTGGACGCACTTGTCATTACAGGCGCCAATGTTGCCAACCCTACGCTAGAAGAAGAACCGTTCTGGACACCACTTCAAGAAGCTATGAACTGGGCCGTGAACAATGTAACGTCTGTTCTGTGTTCTTGTCTGGCCACGCACGCGCTGTTAAAACAATTGTATAATATTGACCGTCAAAGGCTACCAGGCAAACGTTGGGGCGTTTATAGCCATCGCATAACCCAGTCCCAGCACCCTCTTTTGCGTGATATAAACACGCGCTTTGATGTTCCTCACTCTCGTTACAATACTATTACGAGCGATCAGATGAAGGCTGCTGGACTCACTGTTTTAGTGGAAAGTGTTGAGGGAGACGCTCACATGGCCGTCAGCCATGACCAGTTCCGTATCGTATACTTCCAGGGACATCCCGAATATTATACGAACAGCTTGCTTAAGGAGTACAAACGAGAGGTTACACGTTTTTTCAACGCAGAACGACAAAGTTATCCGCCTCACCCTGAAAATTATTTTGGGGCAGAAGCAGCTGCTATCGCCGACAATTACAAGCAAACTGCCATTACTAACCAACGGCAGGGTAAACCCCTACCTCCCTTCCCTGAAAAGCAAATCGAAATCCTTCTGGATAACACCTGGAGAGACACTAGCAAAGCACTCCTAAACAATTGGCTGGGCCTTGTTTATGAATTGACCGATATTGAACGTAGTGTCCCTTTCCTCGCAGGCGTCAACCCTGATGACCCCCTAGGATTGCTTGCGGCGCCGCAGTAGAGTAAACCGGATCATAGTCTAATTATTCTTTCGGATGCAGATGCAACCAATCGTCTGGCGAACCTGTTTAACGGTGTCGACAGCCACCATAGTCGATACTATCTAGTATTGACCAACAATGACGGGCAACTCTGCTGAAGGTATTAGCACGGCTGCAAAGTTACGGCTGCATTCCAGAAAATCCAAAGACAGCCAAAGATCGGTCTCTTTTTATTCCATCCGGTACAACTTCCCTAAAAAAGGCAATAAACTGGGGCTAGCTGGACTCGAACCCGCGACATTATCGTGTCCAGTCCAAACCGACAGCCGGCACATTTCTAGAGCAATTGCTGCAACAAGAATTTTAGTCCACCTTTGATAATGTGCGGAAAACAATAGCAGAATATTCAAGGCATTAAATACGATTTTACAGCTCCCCGACACCGCCTTCACCGCTTCCGGGTTGAATCATTAAGGTAACTTTGCAGCGGAGTTGCACTTGACATTGCGCAGGTGTACGCGCGGCAGGTCAGCACTGCAGAGGTTGGCTCTACGCATATTATCAGGGATAATAGAGTTTGAAATTAGGAGAGCCAACAATATGGTAACGAACGTAAATAGCCTGTTTAGAATGGGAGCATCACTTTCCCAATTGGCACCACATAAGGCACGCACACTCATTAATTACCGATTGGCTCAAGCGAATGTATGTGGTAGTGCCATCAAGGAGGTCGCCCCAGGAGTGCAAATGGAACTTGACTTAAGTGACTGGTTACAGAGGCTGTACTATCTGGGCGAAGTAGATCAGAGAAGACTTATCTTGCTCCGGGAACATGTACCAATGGGTGCAACTGTTGTAGATATAGGTGCTAATGTAGGTCTCTATTCATGCGTGCTGGCAAATCATGTTGGTCAAGCCGGCACTGTCATTTCGTTTGAACCTATGCCCGAATGCCTTGTACAGCTGCATCGTAATGTTGAGATAAATGAATTTAACAATGTCAAAATTCGTCCAGTTGCTCTTTCAAACAGTGTGGGGATGATGGAGTTGTATGTGCCACCTTCACACCCAGGCGGTCCTAGCGGAGCCACGAAAGTGTGGAATCCTGATGACTGGAATGTTGTTGGTAATGTACAAGCCACAACACTTGACGAAGCGTTCCACGGAGACCGTCTTGATTTGATAAAGATCGACGTTGAAGGACACGAAGTAAATGTAATAGAAGGGGCATTGAGTGTTATAGGAAAGTTTCTGCCAATAATTCTCTGTGAAGTATCCCATGAAACTAGAAACACCATTCTTAATTACGCATCATCCCTCAGATATAGAGCGTTCACTGAATCACCCAGTGGTACACTCGCACCACTCTCGCAAAATCAAGACCGAGGATGGTCTGATTTATTTCTCTTCCCAAATCATGAGCATGAAAATTGATTAGTCCAGTAGTGTATTCCGCGATCAACTCATCCCGCAGGAGAGCTACGGTTCTCTTTCCACAACCGCACTAAGACAAGATAAACAAAATGGCTGCCATCCTACGGCCATTTTGTTCTTCCCGGTACATTTTTCATACAAAAAGGGTGAAAAAGTGGACCCAGCGGGACTCGAACCCGCGACCTTCTCAATGCCATTGAGACGCGCTCCCAACTGCGCCATGGGCCCAGAAAAGAAAGTTCCAGTGGACCTGGCGGGACTCGAACCCGCGACCTCTTCAGTGCGATTGAAGCGCGCTCCCAGCTGCGCCACAGGCCCGAAATACCAGACTTTTCAGGCGGCAAGTATATCATAACAAGCCGCCCCGCACTGTCGGCGTTACCACGCTACAGCCCGCTAAATCGGGGTGCGGGCGGCCACCGAAACCGTTCTCGTACTCCGCCCACTGGACGAGCCACTCCCATATCTGGCAACTTTCCGTTAATCCGCCCCATATCTGGCATAAAACCTGCACACATCACCGCTACCAAATGCAACAGAACTGGAGAGACAAGATGAAATACATAGTCCGCGCCAACGACGAAAAACTGAACCTGATGGATTACTGGGTAATCGAGATGAGTGACGAATGCGAGGCGCTTGCACTTGCATCACGAGATGGTCGGACTCGGCAAGCGCACTCGTGGATGATATCACCGGTCAAACATGAATTCCGTCCAAGCGAAGGTGGATGGAAACAGAGCTGATACAAGCGTTGTGGTAGGGAAAAGCCGCAGCTAGCCCAGGCAAACTTCTGGCACATTTCTTGCAGATATGACCAACATCACTGGCCTCGCCGACAGCACCCGGTCTGCTTTCACTGTACCCATTTCCATTGGCCAGGTGCTGTCGGCCCTGTGTTTGTGATAGCAACTTGAGCACAATCCAAGTCATCATCAAGACCTACTCGACGGACCGCTTCTTAATGACCGTGCACGTATGTGCGGGCACCCTGCTCGGTTTATTGCTTGAGGCTCTGTTGTGAAACGGATCAGCCCGCCGACGCAGCCATGAAATTAATAGCCAGCCTATGGATTATTGTCGCTCTGGGCGTAGCCTGGAACGTGCTGAAAACCCTGAATAGACCCGAATAGACTAGCCCCAGCTGCTTCCGCTAAGACATCATGCTCGCTCCGCCCGGAGCGAGCGGCTGCGCTGCTCGATTACCGTCAGCAAGTCCTCAAACGATTGCGCAAAGGCTGCAACGCCGTCTGCCTCGAGTTTATCGGTGACGGCGGCCATATCGATGCCAAGGTCGGCCAGCTTCGCCATGTGAACACGAGCAGCCTCCGTATCGGCTGTGATGGTCTCTTCCACTCGGCCATGATGCCTGAAGGCCTGAAGCGTGTGAGGAGGCATGGTGTTCACAGTATCAGCACCAATGAGCGACTCTACATAGAGCACATCGCTAAATTGCGGGTTTTTCGTGCTTGTACTGGCCCACAACGGACGCTGCAAGCATGCACCCGCGTCCGCCAGAGCCTCCCAGCGCCGAGTGTCGGTGTTCTCACGAAAGAGAGCGTAAGCAAGGCGTGCGTTGGCGATAGCTGTGCGCCCTTTCTGGTCCACCGCCCGAGGTTCGGTTTCGGACAATTCATCCAGAAGGGCATCCATCAGCGTGTCCAGACGACTGACGAAGAAGCTGGCAACAGAGGCTACCCGGGAGATGTCCTCCCCATCGGAAAAGCGCTTTTCCAACCCGAGCATGTATGCGTCCATCACTTCCGCATAGCGCTGCACCGAGAAAATGAGGGTGACGTTGACATTGACGCCCGCTCGGATGGCCTCGGTAATAGCCGTCAGCCCGGGACGAGTCGCCGGGATTTTTACCATCAGATTGGGGCGCTCCACTCGCTGCCAGACCTGCAGCGTCTCGCGCACACTCGCGTCCGTATCGTCCGCCAACCGAGGCGAAATCTCCAGACTGACGAATCCGTCCTGGCCAGCACTACGTTCG
>CAUZCX010000102.1:0-5204 GCA_963578565.1 Anaerolineae bacterium
GAGTTGGCGTTCATCAGTTTTTGTCCCTCGGGGTCATACGTCGTGAACCGCCATGCGCTGTCATCCTGTTGCAGAAACTCCACTACGGGCGGTGTATAGTGGAGTAAGTCCGGATTACTACTCGGATTGAAGCCGTAACCCGCGATGAACAAATCCGCTAGCAGTAGCGCTAGCAGCGCCCCGCGCCAGTGGCCGCCTTGGGAGCGTGCGGTTTTCCACAGCACCATTCCACTCAGCAGCAGCAGAAACCCCAGTTGCAGCAGCCAGCGCGCCTGATACGAGAAGAACATGCGCGCGTCCGCGAACGCGCTGGTAGCTCGAGCCAGCTGTAAGAAAGCACGCTGGATGAATGGTTCGGCATGAGCGTAAAACGCTAGTGTTAGTGCAACAGTTAAAATTAGGCCTGATCCCGTTAGCATGGCGAAGCGCGCCAGCCCGTTGGTCGGCGTGCTTCGCCTGTTGTACTTGTCAGCGGACAACAAATCTACCCCCAGAGCCGCCAGCGCGGCCACGCACAGGCTGAATGGCCACACCCAGCGGAAGGGGGAATGCAGTTGGCTCAGGCCGGGAAGGTGATAAAGCAGAGCGTACAATGGCGTTCCGAAGGCAAAAGCCAGACTGAGGGCAGCGAACACAGCGAAGAACCAGGTAACTGGGCGACGTCCCTCGCTCGCATTGCGCCTGCGTCCGGGACTCAGCAAAGCTACGGCAGCGAGCAGCAGTGGCAGCACGCCAACGTACATGCCGCCCTCAACATAATTCTTGACGCCCCAGTCTATGGTGGTGATTCTCTCCCCGAGCGCGTTGAGGCTGACTGGTATCCATCTCCAAGCAAACCAGTCAAAATAACCGTGGTGGCTGGGATTGCCGAAGAAGTTCGGTAGCAGCAATGTGATGAGCCGCCGCGGAGGATAACCCCAACCACGCACCTCGCTCAGGCTGGCAGCGGCGGTGCGAAAGTTGTTATCGGCAGCTTCTAGCAGTGGCAGAAATTGCAATGCACCCAGTAGAAACCCGAAAGCTGCCATCCCACCGATGAAAACCGCAGGGCGCAACGCGGTGCGCCTTCGTCTGGAAAGCGCCAGCGGTACCAGTTGCCATGCTGTGTAGGCGGCTGTCATCAATAGGGAGTAGGCTACCACTTCCGGGTGCCCAGCGAGCATCTGTAGGCCAATAGACACTGCACCTATCACCATCCACGGCAGCGAGGCATGGTGACCGAACAGCGGGCGCTGCTGCAGTATTGATTCGACTGCCAGTAGCAATAGCGGCAGCCAAACTGACCCAGCCACTATCATTGGAAATACGGCACTGACTACCATGAACAGGCTGAGTTGATAGACGCTGGCTCCCACCAGTGCTCCGCAGCGCGTGATGTGCAACGTCCGCGCGAAGAGATACATGGTTACACCAGCGAGAAAGTACTGCGAGAGCATAAACCATCCGTAGGCCTTGGCCAGAGGGAATACGTAGAAGATCAGGCTGAACGGATAGAGCAGCGAGTGTTGTCCTGAGGCGAGAAACGGAACTCCGCCGAAAAGATAGGGGTTCCAGAGCGGAATTTCCCGCGTGGCAATAGCCTGGCGGATGAAGCGTTTCCAAGCGTAATTCTCCAGAATCAGGTCGGACAGCAGTGCGTTGTGCGGCGCTTCGGGCGCTCTCAAGTTCAGGTCTGCGGCCGCAGACGCCCATGGCTCGAATGCTATCAGATTGTCTGTTGGCAGCAATGTTTTCTTGCCCAGTGTGACCGTTGCTAGCAAGAGCAGTGGAGGCAGCAGCAGGGCCAGCGGGACGATCAGACGGCTGCGCAATTGAAAGGGTTTCAACGCTGGCGGTCGTCCGGGGTCAATTTGCGGTACCTTTGCGCTACCTGCAATGTCCGCCACACAGCCTCGAATTTTATTCGTTGCGACATTTTTGAGCGGCCGATGCGCCGGTCTTCGAAATAAATGGGAGTCTCGTGCACCCGGTAACCGAGTCTCTCAGTCAGATAAGCTAACTCAACCTGAAAAACATAACCGTTGGAGCGCACGCGCTGCAATCCCAGTCCGAGCAGTGTTTCCCTCCTCCACGCCCTGAATCCCGCGGTGACGTCGCGCACCTGCAAGCCGAGAATCAGTCGCGTATACACGCTGTTGGCAAACACGCTTAGCAGGCGGCGGCCCCAGCCCCAGTGTTCGTCTAGACTACCGCCCTCCACGTAGCGCGACCCTACAACTACATCGTAGTCGCTAAGCATGGTGAGCATATCCGGGATATAGCGCGGCGCGTGGGAAAAATCTGAGTCCATCTGAATAATAGCCTGCGCGCCCGACTTTAACACATGATGGAATCCCTCCACGTAGGCGCTCCCTAACCCCCTCTTTTTGACTCTGTGGAGAACCTGCACGCGCTCGGGTTGCTCGGCAGCCAGCCGGTCGGCGAGTAACCCGGTGCCGTCTGGGGAGTCGTCGTCGACAATCAAAATTGCGAGGTCCTCCAGCGGGAGTTCCAGCAATGCAGCCGTCATGCCATCTATGTTTTGTGCCTCGTTGTACGTCGGCAAAACAACTGTAGTTTTCATGTGAGAGTGAGTAAAAGCCTATGGGTTATACAACCAACGCGATTGCAGCGTGGTAGCGAACGAACGCCTTAATCCTTGCTAATAGTCACAGATTCTATGGCCGCCCCGGGATCAGTGGCGCTCTGCTTATTGCGCGGCGGGATAGCGTGAGCGACATCCATTCCCTTTAGTACCTCTCCGAAAATGGTGTGCATGCCGTCCAGGTGTGGGGTGGGCGCATAAGTGATAAAGAACTGACTGCCGTTGGTTCCGGGGCCGGCGTTTGCCATGGCCAGTAGTCCGGGTCGGTCAAACGTCAGTCCGCTGTCTACTTCGTCCTCAAAAGTGTATCCGGGTCCGCCTGCGCCAGTCCCGGTTGGGTCGCCACTCTGTGCCATGAAATCAGGAATGACGCGGTGAAAGGTTACGCCGTCGTAGTAGCCATTGCGGGAGAGAAAAACGAAATTATTGACCGTGATCGGCGCTTCAGCGGCGAAGAGTTGCAACACGATGTCGCCTTTATCCGTCTGCAGCGTGGCACGGTAACTCATTGTCTGGTCGATTGCCATTTCTGGCGGGCTAGACCACTGCATCTGTGTCATAGAGGATAACTCCTGTGATGATGTTTTGGCACTATCAGTCGCGCTGGTGGAATCATCCAGAATGAGAAAGCGCGAATTGGTTAGAAACAGCAGCGCTAGCAGCCCCAGCGCTGCGACTGCTGTGAGAATCCAGCGCGATGAGACGGTTTTTTTTGTAGGAGCGTAGCGTGGGCCTCGGGGTTGGCGTTTGGATGTCACAAATAAAACTCCCTCATTTCGCGTTTGAAATTGTAGCAGATTCTTTGTTTGGCACGAACGGCGCGCAGCTGGCCGTGTCAGGGGACTGCTATTTTAGGTATATAGATGGCGTCCTCGCCGTCGCGGAGCAATAGGCGTTCGCCTGTCTTCGGAAGGTACATACCCATCTCTAGCGAGTATTCGCCGCTCGGAAGTGTGAGAGTATGGCTGTCGGCTACGAATTCAGATTGCACCCAGAGGCTGGTTGGGTAAGCACCGCCCACTGGTTGGCTGTCGCTCTGCGCGCTCAGTATTCCCTGCGGGTTGAGTGCGTGCACGAACACGGTAAAGTCGGTGTCGCTCACGGCGATGCTCTGCCAGTGCAGCTGAACGGCAAACGGCTGTCCTGGCGTCAGGTCGTAACCCACTAGTCGGAATGTTTCGCCGAGGATGAAATCGCTGGAGTGCTGCGTTATGGGTGCTTCCCACTGCCGTTCGATTCTGTCAATCGTAATTTCACCGAGTGGTAGTTCGCCTATTTCGCGCCCAGCAACCTCCAGGGAGAGGTGCAGCGATTTATCACCAGAAGGGAAAGTGCGTGGTATTCGCGGGCTGTGGCGGTCGATGACCACCTCGCCGGTCGCCCAATTCTTGGTGAGGTAGCTACCGTGGACAGGTGCTGAAGATTCTAGCGTGGTTTCACCCAGCTTCATACTGATGAGGTAATGCTCTGATGGGGCGTTGCGGGCTTGCCAATATAGCGTCAGCGGGATCGTCTCACCTGGCCGCAGGATGCGTAGCGGCAGGTCGTATCCCAGCAGTCGTAAATCTCCGAACTGCGCCGAGGTATTCTGCTCTGGTGTGGGCAACGTGCCTGTCTCTGGAGCGAGCGCCAGCTGCAGCGGGCCTACGAGCGCAGCGGCGGCGGCGCGGCCATCGG
Organism: Anaerolineae bacterium; assembly: GCA_963578565.1. GTDB lineage: Bacteria > Chloroflexota > Anaerolineae > Anaerolineales > UBA11657 > CAJWGI01. Next base: position 4,262 of record CAUZCX010000102.1, read on the forward strand.
CATCTAGCGCTGGAAGATTATGGCGGCTGGTGGGGGAATACACTGTGGTCGCTAGCCAGTATTCTCCGGGTGGAATTCCGGTGGGGAGCGGCAGTTCCATGCGCGCGATGATGAGCTCGCCCGCGCGCCACTGCTCGGCGGGATAGCTCTCGTTGAAAGCTTGCGTCCAGGGATATCCCCAGGCATCCACTAAGTCGGCCACCAGGCGATAGTCGCCGCGGTCGGGCGGGTTGAGCACATACAGCTGCAGGTCAACAAGCAGCGGCTGCCCAGTGCGCGCAGCTACCACGCGGAACCCGGTCAGTTCAGCAACGTGACCGAAGTTCGCGTACGTGTGCTGGAAATCAGGCTGTGGTACTGCGTCTGCGTGGGAGAAATGGTATGCGCGGAAATCCACGTTTCCGAGCGGGTCCAGCGGTGCTGCTGTGAGCGCTGCATCCCATCCTCGGAGCCATTCCGAGGGTGCCGGTGCCGATTGCGGGAACAAATATGTGACCGGACCATCAGCCGGGACAGCAAGTGCCTGTGCTCCGCGCAGCCAGCGGATGCGTTCATATTCCTTAGCGAGATAAGCTATCGTTGGGTGCTGGTGGTGAATCGCACTTACGTACACGCTGCTCGTGCTTAGATCATGAGCATTAAGATATTGCGCAGCGCCTGCGAGGTCGCTGTCGTTCGCAAGATGTTGCGTCTTCAATCTAGCCCAAATAGAGAAATAATCGCGCGTTGTGAAAGTGAGAGTGAGTGCGGCCAGCACTGTGAGAGCAATTGAAAGATGACTCTCCTGTAGGGCACTTCGTGCTGAAAACCGGTCAAGCATGGCCAGCAGCCCACGTGCCGGGAAAGCGAAGAGCAATGGAAACAGCCCGAATGCGCGCACAGTTGATGGGAAAACCTCGTGCACTGCCAGGGCGGTGGGCAACAGGAAGACCGGTACCCAGAC
>CAUZCX010000103.1:0-5178 GCA_963578565.1 Anaerolineae bacterium
GACTCACCCGTTCCATAACACTGAAACATCATCGCGCCCACCAACGGCCATCCGTTAGTGCGAGCATACATACGGCAGAAACCCCAGGCCTCCGCTTTGCTGGCCGCATATGGGCTGCTCGGATTGCGCTCTGCAGTCGTACGCGCCGCTACTACCAGTTGCGCGTCCACCCAGAACCTGCAGCATGGTTAACAGTACCGAGTACATTGACGCGCAGGGCATCCTCCACCGACAGTAGGGGGTCGCTGGCACCGGCCGCAGCTATGTGGAAAACCACCGTTGGGTCAACGCCATCAAGGGCACGGATTTCATCGGTCGCTGCAAGGTCAACTTTTAGGAGCCCTGGCAACACCTCCACGGGATCCGGAGCGTGCGAAACTACGGCCACTACTTTGGCTTGAAGCTCCATCAATCTGCGGCAAAGGTTCCGGCCGATGAATCCACCCGCGTCCGCAACCACCACTTGCTTTCCGAAAAACGGCCTGGTCACGACTGCGCCAGAAAGGCACGATACCACTCGAAAGTCTCACGCAGACTGTCTTGCAGCGAGTGTTCGGGGCGCCATCCCAGACGTTCGTGGGCCATCCGACTGGAGAGGAACTGGTCCTGAATCTCGTTAGGGGCCGCATTCTGGACAATTGGCTCCAGTTCCGGGTGCTCCGAAATAGACACAATATTCTGCACCATTTCCAGCGTGGTGAGGGGAGCATCTTTCCCAAAATTGTATGCCCTGCCGGCGTGTTCCCCTGGGTCGGCGGCCAGAGCCTCGGTAAGAGTGACGTATGCGTTGACGACATCGTGCACGTAGATGTAATCCCGCCGGGATGTGCCATCAGAACGGATGAGTGGCGACTCGCCACGCAGCGCGCTGCGCATCGTGCCGGGGACGATGCGGTTCCAGTTCAAATCGCCCCCGCCGTACATGTTGGCGCAACGGGTGACTGCCACCGGCAAGCCATACGTATGCGAGTACGCACGCGCAATCAGATCTGCACACGATTTTGAGACATCGTAGGGATGGTTACCCCGCAGCTCCGCGGCCTCTGAGTAGGGCAGCTCATCGTGGACACCATAGGCCTTATCACTAGAAGCCACCACCATCTGCTCCAATCCGGGCCAGCGCCGAGCGGCATCCAGCATCATCCAGGTGCCGCGAATGTTGCTCTCGAAAGTCGACAGAGGCGAACGGTTGGCGATACCCACTGCTGTCTGCGCGGCGAGATGTATGCAGGCTTTTATCTCGTAATCGGAGAAAACGCGTTCAACCAGGGCTGCGTCAGTGACATCCCCGCGCACCAGATTGACGCGTTCAATACCCCCAGAACGCACCAGCTCACTATGGGGTACCCAGTCGCGCATGATGCCTACTACATCCGCCCCTAGATCGAGCAGCCGCATCGTCAACCACGAACCGAGCATCCCGTTGCAACCTGTGACCAGCACTCTGCGATCTTGCCAGAAATAAGAATCAGCCATAGTTGTGCGTTTTTACCTTATTTATTGGTCCCACACTTTCCAGGGAGCGCTCTCATCCCAAACCTCGTTCAGGTAGCGGGCATCTTTGAATGTGTCCATCGACGCCCAGAAACCCTCATGCCGATACATCATCAGCTGATCGTCAGCAGCCAGCCGTGGCAAAACATCAGTCTCAAGGTCGAGGCTTTCATCCCCATCCAAGTATTCCATAACCCGATGCTCAAAGACGAAGAAACCGGCATTAATCCAGTGCTCTAGCCGAGGTTTTTCATCCAGCCGCAGCACTCGCCCATCAGCCTCAATTTGGAGTACACCGTATTGAGACAGCGGCCGGAACCCGGTCAGAGTAGCCAGCTTGCCATGCGAACGGTGGAAAGCGAGTAGCCGGTTAATATCAACATCGCCGATGCCATCCCCATAAGTCACGCAAAAGGTAGCAGCATCGATTCGCTCTGCAGAAAGGCGGACGCGTGCGCCCTTTCGCGTCCTAATGCCAGCATCAAAAAACATCACCTGCCAATTGCGCTCAATTGCGCCTGTGGGCGCGCGCACATCAGGCGTGCCAAGACGGAAACTCAGGTCCTGGGTCAGCGCCTGAAAGTCGAGGAAATAACGCCGGAAGGCCTCTCCTCTCTGGCCTAGCGGAAACAGAAATTGCGTATGCCCAAAATGGGCATACAGTCGCATCACATGCCAGAGCATAGGTTTGCCACCTACCTCTAGTAGGTGTTTGGGCAAGCCGCCAGAATCCGCGAACATGCGCGATCCTGCGCCACCGACCAGCAAAACCACCGGCAGACTATTCGTCAAGAGAAAGGTCTCCGATTCGCAAAAAACGCTCTCGTCCAGCGAGAGCGCTGCAATTGCGACGCGGAAATCATATCAGACGTGCATGTTAATGTCAACGAAGCGTGATAAACTGCCTGCCGATGCACTACATCCCGCGCTTGCTGATTACGAGCTCACTGTTTGTGGTCAGCGCATGCTCACAGATCCTCCCGGCACCCAGCTCTACTGGAGTACCTCCGGAAACCAGAATCCCCCCGACACCCACACCGGATGAAACCGCCCGCACGCAAAGCGAGGCCACCCTGATAATCACTGCTACGGCAACGCCCACCTCAAATTCTACACAATCCCAGCAGGCACACATAGAGGCCGGCGCCCGCGCGCTGCGCAACGGGAACTTTGAGGCAGCCATCAAGGCCTATCTCGCCGGGATGCAATCAACCTTGGAGAATGAGGCCGTGCACTCTTCTGCCCACCTCGGTTTGGCCAACACTTACCTACGCAGCGGCGCAACCTGGGATGCGGTGGAAGCACTGGAAGAATTCATTGCCGACCATCCCAACACGCAGAACATCGCCGATGCTCGTTTTCTGCTCGGATCCGCCAATCTGGCCCTCGGAAACAATAATACGGCAATCCAACACTTCAACCGCTATCTGAAAGAAAATTCTGACGTGATTGATTCCTATGTTCTCGAATTGATTGGTGACGCGCATCGCGCTATGGCGGAGTACGGCATCGCAGCCGAAGATTACCAAGCCGCGCTACTCGCCGAGCGCGCCGGCAACATCAACTTCCTGCTCCTCGACAAAGCAGAATCTCTCCAAGCCGCCGGTGACATCGATAGTGCCATCTCTCTCTTCGATTTAGTAGACCACAACACGCAATACGCAGCCACGCGAGCGCGCATGGATTATGAACGCGCGCAAGCCCGCGCCGCCGGTGGCGACTACGCCGCCGCCTCAAACTACTTCGCACACGCGGTAAACAATTACCCGGATTCATATTACGCATATCTATCGTTGGTCGAGCTCCTCGGTTACGGTACAACAGTGGACGAATTTCAACGTGGGTTAGTTGACTATTACGCTGATCAATACTCACCCGCCGTGCTAGCTTTCCAAAGATACCTAAGAACCCATGCCAATCATGATGCCCGTGTGCATTATTACATGGCATTGTCTTACCGAGCGTTAGAGAACATACCCGCCGCCAAAACACATTTCCTCGAAATAGTTCAGACCCATGCCGGAGACTCGCTCTGGGTAGAGGCTGCCCTTGAACTCGCCTATACGCAGTGGGGGTGGGGAGAAGACTACTCGGCCGCGATCGACACCTTGCTAAACGTGATCAAAAAAGCCCCGGGCCACAGTAGCGCCCCACAGGCTCTCTTTTATTCCGGCCGCGTGGCGGAACGCAGCAGTAATTTGCAGCTTGCGGCAACTCTGTGGGGCCGCGTCGCCGATGAGTACCCCAGCTCACATCTGGCTCCAAGAGCTGCTTTTCTCTCCGGAATCAGCCTATACAGACGGGGAGAATACACCAATTCTATCTCCCGCTTCGCGCAATCCAGCAGCCTCACGAACGCTGACATCAACGAAATAACGGCAGGACTTCTCTGGACCGGAAAAGCACACGTAGAAAACGGGGATCATAACCTCGCCGCCGAGGCGTGGGAGGCCGCCGGCGTAACCGACCCTCATGGCTATTACGGCTTGCGCGCCCGTGAACTGGCGTCCGGCCAGCTGCCTTACAGCATACAGCCTCAAATTGATTTTGCTTCCTCCAGTTCCCCAGCCGCGCAACGTGAGGCCGAGGCCTGGATGGCCAATCGCCTCGGCTTACCCGAACATGGCCTAGGAAGATTGCCTCCACAGATGTCGGCAGATTCCCGCTGGAAGCAAGGCAGCACTCTCTGGCGTCTTGGCCTTTTCGAAGATGCCCGCGACGAGCTCGATAGCCTGCGCAATGCTTACCAAGGGGATGCGCTGGCATCATATCAAATCGCTCTGGCTTTCGAGGATCTGGGATACTACTACGGCGCCATCTGGGCTGGACGCCACTGTATGGATGCGTTAGGACTGACCAATCCGTTTAACGCGCCCGAATTCATCACGCACCTACGCTATGGGCCGCACTACCTCGACTTGATAGACCCGGCCTCCGCCGAATATGACCTTGACCCGTTGCTCATTTATGCACTCATTCGTCAAGAGAGCCTGTTTCAGGGGCAAGTGACTTCATCGGCTTACGCTCAGGGTCTGATGCAAGTAATCCCACCTACGGGGGATTACATCGCCCGGCAGTTGCGCTGGCCGGGTTATCGCAGTGCGGACCTTTATCGCCCGTACGTGAATATTGCTTTTGGAGTTTTCTACCTCGCTGAACAACGCGACATTTTCGATGGTAACCTGTACGCGGCGTTGACGTCCTACAATGCTGGACCAGGCAACACTTCAATCTGGCAGCGACTTTCTGGAGGCGATTACGACTTACTGGTCGAAATCATCCGACTGGAGCAACCGCAAGATTACGTGCGCCGTATCGCAGAGCACTATGCAGTCTACCGTCACCTTTACGCAGCAAACTAACCGACTCCTACCTTTCAGCACCCACCACCCGCCTGATGACGATGTACCAATCGGCTATTGTGTTGAAACGATCTGCTGGCTGCAGCAACGGGCCAATTTGCACGCCGTTCACCGAGCGACTGACGACGTAAGAATAAACCGGATGGTAGAGCAATAGCGCTGGGGTTTCGTCCATGAAACGAGCCTGAAATGACCGGTATAACTTTGCCCGAGCCGCGTTCGATGGGGTGGTACGGGCTTGCTCCAGCAGCTCGCTCATCATGCGGTTGTCGTAGCCGCTGTAGTTCTGCCCGCTTTCAATCTCAGTCTGGTGCCAGAGGGA
>CAUZCX010000104.1:0-5139 GCA_963578565.1 Anaerolineae bacterium
TGGCGAGCGATCTTGTGGGCGGCACCCGCTGGTGCGCTCATCTGGCTCAGTTCTAATTGGTTCATAGGCGATCTGAGTCTGGCGGAACATCTTATTAATGGCCTGAATCCGTTCGGCTTGTTTATTGGGTTAAATGGGGTAATCTTGCTAGCGTATATCTTAGCGATTCCGGCGAACGAAATTATCATTCCCACTATCCTGATGCTGACTGTACTATCGGCGCGGGTGACTTCCATTGGCGGGCGTGAAGGGGTGATATTCGAACTGGATTCGCTCGGCGGCACGCTAGCTGTGTTCAACGCCGGTGGATGGATGCTGCTGACCGCGGTAAATCTGATGCTATTCAGCCTGATCCACAATCCTTGTAGTACAACAATTCACACAATCTACAAAGAAACCCACAGCGCTAAGTGGACCTTTGTCTCGACCCTTCTACCGGTGGCCATGGGGCTGGCGGCCACATTATTGGTGGCGCAGTTTTGGCGGCTTTTCGGCATGGTTGGCTAGGTACTATAAGCCTGAGGAGTTCATTCCCCTATCATCTGTACCACCAGCTCACGCTGACGCGGGCGATTGTCGAAATCCACAAATATTATCTGTTGCCAGATTCCCAGCGTTAGTTTCCCCGACACAAAGGGTACGGTGAGAGAGGAACCGAGCAGGGCAGCACGCGCGTGGGCGTGGCCATTGCCATCGCCCCAGCGGGCGTTGTGGGCGTAATCCCGCGTCGGGTCGGCAATTTCATCGAATAACCGCCGAAGGTCCTGTAGGCATCCGTCCTCGAATTCAATCGTCGTGAGCCCTGATGTGGATGAGGGGCAAAAAACCGTCACTATTCCGTTTTTCCGTCCGGAGGCGCGCACCAGCTGCGTTACCCGTTCGGTAATGTCCTGGGCATCGGCGTGGCCCTGCGTGACCAGGTCGATAGTGTGGGTGGTTACTCTCATCGGCGGCGCTCTTGCACAGAGCGCAGTTTATCATAAGAGCGGGCTCAACACCTTGCCTTGCTTCTGTCAGTGTCCCGCGCTATAATTGATACTCATTCTAAACCTGGAACTGTTCTATGTTTGTCGCAACTCGCCCGGATTATGTGTTGGTTCGGTGCTTGCGCGAGTCCGGGGTGCGAGTCACGCCGTGGCGCCTCGCGATTTATGGTGCTCTTACCGGCACAGATGCGCACCCCACCGCTAAGGCACTTTACGAGCAACTATCTCCTGAATTTCCCTCTCTCATCCAGGCCACGGTTTACAATACTTTGCGCGTGCTTGTGGCGCACGGGCTTGCTCATGAGCTGGGGGACGCGGGAGATGGTTGTGCGCACTACGACGCTGATTTAACCCCTCATATAAACCTGATTTGTACGTGATGCCATCAGGTGCGTGATTTCTTCGGAGCGCCTATTGGCGCGGTGGCGGATGCCGTGACGGAAGAGTCAGGCTATCGCCTACAAGGTGCACGGCTCGCATATATCGGTACCTGCCCGCAATGTTCTGAGCCGCCCACCCGCCGCGGGGAAGTATGAGCATGGCAGAGCAACCAGAATCCCCACCACCTGCGCCGGAAGGCCAGAACGAGGAAGCCATATGCGCGCGTGCAATCAACGCCCACGTCGCTGAGCGAAAGGGAATCGTCAATGTGCAGCTGCACCCGAACCGCGCTTCATTTTCCATAGATTATGACCCGGAAGTAATCACTACCCCGGTGGTAGAGCGGGTCGCGGAGCGTCTGGCGGAGAACGTACAGCAGCGCTTTGAGACCTGCACCATGCGCTTGGGGACGCACGGTGGCCGGGCCTGTGAAGCGTGTGCCACTGCGTTGGAGCTGGAGGTTGGCCGTCTGGCAGGAGTGCGCCGTGTCACAGCAAGCTATCTCGGTGGAGCTATGAGCATTACCTACGACCATGCGCGAACCACGCCGGAGCAGTTGCTGCAGCAGGGGCGCCGGATCGGGGCGCCGGCGGAGCCCTCTTGGATTTCCCGCCAGCAGCGTCCATCCGTCGGTGCCGGTCGAAAGGTGGCGCTGTCCTGGTCACTCAAGTGGTTCAGTCAGGGCCGCCTGCCAATCGCACTAACTGCTATGACGCTTGTCAGCATGATCCTGGCGCGCTTTGCTGCCTCTGGGTCGTTCGCAACTGGGCTATACGCTGTGGCCTATGTCTCTGGGAGCGCGCTCGGGTTGCGAGCGGGCATACAGTCCCTACGCCATTGGGCAATCGACATCGATTTGCTCATGGTGCTGGCAGCCGCCGGTGCCGCCGTAGTGGGCGCGCCTTTTGAGGGCGCAATGCTGCTCTTTCTTTTCTCTTTTTCCAACGTGTTGCAGGCTTACGCGATGGATCGCACACGTAATGCTATCCGCGCCTTGATGCAACTGCGACCGGATCGTGCCGTAGTGCGCCGCGGTGGTGAAACCATTGTGCTCCCAATTGAGCAGATTGTCATCGGGGATTGCATCTTGGTACGTCCGGGAGACCGCATTCCTCTGGACGGTGAGGTGCTTGAGGGTAAGAGCAGTGTTGACCAGGCCTCGCTGACAGGCGAATCCTTGCCGGTGGCTAAAATGCCGGGCGACCCGGTTTTTGCCGGTACTATCAACCAGAATGGCAGCCTAGAGGTAAACGTTGTTCGTCTGGCGCGCGATTCGACCATCGCACGATTGATTAAACTTGTGGAGGAAGCTCAGAGCGAGAAAGCGCCAACGCAGCGCTTTATCGATCGAGCGGAACAGTATTACGCCGCGGGCGTGGTAGGCTTCACGCTTCTGGCTATCGTCGTACCTATCCTGGTGATGGGAGAGGCATTTCAGCCGGCTTTCTACCGCGCCATGACCCTTATGGTAGCGGCCTCGCCCTGCGCTCTGGTAATCAGCACACCGGCGGCGGTGCTGTCGGCTATTGGGAACGGCGCACGCCGGGGCATACTCTTCAAGGGCGGCGCGTACATTGAAAAGGCGGCCGATATTCGTGTAGTGGCATTTGATAAAACAGGCACACTCACATACGGACGGCCGCAGGCCACCGACGTGGTTGTAATCCCGGCTGATGGTCAAGATGCCATCAGCGAGCGCGAATTGCTAGCCATTGCCGCCTCCGCAGAGACTCGCTCTGAACACCCGCTGGCAGAAGCTATCGTGCGCGCAGCTAACGAGCAGCAGGCGGCCATTTACGCCGCCACTGATTTTCACGCCGAAGTTGGGCGTGGGGTGCGAGCGCGCGTTGGCGCTGATGAAATCCGTCTTGGGAATTTGCGCTACTTTGAGTGTTTCTCGGGAGCAGGCCTTGAATGGGCTGGTCGAGAGGCGACTCGTCTGCAGGAAGAAGGTAAAACCGCAGTTACCGTGGCACGCGTGCTGCCCGGGGGTGAAGAGATACGCGTGTTGGGGGTAATAGGCGTAGCGGATGTTCTTCGCGAAGATGCAGGCGAGGTTGTTCGGCGTCTGAAATCTCAAGGAGTGGAGCGGGTGGTTATGCTCACCGGCGATAATCGTCGCGTTGCACATGCTATTGCGGAACAGGCTGGCGTGGACGAGTATTTCGCTGAGATGCTGCCGGAGGACAAAGTGCGTGCGCTAAAGGTACTCCGACAGAAGTTCGGTACAGTGGCAATGGTGGGAGATGGCGTCAACGATGCGCCTGCGTTGGCCTCGGCCTCCATCGGCATCGCCATGGGTGCGGCCGGCACTGATGTGGCGCTTGAGACCGCTGATGTGGTTTTGATGTCCGATGACTTGCAGAATATCCCTTACCTGATAGCACTTAGCCGCAAGACCCGCAAGACGCTTATTGCCAACATCAGTTTTGCGCTCGCTATGATAGGTGTGCTTATTGTCGGAATACTGGCGGTAGATCTGCCGCTTCCCCTAAGCGTGCTCGGGCACGAGGGCGGTACGGTGCTGGTGTCCTTGAACGGGCTGCGCCTGCTGGCCTTTCGCGGTGGCGCAGATTGACTGCGGGTGACTGTCAACTTGCTCATTGCGATAGTCCGTGCGACAATTGCGCGCCGGAGCACATAGCAGGCTATGAACGATCCCACCGAGCAAGCAGCGTCCAACGCGCAGCCGCTAGCCACGTCTTCTGAAACGATTACCTTCAAGCGTAGTCATTTCTATATGGCGCTCGCGCCGCTCATGTTCGTGTGTGGGCTGGCGTCCGGATATATGCTCTGGGGGGCGCGGTCAGCTTCTGCTCTGGAGGAAGGCCCGGAGGCGGTGGGGGAGAGAGACGCGGTGGAGGCCGTGACACAGATTGCTCCGGAAAAACCGCAGCGCGTCTTGGTGAGTCCAGACGATGACCCCTATCATGGCCCGGAGAATGCGCCCGTCACCATCATCGAATTCAGTGATTTTGAGTGCCCATATTGTGCTCATTTCTACCGAGATACTCTTGTTCCGCTTCTGGAGATCTTTCCAGAGCATGTTCGTTTCGTTTATCGGGATTTTCCGCTAGTTAACATTCACCCCAACGCGCGTCCGGCCGCCGAAGCGGCACAGTGTGCCTTTGCGCAGGGCAAATTCTGGGAGTTTCATAATGGCATTTTTCAGAATCAATCACGGTTGGGTAATGCACTCTATCTAGAGCTGGCAGCTGAGATAGGCTTGGATCAGGCCGCGTTTGACCAGTGCATCGCTTCTGGGCGGTTTGTTGATGAAGTCACTGGTGATTTCAATGCAGCCCGTGAGCTGGGAGTCACCGGCACGCCGACCTTCTTTATCAATGGCCGGCCGATGGTAGGTGCGCAGCCACTAGAGGTCTTTATAGCAATGGTGGAAGAAGAACTTGGCGCGCAATAATCTTTATCGGTACGCATGAGAGGCTGATTGATGCTTACCCTGACAGAAAAACTGCTTTTTGCCACAACCGTGCTGTTTTCATTGGCGCTCAGTTATCGCAACTTCCGCCTGGTATTTGAGATAGTGCGCCGCGGCAAACCGGATCTGGTGCTGGACGCTTTGCCGCAGCGAATATGGCACGCACTGGTGGTGTTCCTCTCTCAGCGAACGGTACTGCGCGCGCGTTTGGGTACCAGCCTGATACACGCTTTTGTCGCCTGGGGTTTCACATATTATTTTCTAGTCAACTTCGGGGATATGCTCGAGGGCTTCATCCCTCATTTTCGTTTTCTGGGTGATGGCTTGCTGGGC
>CAUZCX010000105.1:0-5069 GCA_963578565.1 Anaerolineae bacterium
CCTATCTGATCAATGCCTACGGTGAACTGGACGATGCACTCAACATCGGCCTGCCTACCGACCGGTTACAGGTAGATTGGTGGCTGCGCAGCCCGCGCGTACTGGATGCTATCTCCCCGGAGCAACCCGACCACGCATGGCGGCTTGACGAATTGCGCATCCTTCCCGTTCCTGAAATGGGGGTGCCTGACCGAACTGGTCTGGCCGATTTGAAAGAAACCGCCCCACTGGCGGTGCCGCTTCCGGATACCGCAGACACCCCCCGCACGGAAAAAATCACGCGCCTGTCAAAGTGGCGCTACTACCTGCGTTCAGTACTTACGACCGCTTTCCAGCACGGATATCAGATCACAGATTGTGTCGCTCTGCCCGACGCCGGATGGCACTACATTCTCACGTGATGATCACAATAACACTCCCACTGTGCCTTTCTCTGAACCTATCATTATCCCCTCGGAGGATTGGCAATACGCCGACAGGGATCATGATTGAGATTAATCATCTAGACGGCATCTGCAGAACGAGTAAGTCATTGGGTCATTCCCGTATGAGTATCACGGAGGCGGCTCTACAATACACGCGGAGCTACTGGAACGGGCTAAACTGTTGATTAGCCTGAGTTGGATGAAGATCCCCTTTTTTATGTTGTCGGGCGAGTGAGGGAAGTCTACAATTTCGCAGGATCCATGTTAGCGCAACGGGCATTTAACGACTACAATGTAAACTCTACAATAACCCATTTAACTATGTCCTACCGAGACAACATCCCGATAGCAGGTGTCGCGTCCTCTGGAGATGGCAGCGTTACAGTTTGGGCCCTGAAAGTTATAGCCGCGCACTCACCGAATCAATGAGCGCAAATTTCGACCGCATAATCGAGCGGCGCGGAAGCGGGAGCGCCAAATGGGGATTTTATGACGCGGACGTGCTTCCGCTCTGGGTGGCGGACATGGATTTTGCCGTCCCTGAACCGACTCAAAAGGCGCTGAATGCGCGCGTAAATCATGGCATCTTCGGTTACGCCCTGAGCGAGCTTCCAATTCTTCTCGACGAAATCTGTCAGCGCACCGAGCGACTGTACGGGTGGAAAGTGCTGCCGAAGCAGATAATGTTTTTCCCTGGCCTTACAAGTGCACTGAACGCCTTGTGTCGCGCATTTGGAAAGCGCGGCGACGGCGTGCTGGTACAACCGCCTATCTACTACCCGTTCCTGACCGCGATCAAAAACCAGGGACGCGATATCAACCACGCGGCGTTGAAGCGCAACGATAGAAAAGACTGCATCGGCTATGAGATTGATTTCGACGTGTTCGAGGGCGCGATAACTGCACGCACAAATTTGTTCCTGCTATGCAACCCACATAACCCAGTCGGTCATATGCACTCAACAGAGAATTTGGAACGCATGGCCGCCATTTGCGAGCGTAACGACCTGGTCATCTGCTCAGACGAAATCCATTGCGAGCTGCTGCTAGACAGTAAGTGCCATGTGCCTACCGCCACACTCTCACCCAAAATCGCATCGCGCTGCATAACTCTGATGGCTCCCAGCAAAACCTTCAACCTGGCCGGACTATGTTGCGGGTATGCCATAATTCAGAACCCGACGCTGCTGGAACAGGTCCGCAAGGCCACGGCTGGTATCATTCCGGGCATCAACGTGATGGGGTTAGCTGGGGCGCTGGCAGCCTATCAGCATGGGGCGCAATGGCTCAGCGAATTGCTGCCTTACCTTGCAGCCAACCGTGATTATGTGATTGAGTATTTGCGCGAAAACATACCCGCTATCCGCACCACCCGCCCGGAAGCGACCTATCTGATGTGGTTGGACTGCAGCGCGAGCGCGATCCCCGGGAACCCACATGAGTTTTTCCTGCAGAAAGCGAAGGTTGCTTTGAACGACGGCGAAATGTTTGGTCCCGGTGGCAAGGGTTTCGTGCGCCTGAATCTTGCCTGCCCGCGCTCTACGCTCGCCGAAGCCCTGCAGCGTATGCACACTGCGCTGGCCGCGCTCTGACACAGTTCTAAATCAAAGCAATATTCCATAAGCAGCGTCGTAAAGAAATCGAGCGCCCATTACCAGCATAAAAACTCCGCTAAAAAGGAAAACCCAGCGCTGAAATGCGTGGCCAAAAAACTTGCTACCCTTGAAGGCAAGCGCAGACAGAAAGGACAACCAGCCCGGATCGCACAACCAGTGCAAAACTCCAAAAAGTGCAAAGCCGACAGCAATACGCCCGTAAGAAATGGGGAGTGCGTCGACGCATCCTCCCAACCAACTTCTTGCGAGCGCCCGGCGCCATTACGCCCGAAAGCGAGATACCAACACTTTGCAGCACAAACAGTGTTATGCTCACTACAACATACCAGCATGCCGAACCGCGCGCATACGGCTTGTCCTTACCAGTGAAACACGACTCTCAGATAAGTGGAATTGCAATTTCATGGTCGCAGGCAACGCACATCGCACCGCCGCATGTGAAAGTGAGCACTCGTACAAAATCATAGCAGGTCTCCGGTTGGCTGGAATTACACTTGTTCCCACGCGCGGAGCCGATCCTATACTATTGTTCGCACATTCAATATGCTTCGGCTACGAGATCACCTGTATCCAAAACTGATTTTATTAAGGTGCGGCAGAATTTATACTGACACTCTACTGTAGAGACGTCAAATGTGGAAGTGCCTGCGACAAAATACCTGACGAATAATGACCGCGTAGAACCCAACAGTGCGCCAGTAAAACTCAGGGTTGTTCTGCGCCAGCCGGCTGAAGCGGAAAAATTATGCGCGCTAACCCCTGCAGCACCAGATGGTCGAACGATTCCACCATATAGTCAGTGAGAAAGAAAGTTCCTGGCTCAGAGGCCATAATAGAATCGAAGCTGTGGCCCGCATACATTTCATAACAGTGTGGACCAGGCACACGCTCCACACCCTCCGCAGCAAGCATCTGGTCCAGCATACCGCCAGTACCGCAGTCACCATAAACCACAAACACATGGCTATGCTTCGCCCGCGCAGCCCTTATCTGGCCACGTACAGCTGCTGGTATCCGGTCGGGTTGGTTGTGAAGCAACGCCGCAACGCCAAGCACATCTGCATCCCAACCATGTTTATCCCGCAGCGCAAGCACTTCACGCGCCAGTGCACCGCAGACAATCAAGGCCACACTCATGCTTCTCTATTACCAATCACTACATCACTCTTCCCCAAAAAATATCAAGTCACACTCTGTCAGTACCCATTCCAGTCTAACTACAGTCGAGCACTATCCGATAAAATTACACCCGAAAAATATACGCGGGTTGGAATACAAATCCAAAAGCTTGCTGCTCGGGCTCAACGACCTGGCTCGATGATAACTTTGAGCGATTCTGACCCGCCAGCCACCAGACTGAATCCCAGTCCGGTCTCAGCCAGTGACAGTCGGTGAGTGATAAGATCCTCCACCTCCACCGTTCCAAAACGTAGCATATTCACCGCCTGTTTCAAATCGAGCGGACTTGCACCGTAAGTTGAACGTAGTGTGATGGCTTTGCGAAAGTACTCGTGCAGGTCTAGAGGGATCTCAGTACTAGGTCTGCTGAATGCATACAGAAGCACATTTCCACCCGAGATAACGCCTCTGAGCGCCTGAGGGAAGGTACCTGAAGCAGCCGTGCATACAATGACATGCTCGAACCCATGCCCATCGTTTGCGGCTAAAGCCCGTTCCACCACGCTATCTGATCTGGCATCGATAGCAGCTTGGGCACCTGAATCAAGTGCCGCCTGCAGCCGAAAGGGCTGCACATCAGTGGCCGCAATACGACCGGCGCCCAGTGCGCGTGCCAGCTTAATGTTCAGCAGTCCCGCCAGCCCACTCCCCAGAACCAGCACGCTGTCCCCGGGCTGCAACCCGATTCTGCGTTGTCCGCGCAGGGCGCATCCCAGCGGTTCGACAAATGTACCCACTTCAAAGGATATCTCTTCTGGTAGGAAGATGACACCACCTTTGTCAACATTGATCTTAGGTACACGCACATATTCCGCGAAACCGCCGGGGTCAAAGGAGGTCGAGTGCAAAGTCTCACAAAGGGTGTAATTGCCGCGCAGACAGTGGTGACAGTCATTGCACGGAACATGATGCGTGAAAACCACCCGCTCCCCCAAATGAAATCCCGCAACGCCATTCCCCAGCGCGGCGATTTCTCCGGTAACCTCGTGGCCAAGCACCCGCGGCGCTGTCTTGCAGCGGTACCATTCCATCACGTCTGAGCCACAAATACCGCTGGCCTCCACCTTAACCAGCACCTCACCCGGACCGATGGTCGGCGTTGGCATTGCCTCCAGGCGCAAATCATCGTTGCGGAAATATACCGCGACTCGCATAGTGCCGCTTTTCACTTTAATTCATTGTAAATCTCAAAGGCTTCAGTCGCAGTGGCGTCCTCTTGCACGATAGCGCGCACCGCCTGCACCATCGCCACCGGATCATCAGCCTGGAAGATATTGCGACCCATATCCACGCCAGCCGCTCCGGTCTGCACTGCTTTGTGAGCCATCTGCAGCGCGTCTTTTTCCGGTATCTTTTTTCCTCCAGCAATCACCACTGGAACCGGACACGACTGTACCACCTTTTCAAAATCCTCGCAGAAGTATGTTTTTACGATGCGCGCGCCCAACTCGGCGGCGATACGCGAGGCTAGGGCCAGGTATTTTGCATCACGCACCATGTCTTTACCCACAGCGGTGACAGCTAGCGTCGGAATGCCGTAGCACTCGGCCTTGTCCACAACCTGCGTGAAAGCCAGCAGTGTGTCGCGCTCGTACTCCGCACCCACCATGATAGAGAATGCCACCGCCGATACGTTCAACCGGATAGCCTCCTCCATCGAAACCGTAATACCCTCGTGCAACATCTGCTTGTTCAGAATACTGGTGCCGCCTGAGACACGCAGAATAATGGGTACATCTGTCTCAGCGGTCACGCAATAACGCAATGCACCACGGGTGAGCATAAGCGAATCGGCGTATGGGAGCAGCGGTTTCACCGTCTCGTCCAGTTTCTCGAGGCCGCTCGTCGG
>CAUZCX010000106.1:0-5064 GCA_963578565.1 Anaerolineae bacterium
AACAACACTCGATATCTGCTGCTGAACGAGGGACAGGGCGTGCACTCGGTATACCACCCCGAAAGAATAGATAGCGGAGGAACCTGGGATTATTACCTAACCGCCGCCTTTTTCAATAAGCCCCCGGTAGCACCAAGTCATGTTGAAAACGTGGCGATCATCGGTCTGGCAGCGGGAACAATATCGCGCCAGTACAGTGACGTGTTCGGGGACATTCCTATCACCGGTATCGAAATCGACGGAGAAATTATCGCTGTCGGTCGGCGTTTTTTTGGAATGCAGCAACCTAACTTGCGCGTAATTGAAGCGGATGGACGCCTGGCGTTAGCAAACCTACCCGAGCATTTTTCTGTGATTGCAGTGGACGCCTATCGCCTGCCTTACATCCCCTGGCACCTGACTACGCGGGAGTTTTTCGGCGAGGCGCACGCCCATTTGCGCGATCAGGGCGTGTTGGCAATCAACGTCGGCCGCACTCCGTCCGATCGCCGACTGGTTGAGGCACTCACCAGCACCATGCTGACAGTGTTCCCCAGCGTACATATCATGGACGTACCAGACACATTCAACACCATTCTGGTTGCCACCATGCAACCCACCACGTTTATGAACCTAGTAATCAACCTAGAAAATCTTCCGAGTGACGCGCACCCATTTCTGCGCATCGCGCTGCGCAGGGGTGTTGACAGTCTCAGACCCACACATACAACAGGCACGGTATTCAGCGACGACCGAGCGCCTGTAGAGCAATTGACCAATTCTATTCTGCTGCGCTTCTTGCTAGAAGGCAGCAACGCCGGTTGGCCAGATGTGAGCTGAGCTTAATTAAGTTCTGTAACCATCCATCCAATTAGACACTATTGTGGCAGCAGCTGACGCCGCAACTCCGCGGCGCTTAGCCCACCAGTATTACGGTACACCATTACCAGAGGGTGGTCATACACCGTGAAGCTCTCGTCGGCAAAACCCGGGCGAAAGTCACCTGGCTTGAT
The DNA here is from genome assembly GCA_963578565.1 of Anaerolineae bacterium. Taxonomy (GTDB): domain Bacteria; phylum Chloroflexota; class Anaerolineae; order Anaerolineales; family UBA11657; genus CAJWGI01. The sequence goes on from CAUZCX010000106.1 coordinate 993, forward strand.
AGGTTCAAGACCGCGTGGCCACGGCATATCCGCCTGCAAGAAAGGATCTGACCGCATCGCGGTACCTCCTAGTTTGGGGAAACGGGTCACCGCTGCAACAAGCTCATAACCCAGATCGCCATTAAAGAGCGCCCGATAGTACAGGCTGGTAAGCGGATAGGTAGCCGTCAGCATACCCACAGGGCCGTAATTTCGATTGCTTGCGATAACGATATAATCACTCGCGGAGACCGCCGCCAGAACATCATTTAGTTTGCGCTCGTCGTCCGGACGTGCAACCGGATCAAACACTTCCAAGTCATACCTTTTCCGATTCCCTAGACCACCATCACTTGTACGATCAAGTGGCAGCGGATGGTCCCATTTTTCAATCAGAATACGTGCATTCTCAGGAACATTGGCATAGACAGTGTCAGAAGCGATTTCCCATGGATGCGGCATGGCATAAAGCTGAACAAACGCCAGCGCGTGCGCTGCTGTCGGAACCACCACCAACGTGGCGAGCACCTTCCCGGCCCTGTGCCAGCGCTGCAGCACAGCACCCATAGATACACCAGCAAAGACAAATAGCATCGGCAGTACCGGCAACATGTAGCGCGGAAACTTCACCACGAACGCCCCGGTGACAACGAAATAGGGCAGCGCCCACGCAAACAACACCGCATATTGACCGGTTTGCACGCCATGGTCCCGCCCGCGCAGATGCCTCAGCCATACACACAGACACCACATAGACCCGCCGTACGAGGCCAGAGTCAGCGGCCATCCCAGAAGCCAGCGTCCCTGCTGCGCGATCTGATAGACATAGGGCACCGTCCCGCGGTACTGCGCAACGAAAGGCCAGTCAACCAGACCACGCACCATCGCGCCCTGACGAGCGATGTCCTCAAAAAAGGCACGCCATTCCAGAAGAGCAAAAGGGTTGGTGAGTCCAAATACCAGAAAAGCAACGCACACCAATGCCAGGCCATGACCAACAACCTGCCGGACAGTAGCTCGTCCGCGCCAACGTCCCATGCAGGACCAGACAACAGCAGTCGCCGCCGGCAACAACAACATGACCGCCGAAAACTTTGAGCCCACAGCTAGTCCGATCAGGATACCGGCGATAAGGATGTTACGTCGATTAGCCTTTGCCACATAACGGGCAAGACTCCACACGCTGGCGGTAACGCACGTGGTGAGCACCGCATCAAAGGTTCCGAAGTGTGCCTGTTGGATGTGCTGCGCCGCCAGCGCCGCAAAGATCGCTGCTAGCAGACCAGCCGTCACTCCACCCATCCGAGATCCGAGAAGGTACACAAACAATATGGTGATCGTGTCAGCCGCAGCCGCGAGCGCGCGGCCCACCAATGTCAGATGATCATATTCAATTCTACCGTTCACATTTAGAAGGTCGCCAATTCCGTGGAAACTACTGAGTTTAGGCAGCATGGTGCCCGCCGCCGCCAGCCCTTTTGCCAACAGTACCGTAAGGTATAGAGGGAAATGTCCATATGCGAACCGGCGGGGCTCCCCCAATGGCAGCTGGATTCCCATAGTGCCTCTCGTCTCCGGCCAGTAAAACGGATTGAGAGACGAGCGCTCCGCCCGCATCCACGTTGCGGGACCACCACTCCACTCTATCGTTGTCTCTACCCAGTTGATGTAGCGTTCATCGGGATGAGTATGGTGCATACCGTCCCAATCTAGATGCGTGAAACGCAGCAATCCTCCAATCAGCAGCACTAGCAACAAGACCGGAGATAAGGGTCTTCTGCCAAGCTTGATTGCAGTATCAGCCGCCGTGACAGTACTCATCACGCGTCGAGAATGTCCACCGGTCCCGCCTCTCCGGAGGAAACACGTACCTCCTCGTGATACGAGCGCTCGGTGTTCACTTCCCACACGTCATGCTCTTCACCCAGCAGCGCATTCCGGACAGCCAAAATTGCCGTCAGCATCGAATGATCTTGGTTGTTGTATTTGTGCAATCCGTTGCGTCCCAGTGTATGAAAATTCTCAAGCCCAACCAGCCAATTTTTCACCACAGACAGCAGCTCGCCATAATGGGCGTCATAAATAGGATACGCTTTGCGTTGGCGCACTACCATACCATCAAGGACTTCGGCATCTGGTGCAATCCCAATCTGACGCAATTCCCGCGTCCCCAGCACCACCAGCGCCTCGTCTGTCATTTCCCACAGGCTGTCACCCTCATCGCAGAAAAACTCCAGGCCGAGGCTGGTTTTGGCCTTATCCGGAACCATTGCAGGACTCCAGTTCTTGAAGTTCTGAATACGTCCCACACGCACATCGGGACTATGTACATAAATCCAGTTGTCAGAAAAAAGATTTGGTTCATCAAGAATCAACACCACCGTAAGAAAATCGCGATAGCGCAGGCCGCGTGCAGCAGCCAACACTGCATCTGGAGGAGCAGGCTCGAAGATCGGAATCAATTCCGAGAGCGGCATGGTGGAAAACACGTCGGTGCCTGTCAAAGTCATCGTGGTACCCCGATGGCGCACCACCACCCCGGTCACCCGTACTCCCTCCCGCAATACCTTAACTGCTTCACTCTGCAGATGCACCGCGCTATCACGCATCTCCAGTAAATGCGCCACCCGTTCCCACATCATACCCGGACCACGCTCAGGATAATGAAATTCGTCAATGAGCGTTTTAATCACCTCTCCCCGTGGCGGAAAAAGTGCGTTGCGCACCGCAGCCGGCAGCGTCAGGCCCTTGATGCGCTGTGCAGCCCATTCCGCCCGAATTTCGCTGCACGGTATACCCCACACTTTCTCTGTGTAAGTCTTGAAAAATACTTCGTACAATCGTCTCCCAAAGCGATTTGACACCCACTGCTCGAATGTCTTCTCTTCACGATACGGCCTCAACTGCGCCCGCAGGTAACTGAAAATGATACGGATGCTCTCCCACATCCCCAGACCGACAAGTGCGTTGACAGCGCGTAGAGGGTAATTAAAGTACTTGCCATTATAGAAAATACGAGAAAGACGGGGGCGCAAAAGCAACTCAGAACCCATCCACTCCTGCCAGAGTTTCTTGACCTCAGGCACCCTGGTGAAAAATCGATGCCCACCGATGTCGAAATAGTAATCCTTGTAGCGCTCAGTACGCGCGATACCTCCGACAAGTGAGTGTTTTTCCACAACCTCAACTGGCACTCCACGGCGGACAAGCTCCCAACCGGCCGTTAAGCCCGCCGGTCCCGCTCCGATAATCACAGCCTTCCGCTTCATCCCTATTCTCCGAGTTTCAACACCGCCATGAATGCCTGCTGCGGGATTTCCACATTTCCCACCATCTTCAGGCGCTTGCGTCCCTTTTTCTGCTGCGCCAGCAACTTCTTTTTTCGAGTCACGTCGCCACCATAACACTTCGCCAAGACATCTTTTCGAAGCGCCTTTACGTTCGCGCGCGAAATCACCCTACCGCCCGCCGCCGCTTGAATAGCCACTGGAAACAACTGCCGCGGTATTAGGTCCTTTAGTTTGGTAATCAACTTCTGCCCTTTCTGATATGCGGAGTCTCTATGCACGATTGTCGCCAGTGCATCCACAGGATGCAGATTGACAAGTACTTGCAAACGCACAAGATCCTCTACCTGGTAGCTGTCGAATTGATAATCCAGCGATGCATATCCACGCGTGCGCGACTTGAGCCGATCGTGGAAATCCACAATTAATTCCGCAAGTGGTATCTTGAACGAAAGTACCACACGGCCTCCGGGAGAGTAGTGTTGCTCCACGGGCACTCCCCGGCGCGAAGTGACTAACTCCATGATTGTGCCATAATATGTTTCCGGAGAGTACACCTGAATACGCAACCAAGGTTCGCGAATTTCAGCAATCTCTCCAGCCTCCGGGAGGTCGGATGGAGATTCAATCCGTAGCACCTGACCGTCATTCAGTTTAACCTCGTATTCAACCGAGGGAGCGGTGGCGATGATGTCAAGCTCATATTCACGCTCCAAGCGCTCTTGCACGATCTCCATATGGAACAAGCCCAGAAATCCGCAGCGAAAACCAAAACCAAGCGCTTGCGAGGTCTCAGCCTGATAGAG
>CAUZCX010000107.1:0-5012 GCA_963578565.1 Anaerolineae bacterium
CATCCAGCGCCCATATCTCTTTGTACTATTACCATGAACAAACTCAGGCTCCACATAACCACCATGGGCGCGAGGAATGCCATAGGTAATCGCGATGAAAGATTATTGAACCCGTATTGCAACAGAGATCCGTGACGTGAAAGATACGCGGCTAGAAAGATTACCAGTAGTGGTTTGAGTAATTCGGACGGCTGTAGGTAAATTCCAGAACCAAAAAATGATAATCCGCCAACACCTAGCCACAGGCGCGGCCCACTCCCAGACGGGTTAACACCTACGATTAACGTTAACGATGTTAACAGCGCGCCAAACAACAGCGCAACGTAAGGATATTTGCGCAGGGCAATTATCCAGTGAAACCAGCGCACCGTCACCAGCATCACGCCCGTTCCTATGCAGACCCAAAAAGCTTGGCGAAGAGCGTAAACCCCTTGCAAACGCCATATGGTGACTATACCCCAGCCGCATAATATCATCACAGAAGGAAACAGAATCACGTCGTGACCATTCCCCAAATGTTGCAGACCAATAAAGCCCGTGATTGCAGCACCAAACCACAACGCAATACACAATAGCAACAGGGGATCCGGATTTACTCCGGTTCTTACAGAAAATGGGGTTGGGAGAGTGACAGCCAAAGCCCAAGCACTGGCCGACACGAATACTCCTGCAACCATCAGGAGTAGCACCTCCCGACGCCAAGTATGCCAGTGTCGTCCCTCAGGTGTTCCGGAAACTTTGCCGATCACTCCAAATACTTGTGGACAAGCAGGTGCAGCCGCTCTTTCACTTCATCGGCCACCGCCTCTGGCTGCGTGATAATCGCATCGGACAAAGCCTTATCACATGCACACTCTTGTTTAGGATCGTCAGGCAGAACCGCAGCTATATTAGCAAGAGCCTCCTGGGCTATTTCAGTGTTCTTCATAAGGGTACGGATAACCATCTCAACCGTTACAGGCGTCTCGCCTTCATGCCAGACATCGTAATCGGTGACATGACCCATTACCGCATAACAGATTTCGGCCTCGCGCGCAAGAAACGCCTCAGGACTGGTAGTCATACCGATGATACTCATTCCCCAGCTCCGAAACACGTTACTCTCAGCTCGAGTGCTGAAACGTGGGCCTTCAATGGTGATAAAAGCGCCGCCCTCATGCACGGTTGCCTCCGTCTGGCGTAGGGCCCTGGACAACGCCCGTGATAGATCAGGGCAGAAAGGGTCCGCAACACCCACATGACCCACCAGACCCTCCCCCATAAAGGTATTACTACGCCCACGAGTGTTGTCGTAAAGTTGGTCTGGTATAACAATGTGACCCGGTGCGTATTGCTCTCGTAGAGATCCACACGCACTTATAGATACAATCCTCTTAACGCCCAGCAATTTCAATGCAAAGATGTTGGCACGGTAGTTGATCTCCGATGGGGAGATGCGGTGCCCACGCCCATGACGCGCCAGAAATCCCACCCGCTGCCCGCGAAGCACACCTGTAACTATGACGTCACTGGGAACACCAAAGGGGGTATTTATCTCAAGTTCGGTAACGTCCTCTAGACCAGGCACTTGGTACAAACCGCTACCGCCGATGAAAGCCAGACTGACTTTCGCATCCATATACTTGTTACCTCCGCCAAGATTGTACACCAAATTATTGCTGTTATAGGCTGGTGCAAACGGTTTCGAGTACACCAACCTTGAGCACAATTTCCGGGGGTCTTATCTGTATGTTGCGCAACTAACCACCGATATCACGCTAACGACGCGAGTTTTTATTCAGGCTAAAGTTTAGGCATGCGACGCACTACACATTGTTTGCGCAGGCAAGATAAATATCCGATGTTATCCATCGGGATTACTGTATAATTCCCTCGCGCCCAACGAAGATGAAACGTAACAGGTATGAAACCAGCGTGAATGGTGGTGCCGGATCTCTTGAAGTGGTCACCGGATCAATGTTTAGTGGCAAAACCGAGGAGATGGTTCGCCGACTCCGTCGAGCGCGCATAGCACGGCAGAAGGTACAGGTTTTTAAGCCAAAACTTGACGTGCGGCATGCACACGACAAAATTAAATCACACTCCGGGTCTGAGTTTCAGGCTACAGCGGTGCAGGGTTGCGCTGAAATCTTTGACCGCTTGGATGCGGATACTACGGTTGTGGCCATCGACGAGGTGCAGTTTTTTGAGCACGAAATTACCGAGGTATGTTATAGGCTTGCGCAACGGGGTGTTCGCGTGATTGTGGCCGGCTTGGACCAGGATTTCCGAGGTGAACCGTTCGGACCGATGCCTTTGCTCCTCGCACATGCCGAGCAAGTGGACAAGTTGCATGCCATCTGCGTAGTGTGCGGACAATCGGCATCGCGCACGCAACGTATGATTGATGACAGACCTGCTTTTTATGATGAGCCCACATTATTAGTCGGAGGCAGCGAGTCTTACGAGGCGCGCTGCCGGGAACATCACGAGGTCCCGCATCGCAATGAGAATCAGGCAGATGATTGATAGGAGGCTAAATGGCTATTACGCTGGAACAGGTCGCCAATATAAGCATAGACACACTGATCGATGAGGCTGTGCTAGGGAAACGGGTACACGAGCTTGGACAACAGATCAGTCAGGAGTACGTCGGCCAGGATCTCCTTCTGGTATGTATTTTGCGCGGCGGGGTGATGTTCTTGACCGATCTGATGCGGCATCTCTCGATCCCTCACAATATCGATTTCATGGCCGTTTCCTCCTACGGTGAGGGCGTGCGCGAATCGGATGGTATGGTGCGTATCACCTTGGATTTACTAACCGATATTACCGGTCGCAATGTGTTACTTGTGGAGGACATTGTCGACACAGGTCACACGCTTTCACATTTGCTTGATTTGTTGAGCACGCGTCACCCAGCTAGCCTGCGAGTATGCTGTTTGCTGAATAAAGATGAACGTCGTAAGGTAGAGGTACCGTTAGATTACATAGGGTTCCAGATTCCCGACAAGTTCGTTCTCGGCTACGGGTTGGATATGGACGAATATTGGCGCAATCTGCCTTACATCGGCGTAGCACGCAGCGACCCTGCCTCAGCATCTTGACGCAGCAGAAAACTCCGCCGCTGCTGTCACGACCTGCACTGCGGCATCCCATCCAACATCAAGGAAAATGGATAACCCTGATTGGCGACCAGGTGGTGGGCAATGGGGGTACCGCGCTTGAGGCGAGAGAAGCGGCTACTGCAGCGCGACCGAACGAAAGTTCGCAAACCCTATTCATTCCCGCGGCTGAACCGGTAAGTGTCCGGCTTCCTGAAATCTGCACGCGCGTATGCGCAGTTTTGCCGCCTAATGTGCGCGAACAAACCTGGCTAGTCGGTGGGGCGGTGCGCGCCGCCCTCATGGGACGAGCAATTGAGGACATTGACTATGTGGTTGCGGGCGACGCACTCGCCGCGGCACGGACTGTTGCAGATGCACTCTTGGCAGATTATTTCCCTCTGGATACCGAACGCGGAGTAGGACGCGTGCTACTGAGCTCGGAAAATGGCTTGATGCTCGATTTTGCACAAATGCACCCTGATGGAATCACCGCTGATTTGCTCGGGCGCGATTTCACCATAAATGCTATGGCCCTTCCAATGACCGGCGCTATGCATGTGCTCGACCCGTCCGGGGGTCAAATGCACCTGCGTGATCAGGTTGTTTGTATGGTCACGGATACCGCGCTATCTGCCGACCCCATCCGGGTGGTGCGCGCGGTACGGTTGGCAGTGGAACTTTCTTTCCGTATCGAGCGCGGGACGCGCGTTGCGTTACGGAAACATGTACCCGAGCTGGCCCAGGTTTCGATTGAACGGATGCGCGGTGAGCTATTACGCTGCTTGGGAGGTCCGAATCCGGCCGGGGCGCTGCGCGTGCTAGACCGTCTTGGAGTACTCCAGCGTGTACTACCGGCATCAGACGCATCGGGCGCAGAAAAAGCGCTAGCCGTTTGCTCCGCATTGCAAGCGCTACTCTCGGTACTGCGGCTGCGGCACGATGTTGATGCCGCGTCGGAATTCGCACTCGGGCTGGTAGCCACGAGAGTGGGGCGCTTTCGAAACGAACTACATCCGTATCTCTCCGATTGCATCGTTGCGACGCGCAGCCGGCGGCAATTATTATACCTCGGTGTTTTGTTGCGTTTCTATTTCACAGCAGCGCAGGCTCGGGAAAATTGTCGGGCGCTTAGGTTCAGCAATGCCGAATGTGATCTCCTGGCTGCCATGGTGCAATCGGAGACTCTTCCGGAGGCTGAGCGTGCAGAGGGGAGTATCAACAACGGACGCAATGCGGCAGCCCCGGTTGCACTCACGGGCCGCGCAATTCACAACTTTTTTAACGCACAAACTCAGGCGGGAGTGGAGGTATGCCTTCTTTCGCTCGCCGAGACGCTTGCCGCGAAGGGACCCGAGCTATCACAGTGGGAATGGGCACAAAAGGTCGATACAGTCGTTGCTTTACTGGACGGTTATTTCAAACGGTTCGCCGAAGTGATTGAGCCACCAAAGTTGATCGACGGCCGCGAACTAATGCATGCGCTACGAATCCCTCCAGGCGAACGTGTGGGGGCAATACTTTCGGAAATCAGCGCGGCTCAGGCCTCCGGAGAGGTGATAAACCGAGAACAGGCTATCCAGCTGGCGAGAACGCTTCACACAGAGAGCGGATAAGAAGTATACGGGCACCTGATTTGCCCGCAGCCCGCTCGGGATCCCTAACAGAAACAGGGCAGTGCCTCGAAATAAGTCTATTGACGGTGACCCTAACTCGATATATACTGATGGTAGTGATAAGTCTTATTATGACAAGCAAGATATGACCAATAGGAATGGTTCCATACCCCTGAAAGTTGCTACTGACCGCTATAACAACGTTGTAGCAGAAAGCCGCAGTCCTAATACCGCTCGCGCATACGCCCAAGCGACCGGAAAGTTCCTTGATTTGCTCGGGGATCGTAACGTAAACCCTGATACTGCCCCAATG
>CAUZCX010000108.1:0-5000 GCA_963578565.1 Anaerolineae bacterium
AGATACGGCCGGAATCCGCCGCAGGGGCAAAATAGTCCCTGGAGTGGAGAAATACAGCGTGTTACGGGCACTCAAGGCGATAGATCGGGCAGAGGTCGTGATGCTGCTGGTAGACGCCACCGAGCCGTTCACCGCCCAAGACGCGCACATAGCCGGCATAGTGCTAGATAAAGCACGTAGCGTCATAGTGGTAGTCAACAAGTGGGATGCCATTCCAAAAGACAGCTACACGATGGATACGTACCGAACCATGGTGAGAGGGGAGCTCCAGTTTTTGGATTATGTGCCCGTTATCTTCGTTTCCGCATTGACCGGCCAACGTGTGCACAAAACCCTGCCGCTAGCTCTGGAGGTATATGCAGAGCGTCACCGCCGCGTGAACACCGCTGAATTGAACAAGGTTATCAGAGCCGCTATCGGGCAGCAAGCACCTCCCTCTCAGGGAGGCAAGCGCTTACGCATTTTCTATGCCGCGCAGGTCGCTACCGCCCCACCAGTCATCCTACTGCACGTCAACGACAGGAGGCTGCTGCATTTCAGCTATACGCGCTTCTTACAAAACCAAATTCGCGCCCGTTTCGAATTCACCGGCACACCATTGCGGCTGGCCTTCCGTGAGCGCTCCGATTAGCACGGTTTGTTGTCGCGCCAGAGTCAGTTTATAATTGAGCGCAGCGGCACATTCCCGGATGACACAATTGCAGGCTCAAGCCCACCACCACAGGCGCCCACTAATCATCACCGTGCTGCGCGAGCTGACTGAAACCCTGCTGCTGGCCGTGGCCATCTTCGTCGGCGTCAACCTAATCTCCGCACGCTTCCGCATCGACGGAGACAGTATGGCGGATAGCTTCCGGGACGGTCAATACATAATCGTAAATCGGATATCATACCGATTCAATCCACCCGCGCGCGGCGATGTGGTGGTGTTCGTACCACCGGAGAGCAGCCCGGCTACCTTTTGGGAAAACCTCATCGGGAGACCCGGTCAAACCGATTTTATCAAACGCGTAGTCGGTGTTCCGGGCGACAGCGTAGAAATTGACGCCGGGCAGATTTACTTAAACGGAGGTCAGGTGCTCGAACCATACCTGCGCGAACCGATGCTGCCCACGGAAACACAACGCTGGCATCTGGCAGCCGGCCAATACCTTGTGCTGGGAGATAACCGCAATTTCTCCAAGGATTCCCGCGCGCCACACATCGGCCTGGTGCCCATGGAGCAAATTGTGGGAAAAGTTTGGGCGGTCTATTTCCCCATACATGACTGGCGCATCGTGCGCCCGCACTCGAATCAGGATTGAGACGCACGATCCCATGCTGACGGCATCCCGCTCTGTTGATCAGATTGGCATACAAGAACGCGTGGCACGGCTGCACTCGCGTAGCATTAAGAAAGAATCAAAAGTGCAGGCTCTCATCCTTGCGCTGAGCATGATTGACCTAACCACGTTAGAGGGGCGCGATTCGCCCGGAAAGGTATACCAGCTGTGTTACAAAGCCACCCATTTACACGAGCGCTTCCCGGGACTCCCGCACGTGGCAGCCGTGTGTGTTTATGCACCCATGATTAAAGTGGCTAAATCGGCACTGCGCGGCAGTGGCGTGAAGGTCGCCGCCGTGGCCACCGCCTTTCCCAGCGGCATGTTGAACCTGGAGACGAAGTTGGCCGAGGTCACCCGCGCCGTGCAGGATGGCGCTGACGAGATCGATATGGTTATTTCTCGGGGACGTTTTCTAAGCGGAGACTACGATTACGTGTATGATGAAATCACGCGCGTCAAGCAAGCATGTGAACGAGCGCACCTAAAAGTCATCCTCGAAACCGGAGAGCTAGTGACACTCGACAATGTGCGCGCTGCCAGCGACCTAGCCATGGCAGCCGGAGCGGATTTCATCAAGACATCTACTGGTAAAGTGCAACCAGCGGCCACCCCGGAAGTGACGCTGGTGATGATGCAGGCCATCCGCGATTACCACCGCGAGAGCGGCAGGAGAGTCGGTCTGAAACCGGCCGGCGGTATCAGTAAAGCCAAGCAGGCCATCCAATATCTGGTCATGCTGCGCGAGACGCTTGGACAGGACTGGCTCACCCCGAACCTTTTCCGCTTTGGCGCGAGCTCACTGGCCAATGACGTGCTCATGCAGATTATCAAGCAATCCACCGGGATGTACCAGTCACCCGGCTATTTTTCCATCGACTGAAGCTTGAACATGCCAGGCATAAAATCCACCCTAAATTTTGACACTGACTGGAGCTATAGCCCGGCGCCGCAGAGCAGCGGCGAGGTGACCCTGCGCGAGCGTTACGGGCTATTCATCGATGGAGAGTCCCGGCCAGCCGCAAGCGGAGAATATTTCCAGAGCATCAATCCGGCCACGGAAGAAAAACTGTGTGAGGTGCCACAGGCCGGAGCGGATGATATCCATCGTGCCGTGGCAGCCGCTCGGGAGGCGTTCACCCATACCTGGTCGCGCATGCCAGCGGCTGAGCGCGGAAAGTTCATTTTCCGCATCGCGCGCATGATTCAGGAGCGTGCGCGCGAGCTGGCCGTGATGGAGAGCATGGACGGCGGCAAGCCGATTAGAGAGGCCCGCGACGTTGACATTCCCCTTGCCGCGGCCCATTTTTTCTATTACGCCGGATGGGCGGATAAGCTGGACTACGCTTTCCCCGGACGCAGCGCGCAGCCCCTGGGCGTGGCCGCACAAATTATCCCGTGGAACTTCCCGCTGTTGATGGCGGCATGGAAACTGGCACCGGCGCTCGCCGCCGGAAACACTCTAGTACTCAAGCCGGCCGAAACGACCCCGCTCACCGCCATGATTCTCGCCGAGATTGTACGCGACTCCGGGATACCGCCTGGAGTGGTGAACATAGTCACCGGCGGTGGAGAGACCGGCCAGATGCTAGTGCGCCATCCCGACGTGGACAAAATAGCTTTCACCGGATCTACAGCGGTGGGGAAAGAGATTATGCGGGTGCTTGCAGGCAGAGGCAAACGCTACACCCTAGAACTGGGCGGGAAAGCGGCCAACATCATCTTCGCAGACGCCGCTATCGATCAGGCGGTAGAAGGCATCATAAACTCCATCTTCTTCAATCAGGGGCATGTCTGCTGCGCTGGATCGCGCCTGTTCGTAGAGGAAAGCGTGTTTGCGGAGGTGATTGGAAAGCTGCAAGAACGCATGGAGACGCTCATAGTTGGAAATCCGCTAGACAAGAACACTGACGTGGGCGCAATCAACTCGCGCGAGCAGCTCGAACGGATCCAAGCCTTTGTCGAAATTGGGAAGCAGGAGGGCGGCGAAGTCTACCAGTCCAGCTGCCGCCTGCCGGACAAGGGCTTCTGGCACGCTCCTACGTTGTTCAGCAATGTCTCCCAGTCTCATCGCGTGGTCCAGGAGGAGATTTTTGGGCCTGTTCTGGCTGTGCAAACTTTCCGGACCGTTGATGAGGTCATCACCAAGGCCAACAACACGCCCTACGGACTTTCTGGCGGAGTGTGGACAGACAAGGGTGCGAAGATTTTCAAGGTCACGCGCGACATCCGCGCCGGGGTAATCTGGGCAAACACCTTTAACAAGTTCGATCCAGCCTCGCCATTCGGAGGCTATAAGGAGAGTGGTATGGGCCGAGAGGGTGGAGTGGAGGGGCTGCTGCCATACGTGCGCTTGGGCGCGTAGCAGCGGCAATGATGAGTAAGCGACTAGAAGTGCGTAAGACGCACAAACTCTTCATCGCCGGACGTTTCCCGCGAAGCGAGTCCGGGCACACATTCCACTGGGAAGCACCAGACGGCACTGCTGCAGCGAACATATGCCGAGCGTCACGCAAGGACTTCCGCGACGCGGTAACGGCAGCGCGCGACGCATGCCCGGGATGGTCCGGGCGCACCTCCTACAATCGCGGCCAGATTATCTATCGCTGCGCAGAAATGCTTGAGGGACGTAGCGCACAATTCCGCGAGGAGCTGCGCCTGCAGGGGGCAAGCCCATCCGCCGCGCGCAAGGAGGTCGCTAGAGCAATCGACCTGTTGATTTATTATGCCGGTTGGGCAGACAAATACGCCCAGATCTTCAGCCGAGTCAATCCGGTCGCCGCTCCCTATTTCAATTTCACCGTGCCGGAAGCTACAGGTGTGGTCGCGGTTGTCGCGCCGCGCGAATCGGGTCTGCTCGGGCTGCTGGCAGCGCTATCCCCGGTCATCACCGGAGGGAACTCGTGTGTAGCACTGGCCGCGCGTGATTACCCGCTGTGCGCGGTCTCGTTGGCAGAGACGTTACACACCGCTGACCTCCCTGCCGGAGTGGTCAACCTGCTCACTGGGTTCCGCAGGGAGCTATTGGAACCGTTCGCTACCCATATGGATGTGAACGCTCTGGTATATTTTGGGGATGACAAAGCCGAAATCACTCAGGCGGAAAAGAACGCTGCCGAGAACGTGAAGAGAGTGACAGTGTGCGGGCGCGCCGACTGGGAGAGCGCGGCCGCGCTCAACCCATACGCCATCCTGCGCACACAGGACACCAAGACCACCTGGCACCCAATCGGGTTATGAACCCACCCGCGCTCACAGATTGTAAATATCGCTGTATTTTTCGCGCAGGTAACCCATATAGGCGCGCGCATCCATTTCCCCACCCGTCACGCGCTGCACCAGCTCGCGCGGGGTGAACTTGCTACCGTGGCGGTGGATATTGTCGCGCAGCCAACCAAGCAGCGGACCGAACTCTCCAACGGAGATGTCCGCATCCAGGTTCGGGAGCACCTCACGGGCCCTGTTCAAAAACTGCACAGATAGCAGATTCCCTATTGAATAAGTGGCGAAATAGCCGATAGCGCCCATGGACCAGTGGATATCCTGCAGCACACCCTCGGCATCGTTCTCAGGACACACACCCAGGTAGCGCTTATATTTCTCGTTCCATGCCCCGGGAAGTTCGTCAAGCTGCAGCGTACCAGTGAGCAAATCCAGCTCCAGTTCGAAACGGATAAT
>CAUZCX010000109.1:0-4967 GCA_963578565.1 Anaerolineae bacterium
AACACGACCATAGAGCGATTCCGTCCACAGGCTGAGCGCGACGCGATTCTGTTACGCGCTGATACGCTGCCGGAAACTCCGGTCTTGGCCGACCGGGACCAATTACAGCGCGCACTAGGGAACGTGCTGCACAATGCCATCAAATTCTCACCAAAAAAAGGAGTGGTGACCATACGTGCGGCCGCCGAGGACCAACGGGTGCGCATCGATGTGCTCGATAGCGGTCCCGGCATCCCCACTCCGGATTTGCCGCGTATTTTCGAGCGCTTCTACCGTGGCGACCGCTCCCGGCGCGGTGCCGGCACCGGCCTGGGGCTGGCAATCGCCAAGCATGTGTTGCAAGCGCACGGCGGCGAAATGTGGGCGGAAAACACGCCCGGGGGCGGCACCAAGGTGAGCCTAACCTTAATACGTGCCGACTCAACCTGATCTGCAACTAACCGCAGGGCGGGCTACCATTGTGCCCTGGTTTTATTAAGAAGCCTTAAACAAAGTTTGCGTCACACTTAATACGTATTTTGCATTCAGATAATCTGAATGATGTATATTTGCGCACATGCACATCCTAAGGCGTTCCGTCCATTTCACTGCACTGACAATCATGGTTATAACCTTATGTGCTTGCAGCGCGATTCCGCACCAGCCGAGCGGTGGAATACCAGTCGAAAAAGACACTCTGACTAACAAGGGGTCGGACACAATAGTCAATCTCGCCCTGGCGTGGGCCGAGGCATACTACGTAGTGCGCCCTGACGTAATTATCTCCGTGACGGGTGGAGGTTCGGGTACTGGCATTGCCGCGATGATAAACAACACGGTGGACATCGCCAACGCCTCCCGCAGAATGAAAGACAAGGAAATTGCAAATGCCGAAGAGAACGGTATCACCCCGGTGGAGTTTGTAATAGCGAGCGATGGCATCGCGATAATTGTCAATCCTAAGAACCCGGTAGATAAATTGACACTGCAACAAGTTTCTGACATTTTCAGCGGAAACATCAACAACTGGACTGAGGTCGGCGGTGAGGATCGCCCCATCGTGCGATTGTCGCGCGAGGTTAATTCAGGCACTCATGTTTACTTTCTCGAAGCAGTGGTACGTATGGGCGACAAGAAAGATGATACCCTGTTCTCTACCAGCACTCTGTTGCTGCCCTCATCAGAGGGTATCACGACTGAAATTGCCCAGAATAGGAACGCCATTGGTTACGATGGGCTCGGTTATGTCACTGATGCAGTGAAAACCATTGCCCTCGCCCCCGACGAAACCAGCCCATATGTGTCGCCCACTGTAGAGACTGTTATGGATAGCAGCTATCCGGTCTCGCGGGAGCTTTACATGTACACACCCGGAGAACCACACGGAGCAACCAAAGATTATCTGGACTGGATTTTCGGCCCGGATGCACAAGCGATTGTCAAGAATCTCGGTTTTGTGCCCCTAGAATGATCCGCCGAGAGACACAGAATAGGAAGGAATACCAATGGCTATGACTGCCAGTACGCGCAAATCCACTCACCGCAACCCAATTGAGATTCTATTAGAAACATTGGTGCGCTTAGCGGGATATTCGGCCGTGGTGTTCGTCGCTTTGATTTTCGTATTCCTGATGCGCGAGGCACTACCGACCTTTAACGAGGTAACACCATGGGGGTTGTTCAATCGCCGTTGGTATCCAATCGAGAATTACTACGGCATCTTGCCGCTCCTAACCGGTTCACTAGTAATCACTCTTAGCGCCGCGCTGATTGCCATCCCGTTCGGTCTGATGACAGCAGTGTACATAGCTGAAATAGCGCCGCGCTGGCTGCGCGAATTACTGAAACCGCTGGTGGAGGTGCTCGGGGGCATTCCCTCTGTAGTGCTCGGTTTCCTGGGAATCCTTGTGTTGGCTCCGCTGGTGCGGGAAATATTGCGCGTTCCCACGGGACTCACAGCTTTCACTGGAGCGGTGCTGCTAGCAGGCATGGCCATCCCGACCATTGTCAGCATCGCGGAAGACGCACTGGATACGGTACCTAAATCATACCGTGATGCAGCGCTGGCTTTGGGAGCCACCCGTTGGCAGACTATCTGGCGCGTAACTCTGCCCGCTGCCCGTTCAGGGGTGCTGACCGCGACAATGCTGGGCATTGGGCGCGCAATCGGCGAAACCATGACGGTGATGATGGTAACGGGCAACGCCCCGCAAATGCCAGCCGGATTGAGCGCACTATTCATGCCGCTGCGCACCATGACAGCGACCATCGCAGCTGAGATGGGTGAGGTCGCAAATGGCAGCGTACATTATCACGTACTCTTTTCCATCGGGCTGGCACTGTTCCTGATTAGTCTGACAGTCAATTTGACCGCTTCGGCGGTGCTGTTCCGCGCACGTAGACGGACGGAGCGATTGCTCTCCTGACACGGAACTAAACACATGAGTTTATCTCGATACCAAACAGAACGGATCGCTTTCCTGACCATAGGGGTGGCCACACTGCTGACGGTGGCCCCGATCATCATCGTGGTCGGCGCAATTTTCGTCTCCGGCGCTGAGGCTATATCATGGGAATTTATAGCGGAAATGCCTCGCGATGGAATGCGTGCTGGCGGAATATGGCCAGCCATAGTCGGGACTGCCTATCTCGTAATGGGTACCGGGCTCATTTCGGTCCCGCTGGGATTGGGCGCAGCTATCTACCTCTCTGAATATGCTCGTGAAAGCGCGTGGACGCGTGCTATCAGGGTGGCAATCGTCAACCTTGCCGGCATCCCATCTGTGGTCTACGGTCTATTCGGGCTAGGCTTATTTGTGCTTTTCATGAAACTTGGCTCGTCCATCATAGCTGCCTGTCTCACGCTTTCAATCATGACTCTGCCGGTGATAATCAGCACCGCGGAGGGAGCGT
This sequence comes from Anaerolineae bacterium, assembly GCA_963578565.1. Classification (GTDB taxonomy): domain Bacteria; phylum Chloroflexota; class Anaerolineae; order Anaerolineales; family UBA11657; genus CAJWGI01. The sequence goes on from CAUZCX010000109.1 coordinate 2,893, forward strand.
TACGATCAGTTCCACAGAGCTTCCGAGTGGTTAGTATTGGCATGGGCGGCACGCGCTGGCAGACTATTCGCCGCATCGTACTTCCACAAGCGATGCCCGGCATCTTGACCGGGGTGATACTTGGGCTGGAGAGGGCCGCAGGCGAAACTGCACCGATTCTGTTTACCGGAGCAGCGTTCTTCCTGCCGCGGTTACCTAACTCTGTTTTTGATCAGACCATGGCGTTGCCCTATCACCTGTTTGTCATCTCCACACAGATTCCAGGTATGCCCGTTCAGATTCAATATGGCACTGCCTCCGTGTTGCTCGTTTTTGTGCTAGCGATGAATATATTGGCAGCCAGCGTGCGTAGCTGGCAGCGTAGGAAAAGGCAATGGTAAGCGTAGCTAAGGCTGAACCCAAAATTATCATCGATCATCTCTCCGTTCGTTACGAGGATGACGGCACCGAATCGCTGCGCGATATTCATTTTGATATCCCGGCCAACGCCATCACCGCGCTGTTTGGCCCCGCAGGGGGCGGTAAGAGCACGCTACTACGCACGCTCAACAGGCTCAACGATATGGTCGATGTCAGTGTCTCAGGATCAGTGCTGCTCGATGGGGTTGACATATTCAGTTCCAACATCGATATAGTCACGCTACGCCGAAGAGTCGGTATTGTATTTGCGCAGCCCATCCCTTTGCCCTTTTCCATAAGTAAGAACATCAGCTACGGATTGGAACTGGCCGGAGAAAGTCGACGCTCGCGGCTGGATGACGCAGTAGAAAGCAGTCTCCGAGCAGCCGCTTTGTGGGAGGAGGTCAAAGACAGGTTGGGAGACCCCGCCATTGCACTTTCCGGCGGCCAGCAACAACGACTGTGCATCGCGCGGGTGCTAGCTCTGGAACCCGAAGTTCTGATGCTTGATGAACCTACCTCCGGACTCGACCCAATATCCACCGCGAAAGTCGAGGCCTCGCTGCAGATGCTTAAGCGGGATTACACTGTGGTTATCGCGCCAAGCAGCATCCAACAGACCGCACGCGTCGCAGACTGGGCCGCCTTCATGCTTCAGGGGGAGCTAGTAGAATGGAACAAAGGCGAGGAGCTTTTCAGCACACCACGCGACCAAAAGACCGAGGACTACATAACCGGAAGATTCGGGTAGGAAACACGGAAATGAGAAGGACCGCACAGCCGACGTTCCAAATTGAAATGCTCAACTTCCATTACGGAACCACGCAGGCTCTACATAACGTGTCCATGGTCATTATGCCACGCGAAATCACCGCGTTAATCGGGCCTTCGGGCTGCGGAAAATCCACCTTTCTGCGCTGCCTTAACCGTATGAACGACACAATTCCTGATACCGAAATAAGTGGCCGCATTAGGTTGGAAGGCCAGGATATATATGCCCCAGATACCGACAAGACCGAGTTACGTCAACGGGTGGGCTTGGTCTTCCAAAGACCCAACCCGTTCCCCCAATCTATCTTTGATAACGTAGCCTTCGGGCCGCGTGTGCTAGGAATGGCGCCGGGGACGAACTTGCGAGAGTTAGTGGAGCAATCTTTGCGTAGCGCAGCCCTGTGGGACGAAGTGGCCACGGACCTGACAAGTCCGGCCCTGTCACTTTCCCTAGGTCAACAGCAGCGACTGTGCATAGCCCGAGTTCTGGCAGTGAAGCCGGACGTCATTCTGATGGACGAGCCCTGCTCTGCGCTGGACCCGATTGCCACCAGCAAAGTGGAGGAATTGATGCGCCAGCTAAAGGAGCAATATACTATAATCATCGTCACCCACAGCATGCAGCAAGCTGCCCGAGTATCCGACAAGACTGGATTCTTCTGGCTGGGTGAACTGATGGAATTTGATGAAACCACGACCATCTTCACACGGCCGACCGTGCAGCGCACCGAAGATTACATAACCGGGCGGTTTGGATAATCATGAGAATTCCGCTGTTTTCCGACGTTCACGCTAACCAGCAAGCGCTTGATGCCGTGTGGGAGGATAATATCAAGACCGTCCATCCAGAGGCGGTATATTGCCTCGGCGACCTGGTGGGCTATGGACCGAATCCCAACGAAGTA
>CAUZCX010000110.1:0-4958 GCA_963578565.1 Anaerolineae bacterium
CGGCGGATCCGATGCAAACCTAGTTGCACCTTTTGGCATACCCATTCTTGACGGCCTCGGTCCGCAGGGAAATGGTGCACACACTCGCAATGAATCACTGACCCTTGCTAGCCTCGCACCTCGCACCGCGTTGCTGGCCGGCATTCTAAGTGAATGGCCCTCAGACTAAAACCTTCCTTCCCTTGGCTGGCCGCAGTATGGTTTTATTGGTGGACGCGGATGCACAATTTGGACTCGCTGCCAGTATTTCTGGACGAAGCGGCTCACATATGGTGGGCACGCCTAGTATGGGAATGGCAGCCTTTTCACGCCGCCTCAGACGGACGCTTACTAAATGTACTCTGGGCGGCCGTCTTCTGGCCATTCAACAGCAGCGTGTGGGTGACGCGCGGGGCCACCGTGCTGCTGACAACTGTAGGTTTCGCCGCGCTTCTGGCCCTATCCCAACGCTTCTTACCGAGGCCCGCCGCCACTGTCACCGCAGTGACGTATGCAGTCGTACCCTTCGCGCTGTTTTTCGAGCGCATGCAGCTGCCCGATACATATGCGACCGCATGCTTCTTAATACTACTATGGTCGAGCGCAGAACTTGCGCGTTCCCCACACAGGCGTAGCAACACCGTCATCGCCGCACTGGCGCTGGCTGCCAGTCTGCTCTCGAAGATTACAAGCCTAGTTTTTGTTCCGGTTCCAGCGCTTGCCGCGCTCATTATAGGCTGTCGCTACCGCTGGCGGGCGCACGCCCGCGCAACGCTGCGGGTTTATTTGCTCACAGCAGCACTACTGCTGCCGGTGCTGACAGTGCTGCGTGCTATCGCCGGCTCTGACCTTGGATTGGATTTGCTGGCCCGCAAGACAGCCAGCTCGCCAGCAGAAATGTGGGCTCAGGCACAGTTTACAGGCCCGATGGTTTGGAGCTATTTCCACGTCCTGTTCACGCCGTGGCTGTGGTGGACGGGCCTGGTGACCATCGCCATAGCGCTCTGGAAGCGCACACGAATGAGTCTATACGTTTGTGCCACAGCACTTCTCGGTCTGCTTCCACTGATTTCAAAAAGCAATCCGGGCTTTTTGGAGGCGCGCTTCGCACTACCTTACGTGGCTTTGCTCGTTCTCTTGATGGCTGCCGGCGCAGCAACTCTGTGGAAGAGGGTTGCGCAGCTGGGCGCTAGCATCAGAATAACGGTGGTCGTTATAGGAATTATGGCTCTTATTCCGAGTATCCAGTTCATGCGGAACACTTTCGGAAATCCAGAAGTACTGGAACTGCCAAGGCGTGATGCCTGGGAATACATACGCGGATGGCCTTCGGGTTATGGATTCCGTGAGATTGCCACGCAGTTCAACGCGAGCGGCCTTCCACTGCAACTGCTGACCTTCGATTTGGGTGGACAGCAGCGCATATCGGCCTATCTGCCGCCCGGCTCGCCGCTCACACCTGTCTGGAAACCCCCGGAGGAATTCTCCGCTGGTCTGGTAAAGACGGAAGTCGGCACGCGTTCTCTACTAGTTCTTGACCACCCGAAAGACGACGACGACCTGGCTGCGCTTAATTTGGATCTTCAGCCGCTGCAGACCTACGCACGGCCCGGGGGCGAATCATGGTTGACGATCTATAAGCTGGGAACCCCAACCAGCGGAAACGACTAACCAGCTGCCTGCACCCGGTACGAAAACTCAATCGACAGTGCCTGCTTCAACATCGCATGCACTGAGCAGTATTTGGTTCTGGATAGCTCCACCGCATGCGCCACGACAGCCATCCGCACTCCATCCCCGGTAACGATGTACTCAACGCTTGCTCTGATGAAGACGCGTGGGAAATCATGGCGTTTTCAGCCTGAACAAGCACCGCGAATTCCTTCACCTGCTGACGTTTATTCTGCAGGGTTGATAACACATCAATGGCCGTACAACCTGTAAGCGCCATCATAACCACCTCCATCGGCGACGCTCCGCCATCATTCGAGGTTGAAGCAGCCATATCAACCTGATGGCCGCGCTCTGCCCGGCCGGTGAAAGCTAGGCCACCTTTCCAGACTACCATTGCCAACATAGTTTCCTCCCCCTCCGCGCAACCCGTGCCCGGAATTAATTTCTACTTACCCATGGGGCGCATCGTCGCCAGCACATGCGGTATAGCAGACGCATATAGCCAGTATCCGGCGCGACGGCAGGGATAATCCCACGCACCCAGTGTCCGCACTACCCGACCGCGAAAACCGGCCTTAAAGCGCCACACTCCCCAGAGTGGATCACCGACCGCAAAATGGTCCGGAGCACCCCAGAAATCATAAACGGTGCAGCCGGACGTCTTAGCCCGCAGAATAGCCTCCCACTGCAGCAGATAATTGGGCATTTTCTCGCTGTGGGTCCCGCTGGACATGCCATACATGTAGGTCGCACGCTCACCGAATGTGAACATGATAAGTGCCGCTACAATCTCACCGTCAACCTCAGCCAAAAGCGGTTCTGCCATACCCGCGCTCATGAAACTGCTCCAGGCATCGAGATAATACTGCTGCGGGCGGATGAAGAAACCGTCGCGCTCGGCGGTACACATATACAGCCCAAAAAGTAATTCAAGATCACTGTATGTGCCCGTGCGAACCGTTACCCCTTTTCGCATTGCCAGACGAACATTGTAACGAGTTTTCTGCCGGAAGGAATCCATCAACACGGATTCGTCTTGCGTCAGATCCAGCATCACCGTGTTGCGGAACTGCACCTGCTGCCCTGATTCACGCCAACCATCTGCCGCCAACTCTTCCGCAATCTCTAGGCCGAGCTCATCTGGACGTGCATCAATGCTATCGGGCGCGCCGTAGCCCACGGCAACGTACGGGTCTATCTTTAGGAAAATAGCACCCTGCCGGCACGCCAGAGAGCGCAAATCGCGCAGCACCTGCCGCCGCAAGTCGGCGTCTTCCCAAGCCAACAAGGGACCCCGCGGAACATATGCAACCGCAGTACGCATCCCAAAACGCTTTGCGCTGCGCCGCAGCAGCTGCGCAGCTGCTAGCAGCTGTCCCTCGCGCTTCCAAGCCCAGCGCTGCGGTATCCATCCATGCCTCGATTTCAATTCCCCCCAATCCCATGATTGCAGCAGTTCTGCACCTGTCAAATCCGCCAGCGCTTCGTGCCACTCATCTCTATTGGTAACTACCTGCATCATATCGGTCATGCCTGTGCTCCAGCACGCGCTGCAATAAACCGCTGATACAGTTGATGCGCCCACGGCATATACACGCGCTCCCACGGGCCCATATTCCGCTTTAGTCGCCCTCCGAACCCACGCTTAAAGCGATACACCGGCCAAAGACCATCCGTGCGCGTATCGAATTCGGATTCCAGCACGTGATTATCTGCATCCGGAACACCCCAAAGGTCGTAACTGATACAGCCTCTGGCCTTCGCCCAGCGTATTGCAGCCCATTGTAGCGCATAGGACGGCATTCGCTCTCGCTCATGATCACTGGAAGCACCATAGAAATACCATGCACGCTCTCGGAACGCGAAGACCATCAGGGCTGCCAGTGGTCGGCGCTGATATTCGGCCAGCAGAAGCGCCGACTGATGCCGTACAGCAAACAGATAGTACGCGCTCCGGTAATATTCCGCGGAATGCACCCCAAAGCTACCGCGCTGGCCTGTCGCCTGCATCAAACGCTGAAATTCGGTAACGTCCGCATCAGCAGTCTCCGGCGTGGCCTCGCGCACGCTAACGCCCCGCCGATCCGCCAGACGGATGTTATAGCGCGTTTTCTGCTTCATGCCCGCCAATATTTCATCTTCCGAAGGATTGAGATCAACGATGATGGTACGCCGCGGCTGTACGCTGTAGCATCCCTGAGATAAACCGAGGTCTTTCAGCATTGTGTCCATCTTCCCACTTTCGGGTAGGTCAGGCTCGATTTGCAAGAAGATAGCATGCCGCGCGCGCGCAGCCTCGTCGCAGAGCGCAAGCACATATCGACACTGTTCAATATCCGACCAATCGACCAGCGGACCCTTCGGTAAATACGCTACAGAACCGAAGCCCAGCGGCAGTGGCCTGAAGAGAATCTGCGCGCCCGCTACCGGACGTCCCTCATGCCGCGCTACCACCCGCGTAGCGGCCCAGCCAACGCCGCATTTCAGACTAGCCCAGCTAGAGCTTTGCAATATGTGGGCACTGACAGGTACCGTTGAGCGTTCGAGCGTTTGCTGCCGGAATTCCGCTACAAAAGCGTCCCACTCGGCAGTGGTGAGGGGGGCGGACACGAGGAGATTATAGCACCGCGAGTGTACAGGCTATACCGCGCGAGGGGCAGGCAATCTGCGGAAACTGAGCAACCATAGCACTGCCAACAGCAGCAAAGCAGCCATATTGATTGCTATCACCACTCGCCGGAGTGGCGATAGATACGGAATAATCTCAAGAGTATGGCCTCCAGACGGCGACTGCAGCCCGATAAGCCCAAAGGCTGTCGGGAAGGTTTCTACCTCCGCACCGTCTATCTTAACGCGCAAGTACGGATAATATGAATAGCTAAGTTGCAGATAGGCTGTGGATGATAACTCGTAATCCATACGCACATATTGCGACTCCATCGAATGGTTGCTAACGCTGGCCGTCAGAACGCTCCCGGAAAGGGCTGAGTGCACACTGGGGCCTTCGCCGGAGAGTATCGGGATAAAGGCTGCCACGCCACTTTCTCGGTCTATACTCATCTCACGAGCAAGAGGAGCAAACTGCAGCCGCGGTTCAACAATCATGGTTGTCTCGCTCGCCAGCATGGACATTCCACCCCCAGTCGGGATTAGCACCGCCCCATCGCCAGTTTCAACAGCGCCCGGGTACTGCGCCAGCGGCGTCGGGCTGTCTGCGATCACCAAACCTGTGTTGGCAATCAACAACAAATCCCGCTCCGGCCCAAGCAGCTCCTCCAACGAATACGGACGGATGCCGTGGGGGT
>CAUZCX010000111.1:0-4929 GCA_963578565.1 Anaerolineae bacterium
ATAAACAATTTTCCCGGGCGGCACTGCCACGTTGTTAGCGCAGAGTTGATTCAGGACCTGTTCCGCATCGGGCCCCTGAACCAGGAATTTTGCAAACGAGGATTGATCAAACAGACCCAGATTATTTCGCACGGCGTGATGTTCTTCGGCGGAGTAATTAAACCAGTTCTGCCGGAACCAGGAATATTGATAGGTTGCCGAGGCCTTATCGGCCGCATAAAAGTTAGGCCTTTCCCACCCCGCCACCTCACCGAAGCAGGCATTTTGCTTCGACAAACGATCATGCAAAACAGATTTCCTCACGCCCCGGGCACTGGCAAATTGCCGATAGGGCCAGTGCATGGCGTAGAGCAGACCCAGGCTCTCGGTAACCCGGTCATGCAGGTATTGGCGATTACCCTGGAATTTTTGATTGCGGCGTATATCGACATCCCAAAGGTCTTGCGGTGGGACGCCATCATTCATCCACTGGGCCAACACCTTGCCTGCTCCACCCGCTGATTGTATGCCAATAGAATTGAATCCCGTGGCGACGAACAAATTCTTTAATTCAGGCGTTTCTCCAAGATGATAGCGGTCATCCGGGGTAAAGCTCTCCGGCCCGTTAAAAAACATCTGGATGCCAGTCCGGGCCAAAACAGGTACGCGGCTCATGGCCTCTTCGAGGATGGGTTGGATATGATCGATATCCTCTGGCAACTGGTCAAAACAAAAATCTTCCTTGATGCCATCCGCCCCCCAGGGTTTCGCCACCGGTTCGAACGCACCCAGGAGAATTTTTCCGGCATCTTCCTTGTAGTAGACACAGGCGTCGTAATCACGCAGCACAGGAAGAGTGTTAGGTAAACCTGGGATTGCTTCGGTGACGATATAAAAATGTTCACAGGCATGTAACGGGATGTTCACCCCGGCTTCCGCTGCGAGCTGCCGTGACCACATGCCACCGCAGATGACGACCTGTCTCGCACTGATTAGGCCTTGTTCCGTTTCAACACCCGTTGCCTGATTGCCATCGTGACAGATACGTGTCACCAGGGTGTCTTCAAAAATCCGGGCGCCTTTCAATCGAGCCCCTTTGATGAGGGACTGGGTCACATCTATCGGGTTCACCTGGCCGTCGGAGGGAGTCCATATTCCACCGAGGATATCCTCAGCGTTGATTAAGGGATAACGGGTTTCTATCTCCGGGACGTCGATCACATCCACGGTAAGATCAAAGACCTTGGCCATCGAGGCGTTTCTTTTCAGCTCCTCGAATCGCTCGATGTTGGTGGCGATGGATATCGAACCGTTTTGACGAAATCCGGTGGCCAGGCCTGTTTCCTGCTCGAGATTTCGATAGAGATCTGCAGTGTACCGTGCCAACTTCGTCATGTTCAGAGAGTTGCGCAATTGACCGATGAGTCCTGCCGCATGCCAGGTGGTGCCAGACGTTAACTTCTTACGCTCAAGCAGAACGATATCATCCCAGCCCATCCCTGCGAGATGATAGGCGACGGACGCACCAACAATTCCGCCACCAATAACCACAACTTGAGCCTCCCGTGGCAATGAATCGTCCATTCTGTAAGACTCCGTTTTGCAGTTTGTTGACAGGATTGTCTCAGGCTTAAATCAGATCTTCAATTTGCCGAACAAACTGGCTCTACTCCTTCAACAGGGGACACTCACAACTTAAACAAATCCAGCCCAATGAATCACCAATCCGAGTCTATTAAGCATTAGCTAGCTTCCGTCGTTTTGGTAGGTCGATGACTTTATTGCTTTGGCCTGCATCACCTTTGAAACACCACAACTCATAAGCATTGAGAATCCTTCTGCGTTCATAAAAGAGTTGCGATCTGGCATAGGCAGCACGAGTAGCAGATGCCTCCAAGTGCTTCAGAGAAAGCTCTAGTGCCTCTCCTGAGGACTTGACTTGCTCTTGTCCCCATGTCCTGGAAGTAGAGCGAAAACCATAAGCTACCGCATCAAAACCAAGAGCGTCTGGCGTAGATGACAGATAAGCGTCTGGGATTTCCTTATTGTTAAGCGTACTGAATACCCGTCCTTTTCTAGTGGGTTGCGCCTTGAGTATCTTCATCGCTTGAGGGCAAAGAGGAATCTTCCATTCTTCGCTACTCTTATGTGTACCCGCAGGGACAGTCCAGAGTTTCTCGTCGAGATCAATCTCTTTCCAATCAACCAAGCGCACCTCTGAAGGACGTGCAACGGTCAGAATCATGAAAGCAAAACACGCAGCGTCAGGACGGGAGCCTACAGCAGGTGTAGCTGCAATATCATTTTGTTGCATTAATCTACCGTTGCCCCAGATTCCATTACGGGTCACGCCGTCCGGATAGGTATAGGCTCCTTGCCCGTCGGGTATGCCATTCCTGACTTCACCAACATAAATGCCCCCGTCGGAATAATTTATAGCCTCAACCTGACCATAAGCCCCCCCTGCAAACCCAATAAGCAGAAGGGAGACGAAAGTAGAAATGGGTAGTTTCATGGCCTTATTCTCGGGAATACCAAATCGTTCATGCAGAATAGTATGTATAGGGGTGCGATGGAACCTACTTGGGTAAAGGGGGTGCCCCGATAATTTTCTGCATCATCTAACAATCTTTCAATGAGAAAACGCTGGTTATCTGGTAACTCTACATAGCGGGGAGGGTCGTTAAACGCGCCCAAAGGTGGGAATAAAATTTATGTCCTCCGTCCCCTTTTTCCCATTAATTGTTTGAGTTGCTAATCCCGGACGAACTTCTTGACTGACCGATCAAACACCTCGGATGCGTAGATGTTTCCGTATGCGTCCGTCGCCACACCCTCCGCGTTGATGCCCTGCGTGATCTCGCCGAGAATGGTTCCGTCCTTCGCATTTGCGATCGTGATCTTATTGCCGCCTGTAAGGAACATTATGTCGTCCGGGGTAATCGCGATGCCGGAAATCGCACCAAACTGTGGCCACTCTGTGATGAAGCCGCCATCCTGATCGAAAACCTGAATGCGGCGATTGCTCCGATCGGCTACCAGCACCCGGCCTTGCGAATCCAGCGCGAGCGCATGCGGTACATTGAATTCCCCTGGGGCTGAGCCCAATTTTCCCCATGATCTTATGAACTTTCCGTCCTTCGAGAACTTTACGATACGCGCGTTAGTCTGGTCGTTGTGTCCATCAGATATAAAAATATCGCCGTCCACAGGATCAACCACGACTGCTGTAGGTGCATTGAAGTGTGTCGAGTCAGTTCCAGCAACACCCTTGGTACCCAAGGTCATCACGACGTCTCCGTCAGTCGTAAGCTTAAACACTTGATGGCCACGACCAGCCTTCACGGCGATTGGGATCGGCCCCATCAAGCCGAGGCTAGGCGGATCGCCGACAGTCGCGTCTGCGGCCCATATAAATCCCTCATGGTCCACAAAAATGCCATGGGGCCACGCCAGGAGTCCCGACCCAATTTCGTTGAGGATCTTCCCCGTTGCCCCATCGATCTCAATAATTGGCGGATCAAACCGACGAGTCGCGTATACGCGTCGCCCTGCTCGATCCACCGCGGCCCCATTCATCTCCCAGTAGGGTGGTGATACCTCGGGGATTGGAACCCAGGATTCGTCTCTGTGGTATTGGGCTGTCTGTGCTCCTGCTATAACTGGGAGAACCAGAGTCAGTAAGGCGGTACAAGCGATTGTCATTCGAATGAAATAGCGCATGATCCCTCCGAGTAAAAAGAGTAGTTGTATTGTTATGCCAATGGACAAGAGAAAAAAATCAAAAGCATTAGAGTAGTTTGGCTTATAAGTAAAACAAAAGGTACCTCGCACGAGTCGCTCTGTCCAATCCCCGCTATAGATCACGCGTGATTTAGCTAATTTTCAGCCAAGTCAGACCGGCTAGAACGGAAAACACACTATCCGACTCTATCGAACAGGTTCTAAGCTTGTAGTAAGTGCGAACCGGTTGGACACAACGCTATCATGTTAACCGCTCTCTGAGCGATGCGTAAGGGGTTTTTCCTTTGTGGGCACCATGCGGCCTGGCAAAATGGTAAAAATTCTCACATTCGGCCAACTTTTTCTCCAGGTCCACATCATCTCTGTAATCCAGTAGCTGGTAAAACTCGTCTTGATCTGATCGATGAGAACGCTCAACCTTGCCGTTAAGCTGCGGTGTCCTGGCTTTGATATAGACATGCCGTATGCCTCGATCTTCTACATGCCAGTTGTTGCGCAAGTACAATTCAGCGACAACTTGTTTGAGGTCATTGTTTTCCTTCTTGAGATCCACCACTTCATCACTGCTGGCTTAACGAACGGTATCCCCGGCTAAACGTTTCTTTCCGGCTTCCAGGAACTCTTTGCTCCAGCGGTAATAGAGATTGGCATTGATTCCTTCACGGCGGCATAACTCTACCACTGAATACTCACCTCGTATTCCGTCCAGCACTATGCGGATTTTCTCTTCGGATGAAAACTTACGTCGGGTATTACGGTGAATATCCTTGACGTGTTTTTCGGTGTTTGACATGCTCATTTCGAGACTCCGCTGCTTTACTTTAAAATAGCAGAACTGTCTCTTAGTGATTGGGGCCAAATGGTCCTATATGGGCTGACGCCACACACCGAAGAGAATATTCGCATTGTGCTGGAAGGCCTTCGTGGTGAAGACAGCATAGCCGAATAGCTGAGCTGTGCCGCCGTGAAGGGTTGAACAGCAATGTTTACTACCGCTGGTCCAAAGAGTTTCTGGAAGCCGGCAAGAAGCGCCTGGCTGGTAACACAATCCCTGAAGCAACCTCAAGCGAAGTTAAAGAACTCAGAGCCGAATCCTCTGCCCTGAAGGAAACTCTGGGTGAATTGCTAATGGAGAATCGCTTACTGAAAAAAAGCGTACTCGGGGATGGGGAGGACGATATATGAGGTATTCTGCTGTCGAGAAAG
>CAUZCX010000112.1:0-4782 GCA_963578565.1 Anaerolineae bacterium
TATACGAACAATGTCCCAAGTGGCGCGTTTCGTGGATTTGGTGGCCCGCAGGGTGCTTTTGCCGCTGAGAACCAGGTCAACAAACTGGCTGAGAAGTTGGGATGCGATGCGGTGGAACTGCGGCGGCGCAATCTGATGGCGGATGGATCCTTAGGTTCTTTCAATGCGGCTCTGCCCATGGGAGTGACCATCAGGCAGGTGGTAGATGAATGCGCGCGGAGGGCGAGCTGGACGAATGAGAAGCACGCACCTCCCATTTTGAAGCATATACGGCGCGGTCGTGGGTTTGCCTGCGCGATGAAAAATATTGGATTTTCGTTTGGTTTTCCGGAGGAATGTTGGGCTACGGTTGAATTGCACGGAGGTGCCGAGATCGAGCGTGTGGTGTTACTGCATGCAGGGGCGGACTGTGGACAGGGTGCGCACACAGTATTGTCTCAGATGGCAGCCGAAGCGTGCGGAGTGCCCGTTGAGCGAGTTGAATTACGGGCTGTGGATACGGCTACGAGCAGGAATTCCGGCAGCGCTTCTGCTTCTCGGCTCACCTTTATGGCTGGCAATAGCATTCGTGGAGCTGCTGATGCGGCTTTGGAGCAATGGCATGCCGAGGAACGTCCTGCCATAGGTCAGCATCAGTTTGTCCCGCGCAAAACTACTGCCCTTCATCCAGATACGGGACAGTGCGATCCTAATATCACCTACGGATATGTGGCGCAAGTGGTGGATGTTGAGGTCGATACTGAAACCGGCCATGTGCGGGTGGTGGATGTAGTGTGTGCTGATGATGTAGGCCGGGCAATAAACCCGCAACAAATAGAGGGGCAGATTGAAGGCGCGATTGTTCAGGCACATGGCTATACGATGCTGGAGAATTTCGGCGTGAAAGATGGATATGTAGAGACCCGATATTTTTCCAACTATCTAATTCCAACGTCGCTGGATGTGCCAGAACGCGTGGAAATGGTTATTCTTGAATATGCTGATCCGCAGGGACCCTGGGGGGCGCGCGGCATGGCTGAAATGCCTTTCATTCCTTATGCCCCGGCTGTGACCGCTGCGGTGCATGCGGCTACCGGCGTCTGGTTCAATCAATTCCCGCTCACGCCCGAGAGGGTGCTGGCCGGTCTGGGAGGGCTCGACCGCGTTGGACGCTGATGTGCGAGTGGTGGTGCGCGGGGGCGGAGACCTAGCCACTGGTGTTATCTACCGCTTACATCGGGCCGGTTTTGCCGTCACCGTACTGGAACTAGCAGAGCCACGCGCGCTGCGGCGGGCGGTGGCAGCTGCGCAAGCAGTGTTCGTGGGTCAGCACGAGACGGAGGGCATTAAGTTCGAAAAGGTTGCCAGTGTGTCCAAAAATGCGCGTCCCGTGCAGACCGTACCAGTATTGGTTGACCCCGATGGAAACTCGCTGGCGAAGTTACAGCCCACTGTGTTGGTGGATGCACGTCTGAAAAAGCGCGACATTGATTGCAACTGCGACCTCGCTCCACTGGTGATTGGCCTTGGCCCCGGTTTTAGCGTCGGCGAGAATTGTCACGCGGTGGTGGAGACGCAGCGCGGGCACACGCTCGGTAGGGTCTATTGGAATTCTGGTGATACTGCAATCGCCGACACTGGTGTGGCTGCGGTCGTGGCCGGCCATGGGGATGACCGGGTGCTGCGCGCTCCGTGTACTGGTATACTGCAAGGGCAGGCTGATATTGGTGACTGGCTGTTAGCGGGTGCAGCAGCAGCCAGCGTGGAAGGGCAGCAGGTGTGCGCGCCCTTTGCCGGCATATTGCGTGGGCTGATGCACACTGGTTTGACCGTCGCCGCGAACGAGAAAATCGGCGATATTGACCCTCGCGACGCACGCGAGAATTGTTTCAGCATATCCGATAAGGCGCTCGCTATTGGCGGGGGCGTGCTGGAAGCGATATTGTACTGGATGAGCCAACCAGGTCAGGCTGCACTTTGATGGAGCTGCAGGTTGGCTTTCGGCTTAGGTCGGGCGAGGTGGTTGCCATAGTTGGCGGAGGCGGAAAGACTACGCTGATGTTTCGGCTGGCAGAGGAGATTGTAGCCGCCGGTAATAGCGTGGTTACCACCACAACTACACGTATCTTCTCAGCGCAGACCGGGCTTGCGCCCCATCACCTCGCGATAGAAAACCCCGGGAGCCTGCCACGCGAACTTCCTGCCCTGCTGCAGGTGCACCCTCACGTGCTCATCACCGTGATGCCTGAAAATGAATCCGGTAAAGCGCCCGGCATTGCGCCCGAGCTCGTAGTGGAAATTAAAGAACTCGTAGGTGACTCAAAGTTGAACATTGTGGTGGAAGCTGATGGTTCGCGTATGCGCTCGCTCAAAGCTCCGGAGTCTCACGAACCGGTGATTCCCGATTGCACCACTCTTGTTTCTCCAATTGTGGGCGCCGATATTTTTGGAGAGCGGCTGACTGATGAACATGTGCACCGAGCGCATATTGCGGCCGATTTGCTTGGAGCGCGCATTGGCGATCTAGTCACACCGGATATGGTGTCCCGATTGCTATTGCACCCGCAGGGCGGGGCAAAAGGCCTGCCTTCAGGCGCACGCTTGGTTCCTCTGATAAACAAAGTGGAAACGAAGTCTCGGCTTCAGTTGGCTCGAGAGACTGCGCGAGTATTGCTGCGTGGCGGTGCGGATGAAGTGCTGCTGGGGACGACGGCAGGTGCCGAGCCGGTGCGCGAACGGTGGGGACGGGTGGCCGTCATACTTTTGGCGGCTGGTGGCTCAACCCGTACGTCCGAAGCTGGAGAGATAAAGCAATTGCTGCCGTGGGGGCGCGGTACATTGGTCACGCGTGCGGCGGACGTTGCCCTACAAAGCGAGGCTGACAGCGTGGTTGTTGTCGTCGGGTGCCAGGCGGAGCGCGTCGAGGATGCGCTTGAAGGGCGGAAGTTGACCGTTGCGCAAAATCCGGAATGGGCAGTCGGTCAGAGCGGATCGGTGCGGGCGGGATTGGACGCGCTTGAACCTGCTGTGAAGGGGGCGATTTTCATGCTAGTTGATCAGCCCGGGGTTGGACCAGAATTGCTAAACGCTGTTATACGGATGCATCGGGAGAGGGGCGCAGCAATCGTGGCGCCGCTGGCCGGGGGGCGACTTGCTAACCCAGTGCTCTTCGACCAAGTGCTCTGGCCCGAAATGCGCCAGGTGCGGGGTGATATTGGGGGCCGGGCGCTGCTTAACCGTCACGCCGAGAAGGTTGCGTGTGTTGACTGGGGTGATGAGATTCTTGCAGAAGTTAATACCAGTGATGACTATGTTTTGCTCCGGAAAAGTAGCTCTGGAAATTGAATAGGCAGGTCCGGGGTTCGTGGTGGCGGCGGAGCGGCGATGCGTGCTTTTGTGGCGATTGAGATCGCGGAAAGTGTAGCCGATAAACTTACAAATGTGCAGCGCGGGCTTCGAGAGTCGGTCGGTATCCGGGCGGTGCGCTGGGTACGCGCGGATGCAATGCACATTACACTGAAGTTCCTTGGCGATATTTCGGCGGAGCAAGCGACAAGGCTTACGCAAGAATTCGTATGTGTCGCAGAATCCGCAGAACCATTTACGCTGGCCGCGTCCGGGATAGGGTGTTTCCCGCATTGCCGGCATCCACGATTGCTCTGGGCAGGGTTCGAGGATGATGTTTCCGCGTTGGAGCGGTTACAGCGCGCGATCGAGTGTTGTGCTATGCAGTTGGGACATGCTCCCGACCGACACCGATTCTCTGCGCATCTCACCATTGGGAGAGTGCGTTTCCGGCTGCGGCATGTGGAAGTGGACGCCTTGTGCGAAGCGGTTCTGGCCGCTAAAGGGCAACGATTTGGGGAATGGCGGGTTGCGGAGATGGTGTTGATGCAAAGCAACCTGGGGCGCGGTGGGGCGCAATACTCTCGGTGGGCGCGCATTCCACTTAAGTGCGAGTAAAGTGTTGGTATTGGGTAAAAGAGATTGCGTATAGGGTTAGTTTTGGAGGTAGTAGATTGAATTCACTCGAGCTTGCGCACACTGTTGTCGAGTCCATTGAGGAAAAGATGGGCACATCCATCCTGCTGCTAGATTTGAAGGGAATCTCCATACTCGCAGATTATTATATTATCGCGACGGGGCGAAGCGTCCGGCAGCTAAAGGCGATGGCGGGGGCTGTGACAGAATTGGATGGTCAGAAGCGCAACGCTGGGATGCGGCGTTTGGACGAGCAGGCGTCGAGTGGGTGGGTGCTGCTGGATCTTGGGGATGTGATAGTGCACTTATTCATCGGGGGGCAGCGTGAATATTATGGACTTGAGAAGTTGTGGGTTCATGGAAATGTGCTGCTGAGGGTGCAATGATAGTGGCGTTGCATGGTGTAGACAGTGTAATAAAAAGTATTTTTTACCTTCTCCGCGGTCGCGTTGAGTTGAAATAATACATTTGTTGGAAATTAAGAAGTCTCGAAGACCCACTTTTCGCCGACTCTTTCCCAGTTGATGATTTCTTCGGTGGTGAACCACAGATTGACCTCGGCCTTTCCGTTTTCGACGCTGTCTGAGCCGTGTGTAAGGTTGCGGCCGATGTCGATGCCGTAATCGCCACGCACGGTACCGGGGTGGGCCGCGGTTGGGTCAGTCGCGCCTAGCGCCTGACGCACTACGAATACGGCCTTGTTTCCCTGCCAGGCCATAGCCACGACTGGCGCCGAAGTGATGTGCTCAATGAGCTTATCGTAGAACGGCTTCCCCTTGTGGATTGAGTAATGTGTCTCTGCGAGCGCACGAGAGACCCGCA
>CAUZCX010000113.1:0-4771 GCA_963578565.1 Anaerolineae bacterium
AAACATGGATCGGTAAGTATCCCAAGGGTCGGCGTCAAACACGGTCAACAACACGGCACCGAAACCCAGTGCTAGCACAATCGAACCCAACATAACGATGAGTTCCACTTTCCGTGAGGCCACGAGCCTTTTTTCCAACTTAATCGTAAATGGCACGTCTAAACTGCTTCCCCTGCCATCATCAAGCCGATTTTCTCCACGTTCGACTCCGTACCTGAAACGACCCCCACTATCTCTCCCGCAAACATTACCATGATGCGGTCGCTCAACGCGAGCAATTCATCTAGGTCCTCGGAAATGAGCAAAATAGCGGCGCCTCGCTTCCGCTGCTCCAGCAGCAAACGACGGACGCTTTCAGTGGCACCAACATCAAGACCACGCGTAGGCTGGACTGCCACCAAGACCTTCGCGTTGGCATCTCCATGCTCTTCTCCACTCGAGATTTCGCGCGCAACAATTGCCTTCTGTTGGTTGCCGCCCGAGAGATTTCGCGCAGGAGTGCTATGACTCGGTGTCAGAATATCAAAAGACTTTATCAACCTATCCGCAAAACTGACGATGGCAGACTTGGAAAGGAAAGGGCCCACGGCAATCGGCGTCTGACGAAATGCTTTCATTATCAGGTTGTCGCTTACAGGAAGATTGCCCGCCAAGCCCATTCCCAACCGATCCCCGGGAATGTGGTTCACCCCAGCACGTATGAAACGCAGCGGAGCCCTATTTGCCAGATCTCGACCTCGCACTAAAACACGTCCAGATGTAGCTCTGCGCAGACCTGTAAGCGTCTCGGCCAATTCTCTCTGGCCGTTGCCTGAAACTCCGGCTATACCGAGAATTTCTCCACTTGACACCTCCAATGATACATCCCGCAGTGCCGGCAACCCCTTATCATTACGCCCACAAACCTCTTCCACAGAAAGAACCACCTCGCCAATATCGGCTTCTTCCTTTTTTAGCCGAAAAAGCACATCCCTACCCACCATTAGTTTTGCGAGCGCCGCTTTGTCTGTATCCTCGGTAGCAAGAGTTGCGACGTTGCGGCCATCACGCAACACCGTCACCCGATCGCAGAAACTCATCACTTCGTCCAGTTTATGACTGATAAAAACCACCGCCTTTCCTTCAGCGCACATACGCCGCAATGTTCTCCCCAACTCGGCAGCTTCGTTCGGTGTGAGCACGGCAGTCGGCTCGTCCAAAATGAGCACTTCGGCACCACGAAACAGAAGCTTTAGTATTTCCACTCGCTGCTGCTCGCCCACCGACAGCTGCCAGACAAACGCTTCCGGGTCCACTGGGAGGCCATATTTGTCAGAAAGCGCCAGCAACCTTTCTCCAACTGATCTCATATTTAAGAGCACCGGGATGTCATCCATGCCCAAGATGACATTTTCCGCAACGGTTTGGTTGGCAACAAGGCGGAAATGCTGGTGCACCATGCCAACTCCAAGCTGGATCGCATCCCGGGGAGACCCGATATCGGCTGGTTGTGCATTACCGTTACCGTCGCGGGAGAAGTAAATCTTGCCCTCGTCCGGTCGGTATAGACCGCACAACGCGCTCATTAGAGTGGTCTTACCAGCGCCGTTTTCACCAAGCAACGCGTGCACCTCTCCAGCATGAATTGCCAAGTTCACCCGGTCGTTTGCCAGCACACCAGGAAATCTCTTCACGATTCCTAGCATTTCTACGGCAAATGAAAGCGCTGTAGGCGTCTCGTAATTACCGTCCATGGCAATCAATCCGGCACTAGCACCGTACCGGCCTCACCGGCAAGCGCACGACCGATGTTGGCCGGGTTTGTGATTAACCCACGTTGGCCACCGGCACTAAGATAATCAATCATTGCTTTTATCTTAGGACCCATGCTACCGGCAGGAAAGTGCCCAGCCACATAATAATCCATGACTTCATTCAGAGTGACACGCGCAAGCCAGCGCTGACCAGGTTCACCATAGTACAACGCCACCTTTTCCACCGACGTGGTGATGAGAAACAAATCAGCGTTCAATTGCCGCGCTAGTAAGCTGGACGCGTGATCTTTATCAATCACCGCTTCCACTCCCAGTAGATTCCCATTCTCTTTCTCAATGACAGGGATACCACCACCACCGCAAGCCACAACTACAAACCCCATCTGTGCCAATGTGCGAATGGCCGCGAGCTCCATCACTTCAACGGGACGCGGAGAGGGAACCACTCGTCGCCAGCCCCGACCAGCGTCCTCACGCACCATCCACCCCTGGTTTAGAGCTCGCTGTTCCGCCAACTCCTCATCCATGAATGAGCCAATGGGTTTGCTCGGATCTGCAAATGCGGGGTCATGCCTTTCCACGCGCACCTGGGTCACAACGGAGACTATTTCCCGCTGTATGCCACGCTGGTGTAACTCGTTGCGCAGCGCTTTCTGGAACATATAGCCGATCGCACCCTGCGTGTCAGCTCCAGCATAATCCATTGGCACTGGATGCAGTTCATGCATAGAAAGTTCGGAGCGGCGAAGTATGTACCCAACCTGCGGTCCGTTACCGTGCGTGATTACCACATTCCATCCAGCAGAAATCATATCGGCAACGTATCCCATAGCAACCCCCGCAGCTTCGAACTGGTCGGGCACGGTTTTGTGATCGCTATCAGCAATTAGAGCATTACCACCCACAGCGACGACGGCAGTGCAGCCTGTGGAGCTCACCCGTTAATTTCCACCTGTAGCTTAAGCCATTGTAAGAGCCATAACCGCTTTTTGCGCATGCAATCTATTCTCAGCCTGGTCAAAGACAGCGGACGAAGGCCCATCAAGCACTGCATTGGTTACCTCGATGTCCCGGTCTGCTGGAAGTGGATGCATGAATATAGCTTCCTCTTTTGCCAGCCCCATTATGTGGTCATCGGTAATCCAGTTCTTGTATTTGTCCTGTATCGCCTTGCCCTCATCTGGATCCACCGTGGTGAGCAAGGGCCCCCACGATTTGGCGTACACTACATCCGCGTCTTTGCACCCTGCCTCCATACTATCAACGATATCAAAGCCAACGCCGTGTTTACGCGCCAGATGCCGCGCTTCGTCCACAATCGTGGGCATGAGCGGAAATTCCGGCGGGTGCGCCAGTACCACATCCATGCCAAAGCGCGGCATCTGCAGGATTAACGATTGCGGCACGGAAATTGGCTTCAGGTAGGACGATGCATACGCCCACGATACCGCTATTCTCTTACCCCGCAGCTCGCGTCCTTTTTTCTCGATGATTGTCATCAGGTCTGCCAGACACTGGTGCGGGTGATAGATTTCGCACTGCATATTCAAAACCGGCGCGCGAGAGGATGACGCCACCCGGTTAATATATTTATTGCCATCGCCCCAATCGCAGTGCCGGATAGCAATTCCGTCGAAATAGCGCCCATAAATCTCGCCTAGTTCTTTCTCAGTATCACCGTGAGAAATCTGTGTGGTTTTCGGCTCGATAAATGCCGCGTGCCCACCTAATTGCGCCATACCGGCCTCAAACGAGCCGCGCGTGCGCGTCGACGAAAAGAAAAACAGCATCGCCAGCACTTTGTCACGCAGCAGTGGGTGCGCTTCAGCAACCGCACGCTGCTTTTTCAAATCCCAGGCCAAGTCCAAAATACGCTCAATTTCAGGCTTGCTGAAATCCAAATCACCGATGAAGTCGCGTCCGCGTAAATCAATGCCCATATGTTTCGCTCCGAATGCCGCCCACCCTTATTTTCATTCTCCGGCCAGCGTCCTGATCTCCGCCGGCAGCAACGCATAGAACTCAGTCGCTTTGACCACATCCTCAAGGGACACAGAGTCTTGCACCGTATGCGCGGTCTCTTCGTCTCCCGGACCAAAACCGATTGAAGGAATATTTGCCTTTCCGACCCAGTAGATCCCGTTAGTAGAGAAATCCCACTTTCCAGTCGGTGCGTCCGCAAGCCCGCACAGCTCGCGAGTGACCTGCCCGGCACGGGAAAGCACGTGATCATCCGCCAGCAGCCAAGCAGGAAAATACTTTTCCACTGGAAAAACAAACCCAGTGTACGAGGGTTCATCGTAAAACAGGACATGCAAAGAGATTGTGCCCCTGTGTTCCTCCGGAATCAAGTTCTCTAGTTGTGCCACCACTCCTTCTCGCGTCTCCCCAAATGTCATGCGCCGATCGATACAGATTGTCGCCTCGTCCGGAACAGCGTTGATGCTGGGAGTTTGCACCTGTAAATCGGTAACAGTGATTTTTCCGTGCCCCAGAAACTCGTGATCGCCAAGCTGTGGTTCCATATCACGAATTGCAGCTATGACAGGAAGCAATTTGTAGAGGGCGTTGTCACCAAGATGGTTACTAGCCGCATGCGCGCTGCGCCCTTTTGCCACCATTTCCATCTCCAGGCGACCCTTGTGCCCGCGATAGACCTGCATATTAGTCGGCTCGCCAATCACCACATAATCGGGGCGCACACCAGGGTCAACCTCCACAAACGTGTTCGGAGCGATGCCGTCACACCATTCCTCCATATTGCCAAAATACCACACAGTCCAGCCCTCGAGCATACCGAGGTCACGGGAAATAGCTAGACCGTACACCATCCCGGGGGTGCTGCCTTTCTCATCGCAGGCGCCACGTGCAAAGAGAACCCCGTCCTCGATTTTGCCTTCGAACGGGTCCCAGTCCCACGAATCTACGGAGCCGATGCCAACAGTGTCAATGTGGGAGTCATAGACCAGTTGCTTTTCGCCATCCCCAATCCGCCCAAGAATGTTACCCATTCTGTC
>CAUZCX010000114.1:0-4678 GCA_963578565.1 Anaerolineae bacterium
ATCCGATCGTTCTTTAAGTGGGCGCGGGAATCTGGACTGATAGAGACCGACCCGGCAGCCGGGGTAAAACTACCCAGAGCGATACAGGGGCAAGCCCCAACTTTCTTTACACTAGACGAAACACGGACACTGATCGCATCCGTACAGACCGGACGTTACGGGAAACGTGACGCGGCAATGCTATGGTGTTTCGCACATGGTTTGCGCGTGGCCGAAGTGACTGCGTTGAACGTCGGCGACGTTATCCAACCAGAGAATGGCGGAATGGCCGCGATGCGGGTTCGTGGCAAGGGCAGCAAGGCGCGCACGGTTTCGTTACTGATGGATGGTTATCGGGCGGTTACGGCATATATCGGTGATCGTGTGGGTGCGGATACCGAACCGCTGCTCACGTGCACTTACCGCGGCAGAACTGGAGGGCGTATGAGCCGCGCTGGTATTCAAGAACGGTTCATGGTACTGGCAGCACGGGCGGGGATACCAGCGGACAAACGTCACCCGCACTGTATGCGGCACGGTTTCGCCACCCGGATGCTGTTCGAATCTAGTGTTCCGGGCGGCATATATACCGTAAGTAAGCTGCTGGGGCATTCGCGCGTGGCAACGACCGAAGTCTACTTGCACTGTTCCCACAAACGTCTAGAGGCCGCCATGCTTGCTGACCCGCTGGGAGCGGGTGTATAGTGTAGGTATGAAGGCTACACCCCCACCACCGCCCCATGTACTCACCGGAAGTCGCCGCCACATCGGTGGATACGATATCCTTGGACTTTCATATCTCTAGTCTTTAGCCTTCGGGGTCGTCCTAGAATAAGTTCCCGTTGGACTGCCGTCAGGCCCCAAAGGTTTCCATCGATTCGATGGAAAACCGGGCGATTTCGCTGCCCAAGAAACAGGATTTCAAAGGCGCCCTCGAAAACCCTTCGCGTCTAAACTGGGAAGTAATTTCTAGATGCTTCCCAAGTATTTGCGACCATTTTTACGGTTGGTTCGATATATATTCTTTCAGCCCACTGGGTACAAAGTGGGTGGGGTAAACCTCATCCAGGCCGATATCCTGCTCATATCTCTGGATTCGCCCAAAGATCTTCTTGACGTCTGCTTCGACTTTGTCATAGTCTAGGCTGTCAAAAAATGCGGTCTCACGCAGATTGCCATCGTCGTCGGGCACGAGGCGTGAGCGCTTAACACCTCTCTCCAGGGCGCGCTTATTGCTGATGCCCAAGCCATTGAGGGCGAAGCGCAGTACGTCGCTGGCATAGTGGCGCGGGCCGTAAATTCCATAACGGTAGAGCGCTTCGTTGAATGCGTCTCCGTAAGGATGCAGGTCGAGGGCTGGCATGACGAAATGCTCGACGGTGTCGAACAAGGCGTCTAATGTCTGGGCCGGGTAATAATAGAGATGCATCCGCAGGACTTCAAGGAAGAAGCTGTAGTGGGCGGCTTCATCCAACACTAGCTTCTTGGCGACCTCTTCCAACACCGGATCTACGTCATTGACAAACACAGGGTTCTCGTTCTGGCCTCTGGCTGCCAAGGCCATGTTCACATAGTTGATCTGGGTGGCGCGCTCCTGGATGACCACGTAGCAGGCCATGTGAATGGGATCATCCCAGGGCACCATCCACTCTCCAGTGCGCAGGGTGTGAATGTAATCCTCGATCCATTCTGGGGAGCGGTGGCGCGAGAAGAGCAAGGTGTTTAACCAAACATCGGAGTGCCTCTCTTCTTCTGCCCCCCAGCGGATCTGAAAATGCGAGCGGCCGTAACTCTCGCGCACCTCTTGGATGGTTTTGATAGTGTAATCTACCACGAACTGCTCAATGGCAAAAAAGCCTTCGAGCAGGGTGTTCATCTCCGGCGAGTGATCGGTGCGAAAGGCGCGCCAATCAAACGATTTGTCGGCGCTCCAGTTGCGCGTTGTTTGGGAGCGGTCAGTGTACCAACGGTATAGTCCCACGAGACCGCGTTCAATCAGAAGGTCTTTCTCGCGGCGGCTGAGTAATCCGACGGGAAAAGGTGGGCGCTGCTCTTCAATTTCCTTTACGATAGTCTCTTCAAGCTCGGTAATTGCCATTGTTTGCTCCTTAGAATTCATCGGAGAATAAATCCCCAAGATTGTTTGACCACATCGCCCGGGTTTTCAAGTGTATCTATGGAAATCTTTCGCCGAAGCCGTCCAGATCGGTTGACTTGAGCGTCACTCCAAGTTCGAGCTGGATGTTCACGGCTCGACCGTCTTCAGAAAAGAAACGATAGCCAGCCTCTTCGAGCAGCTTGTTTATCTTGATGCGGGCTGTCGCTTCTTTATCGGACATTTTGTACACTGGTTGTGTGCATGCTCAAACGATGGGCCATTTGGCTGAATAAGTGGAGAGAATGTGAAGTGTGTCGGCTGCGCCCCAAAGGTGCCGCTCGATGGCTGTCATATGTTCTAGTTGAGCCAACACGTACTCCGTTCTTCTCTGCGATTTGGTGATGGCATTGATGTCCTGACAAATAAACAGAGGTTACATTATAACCTACTAGCCAGCACTTGACACGCGCCCCAGTCACGCCAACCAGCAATTCTATACCCCCACCACCAGCAACGTTCTCATGTAAATACGACCGAAGTCTACTTGCACTGTTCCCACAAACGTCTAGAGGCCGCCATGCTTGCTGACCCGCTGGGAGTGGGTGTATAGTTGAATGATGTGGCTGTTCCGGATTCTCAAGTTTGTGTTTCGATTGTGGCTTCGCATGCAAGGTCCCCAGGGGAGGCTCATCCGGTTAGCGGGAAGTCATCTCGTTGATCGAATACTGAAGAGTTCCCAGCCCAACGCTGAGAGTGAATCGGACATTACCGAGGGTATCGCGCCTGGCAACGGTCGACAAGCGAATCGGGTGTACACCGATGCCATCCTGTCGAAGAAACGCGGTGTGCGAATCGGCCTGTTTCTGCTCTGCATTCTCGTGTTTCTATCCCTGCTTGTCTTGGTGCTGGTCCTATTGGCAATCTGACTGATGACTGACCCGCTGGGAGCGGGTGTATAGTTGGATTACCTTTATAGGAGACTGTTGAGGCAAATACGTAAACCTCGGAAAAGGTAGCCCCTTAACCTCCTTCTGATTAACCCCGTTTCCATGAAACCTGGGCTGTTATATCTTCGCGTTGTCATATTTATTGTTGTAGCATGTTTACTTCTGTTACATTCACAACATGCATTGGCTGATGATACCGACCCAACACTGAGTTCATCCGCTCCAGCAGACAATTCCTACGCGGTCACAGTATCCGACAGCATTGTTCTTACGTTCTCAGAAACAGTTACTGGCGATACCAGCCAAATTACTCTCCACAATAAGCAAGGAGACACAGAAGTTAGTTCCACCGTCACTATTGTTGATTCCACCGTAACCGTCAATCCTGATGCTGATTTATCAGCAAACACCGGTTATTACGTGAAAGTCCTTGCTGCCGCCTTGGATGACACTTCTGGAAACTCATATGCAGGTATCACCGCTGAAACAGGGTTGAATTTTTCAACAGCTTCTTTTGATGGTTTAGAAGGAGGAAACCTTGCTCCAACAAGCGACCTAGCACATACCGAATACAAGTCCGTCTCAGTCTTCTCTGTGCCGCTATGCCAGGGTCAATTTCTTGAATATGATCCGAATGATAATTTTGGGAACTGGTTCTATTTCTACGAAGGGACTAGTGCCATTGCTGGTGATCTCGGCACAGAACTCTATAGTTACTTGGATGATCAATCGCCTGCTACAAGAGACGCAGTAAATGACATCTTTAAGCCAGACACAAGCATCCTTTGGTGTTGTGGTGGTCAAGATGACCATGACGGAAATACCTCAACTAATAGTGCTCTTTTTAGACACAACACATCTAGTGGCAACAGCTCCACTAGCTGGGGTCTCCAAACACAAAACAAAGATGAAGAGGCAACTGTAGACTGGGACATTGGCAACAACGCAACCAACACAAGGCTTGTCAGGTGGCTCTATGACACCGATGGATACCTAAAGGCCTATCACAATAATCCCGGGGCTGGACAAGATACAGATTCAGATGGTTGGCTCGATTTTGCAAGGGCACAGTCACGAGATACATATACAGCCAGTAGCGGAAACACCGGATATTTCTATCTGGCCTTTGCAAATAAAAACTCAGATACCCATTACACTCCTATGACCTTTCTGACGCCCCCAACACTCATCTCAACCTCGCCAGATGATAATGCAACGGATGTAGCTACGACATCAAACATAGTTTTGAACTTCTCTGAAGCGGTCGATGCTGAGAGCGGCAATATATCCATCTTCCTATCAGATGGAACCCTGGTAGAAACAATCAATGTCACCGGCGGACAGGTGAGCGGCAGCGGTACCACGCAGATCATGATAAATCCCACTGCTGAGTTAAATAACAACACGTCCTACTTCGTCCAAATCCCTTCCACCGCTTTGGATAATTCCTCCAGTAACTCCTATTGCGGGATAAGCGACACTACGACATTGAACTTTACGACCGTTGCACACACGGCAACTCCCACCGCCACATCTACCGCGGCACCGACCGATGTGCCACCCACGGACACCGCTCATCCACCCACCCCAACCAGCACCCCAACAAGTACCGCAACTCCGGTACCAATATGCACTTTGTCAGGCGGGGAAATAG
>CAUZCX010000115.1:0-4539 GCA_963578565.1 Anaerolineae bacterium
TACAGCGCTTCAAATAGGCGATGTTACCGCGCCGAATGGTAGTGGAATGGGTTCGCTGATGGTACGCTGGAAGGGCAATAAAGCCCGAACGCTACCGATCAACCCTCAGGCTTACGCCGCTATCTCTTCATATGTATCCGGGCGCACCGATGACGCTGTATTCCAGGTTCTGGATGGAAGCCGCCGAATGGGTACTGGGGCGATACAGAAGCGGTTCAAGAAGCTGGCACGGGAAGCAGGAATACCGGCAGAAAAGCGGCCTCCCCACTGTATGCGGCACGGATTCGCTACGCGGATGCTGTTCGATACTAAAACCATCGGCGGTATCTACACGGTGAGTAAGTTGCTAGGGGATTCGCGCGTCGCTACGGCCAAAGGCTATCTGCACTGTTCGCAGAAACAGCTAGAACAGGCGATGCTTGCTGACCCGCTTGGAGCGGGTGTATAGTGGCACCGAACTTAGTGGAGGGTTGTATCGTTCTTATGAGAACAATGTGGTTTTTGCGTGGTGGCTTGGTGCTGGCTTTCGTGCTGGCGTCTTGTGCGCCACCCGGCGCAGACACTGTGGCCGATAGCGCAGATAAGTCGTTAACCGCCACATCGTGGCCGACCCATACCCCTTCGTCGGCGAGTACGAAATCAGCCACTAATATCCCGCTGCCCACACATACGGATATACAAGCGACAGCACGGACCACCGACCCGCCGACAGCACCACCTACGAATACAGCGACGCCACTTCCGCAGATTGCGCCCACATTACCACAAACCACCGAAATCAAGTGGGAAGAAACCAGTTCACCTGTTGGGGTGCAGTATGAAGGTGCAAACTGGATCAAGATCCAAGCTCCCCGGCAGCGTACGATTCTGGCAGTATATTTCATTCCCGAAGGTGTTGGACCCTTTCCAGTTGTGGTCATACTTCATGGAACTATGGGATTAAGAGAGATTCATGTCCAACTCGCTCAGGATTACGCGGAGAGTGGGTTTGTCGCAATAGCGGGGAGTTGGTTTGGTGGTCATTATAAATATGCTGGCGGTAAGAAGCCACCAGTGAAAACGGAGCATAGCGATGACATAGACTGGCCGGACGGACCTGACATTAAGGTTGGGACTCACCAGGAAGCGGTCGAGGACGTGGTGGCGCTTGTCGACGCTGCTCGAACTCTACCTTCGGCAGACCCCAGCCGCATCGGGCTATACGGGCATTCTAGAGGATCAACGGCTGCGATTGCTACAGCGGCCTCGGGCATTGATATACAGGCTGTGGTGGCGGTAGCAGGTTATCCAAAAAATATCTCATTCCGCAAATTGGAAGCGCCGATGCTGGTACTTCAAGGAACCGACGACAAACTCGTTAGCCCGGAACAAGCTCTGCAATTTGAAGAAAAACTGAATGCGCTCGCTAAAACGGTGATGATACACATAATTGAGGGAGGTCCCCACGACGGCCATACAACCCTCCCCTGGAGTATGGAAGTGCTCAACATAGCATCGTCCTTCTATAGCGAATACCTGAACAATTCCTATACTCCGAAATCGCTGCCAACTGATACACCGTTGCCGCCGCCTACGCCAACTGCGACACCCACGCCCGTGGAGACGGCAACACCAACAGAAGTGTATGAGCCCAGTGGTCCAACACTGGGCCAACAACTGTGGAGATTCAAGACCGGCGACTGGGTTCACTCTTCCCCGGCCATCTCGGGCGGGGCAGTGTATGTCGGGAGCGATGACGGTCATCTGTACGCGCTGGATGCCGGCACCGGCCAGGAGAAATGGAAGTTCAAGACCGATGACCGGCGGGTTCGCTCGCGCCCGGCTATCTCAGACGGGGTAGTGTACTTTGGGAGCGATGACCGTCATCTGCACGCGCTGGATGCCGGCACCGGCCAGGAGAAATGGAAGTTCCCGACCGGAACCTTCGGCCGGATTGACTCATCCGCGGCCATCTCGGAAGGGGTGATGTATGTCGGGAGTTATGACGGTCATCTGTACGCTCTGGATGCCGGGACCGGCCATCAGAAATGGAAGTTCCCGACCGGCGACCGGGTTCATTCCTCCCCGGTTATCTCGGGCGGGGTGGTTTATTTCGGGAGCCGGGACAATTATCTTTACGCGCTCAAATGATTTTCGTGTCGAGGTAACTCTCTTCGGCGCACAATGTTGTGATAATCCAGCATGGCAATATCCAGCTGTATCCCGACGACCAGCTGCGCAGTGATGCCGCTCACTGTGTGGCGGTTGAAAGTGCGCGGGGTTGGAAGATATCCAAAGAAAAAGCCGCCAATAAAATTGACGGCATAGTTGCTCTTGCGATGGCTAGCTTAGTGGCGGTTCGTGGGGGTAGTGAGATGCCTCTAGTCCTTATGGCAGTCTGATGAGCTGGCTAGTCTTCTTCGTCATCGTCTTGCTGGTCGTCACTATCGGCCTCATCGGGGTCGAGCCTTAAATCTTCTGGGGTGATATCTTTCCTTAAGACCATGCCACACAGCATCTAGCGGGTTCAACGCAGAAACGCTATCTGGCGGCCATCAAGTCGCTGTTCGCGCGGGCGCTAGAAGCCGGGATAATTGAAAAGAACCCCGCTGCATCACTGAAGCTACCACGCGCCATTGGTAGCAGAGCACCTGTGTTTCTGATACTGGATGAAACGCGGAAACTGTTGAATACGGCTAAGTTACCGCGTGACGTGGTTGTGTTTTGGTCGCTTGCCTATAACTTGCGTATAGGCGCACTCACAGCACCACAAATGGGCGATATATCCGCGCGAAATGGTGGTGGTTCGGGCGCACTGACGGTCCGTGGCAAGGGCAACAAGGCCCGAACGGTGCCGATCTGTCCGGAGGCGCACAGTGCCATCTCTTCATATATAAGTGATCGTGTGGTTGGGCCGGTGTTACGGGTGCTGGATGGCAGTCGCCCGATGACGCGCCGGGCGATACAGGATAGGTTTATGAACTTGGCCGAAAGAGCGGGAATACCCGCGGAAAAGCACTTTCCCAACTGCATGCCGGATGGGTTCGCGACGCGCATGCTGTGCGAAACGAAAACCATCGGTGGCATCTATACGGTGTCCAAGTTGTTGGGCATTGCCGCGTGGCCACCACTATACACCCGCTGGGGCGGGTGTATAGTGGTGGGTAGGAGGTGACTTATGGATACAGTAACGAGGTGGGAATATCTTACGGCGTGGCGGTACACTGTAATGGAGGGAGGGCAGGGGATGTTCAAGAAAGGCGTCCCCGTAGAAGTTTTAGAAGTAAAAGAAGACGAAGTGGCGCGCTTTGAGTACAAACTTGGCGAATTAGGGGCTCGGGGAGGGGAACTGGTGACAGGGACACCCCACGTTGGCGAGGTGGAACCTCCCCTTTTTCAGGCATTAACCGCTTTCGATTCGACTACAAAAGTAAGGGTTAGTACTCACGGTTATACGCTTGTGGTCAAACGGCCATTGGGAGCGGGTGTAAAGGGTAACGCCGCAATCCCAGGAGGAGTTACGGTGCATTTTCCCGAAAAGCCGCAAGGGTAAGAATGAGCAGGATTGTCGACCCGCTGGGAGCGGGTGTATAGTGTAGGTAGTCATGAGTGACCAAGATGGAGGTCGATTGGATATGTGTGCTAATATTAGGAAAGGGAATTGATTGTATGGAAGCACAGCACTATTGGCTGATATCGGGTATCATTCTTATGATCGCCGAGATTTTAACGCCCGGCTTTTTGTTGGCGAGTTTCGGAATTGGCGCATTGGCTGGAGGTCTATCTGCTTATTTGGATTATGAATTTACGTTTCAATTAACTGTTTGTTCAATCGTAACTATGACAGTGTTTTTTGGGATCCGTCCAGTTTATACAAAATTCCTTTATCGTTCGGACGACCAGATAGAAACCGGTGTAAAAGCATTTATTGGGAACACTTATAAGGTGACTGAAGCAATAATTAACATGGAAAATACTGGTAGAGTGAAAATTGGCAGTGAAAGTTGGCTTGCAAGATCTGAGTCTGACGCGATTATTGAAGCCGGTGAGTTTGTTGTAGTGTCCAGCGTAGAGGGCTCTACCTTAATTGTGTCTACAAATGGAAGGATAGGGAAATAGAATGAACCCAATGAACCCAACGCTCATAGTCGTAATAGCAGCAACTCTCTTCGTAATTATCTTTGTTAGCAGGGGGATTAAAATCATTCAACAAGCCGAAACAATGATCGTTGAAAGATTGGGCAAATATAATCGAACTCTTGAAAGTGGAATTAATATTGTCATCCCCATTATTGATAAACCCAGACAGATATTTTGGCGGTATCGGGCAACGGATGTATCTGGTGTTGACTTTGTAAGCCAAAAGCCGGTCGACAAAATCGATTTGCGGGAGCAGGTCTTCGACTTTCCGAGGCAAAATGTAATCACCAAAGACAATGTGACGATTGAAATTGACGCAATGCTTTATTTTCAAGTCACCGATGCTGTTCGAGCAACCTACGAAATTGCTAACCTGCCAAATGCGATTGAAAAACTAACACAAACCACTCTTCGTAATGT
>CAUZCX010000116.1:0-4514 GCA_963578565.1 Anaerolineae bacterium
GCCACAATTCTCGTTGATTTGAGAACAAACCCGGGAAGTGAGCCGCACAGGACTCGAACCTGTAACCAAGGGCTTAAAAGGCCCCTGCTCTGCCAATTGAGCTAGCGGCCCTGGCGAAGCGATTCTATCATTCCGAATCAGTCAGGTCAACGCTCGGATGATGCTAATTCTGCGGTCCGGGGCTGTAGCGTTGGGCGTAGAGCAGCACCCCGAGGGCGATTACCACTAATCCGGAAACCAGTCCGATGGATTGCCACAAACCGAAATAGGGCAGCCCGCACGGTATGTTATGGCTACCGATGCCGAGTACGTCTGCCAGCCCGGAGACTGCGCAAACAATGTATCCGGTGCCCATCAGCCGTAAGCCTATTTTCTCGCGCAGTCGGAGTGGCGTAGAACGATGGCGTGTGGCGAAAGCGTATATATATCCTCCGAGAGCCATTACGCCGATGCCGAAGAGAATTGTAATCAGCTGTAAGATGCCCACGCCGGGGTTTAAATCCAGATTGACAATGACTGGGAACATGCCTATCACGAAGATGGTGAATCCGAACACGACTCCGGCCACGCCTGCCCGCGCCAATTGGCTGAGTTCCTCGCCGCCGCTGCTGTTTTGCTCTCTCACTCGGGCAGGCCTCTTTGAAGTGCTGCCAGCCAGTTTCCGGATAGCATTTGAGTGACCTGGCCAGTATCGTAACCACGTTCGGACAATGCTGCGCCAATCATGTGTAGGTCTGCCACGGTGTCCATCGGATGAGGAATCGCCTCTGTACCGAAGCCGCCGTCGAAATCGGTGCCGATGCCGATGTGTCGGCTGCTGCCGGTAAGTTGGCAAATGTAGTCCATTATCTCCGCTACGTGATTAACGGTGACAGAGTGCTTTCCCTCCGCCAGGCGCCAGCCCGTCTTCAGGAATCTATTATATGGGATGACGCCGATTACACCCTCTCGTGCTGCCATTTTGCGGATTTGGTCATCGCTCAGTGCTCGTTCCGGCGTGCTCAACTTTGCGGCGTAGCGTGGGTTTGCGTGCGACGCTATGATAACGCCCTCATAGTTTTCCAGTGCTTGCTCGAAACTGTGCTCTGACATGTGGCTGACATCTAGGATGATGCCACACGCGGCCATGCGTTTCAACAGATCTTCACCGGCAGGTGTGAGCGGACCTGGGTCGCCAGTGCCACCGCAATAGCGTGTTCCCGTCCAGGCCGGGCCGATAATGCGCACTCCACGTTCATGCCAGTCCTCGACCTCGTCCGGTGTGCGGATGGGGTCTGCGCCCTCCATCAGCAGTGCGAGTCCAATTAGCTGCGCGTCATGTGTCTTCGCTTCAAAGCTGCCGGTGACCATATCCAAGTCGGCGCGATTGCGAATGATGCGGAATACGGGATCAGTCTCTTCCAGCTGGTGGTAATAATCCAGCTGTGCCTGTGCCAGTCGATGAGCATCCTCGGCATCTCGATAGCACATGTGGTCCCATGTACCCATTCGGCTGCGGTATGGAGAAACGAACAGTGTTGAGAAGACAACCCCAACGCGGCCGGCGAGCCACTCCGCGCGCCCTAAGCACGCGGAACCGTTTTGGGCGGGCGTCTCACTGCCATCCTCGGCTGCGCGGATCTGATGAGCCGAGGTCGTGTAATCGCGCCCAAACGTGAGTGCGTTCCAGGCGATGTCCTCATGCGCGTCCACTATAAGCACGATGGCAATCGTAGCGACAAGCACCTGGGTTGTCAAACCGCTCAGAGTGCTATAATCGCACGGTCATGTTGGTTCTGGCAGTGATGCTAGCGACCTGTACGCTCTTCGGGTTGCCGGGCTTGCTCATTCACATGAACCTGCGCGCGCGTGGTTTTGGGCTAATTCCGTCTTTGGGATTAGGTATTGCCGCTCTGGTAGTTGTTTTCTCTGCGGCCGCCAGCACGTTCGGTTATTCATTTTTCCTGCAGCAGGGTTTGATTGTAGCGCTGGATGTGGGTCTGATTCTGGCACTGCGCGCAGGTCGCGCCGTGCGCCCAGTACGCTGGTGGCCGCGGTTGGATCCCTGGCAATGGCTGCTGCTTGCGCTGATCGGTTTGGTGTACCTAGCCCCCGCGTTTCTGGTTCCTGTGCCGTTTGATACAGACGCACAGGGCTTCGGTCTGCTAATCGCTACAGTTCGCGCCGGTGGGTCGATCACTACACTCGCTCCGTTTTATCCACAAGTAGGCTGGTATTACTCCCCTGCTTTTTTTCTTTTCGGCGCCCAGCTGGCTGACCTGACTGGTGCTGGTATTCACACGGTGATGCTCGGTTTTTCACACTTGTTGAGCCTTGGCATTATCGCCGGCATCGCTGCTCTGGGATCGCGGCTGGGAGGTCGCGTGAGCGGGTGGTGGGCGGCGGTAGCGGCAGCCGGAGGTGTGGCGCTCTTCACCACTCTGATGGATTCAGCTTACACCAATCTGCTTGGACTATGTCTGACGACTACATTCCTGTGGATGCTAGGGGAAGCGCTCAGAAGCGGGAAGCTAAGAGATACTCTGCTCGCGGGAATGTGCCTGTCCGCGGTGCTGCTAGGTCATCCGGACAGCATTCTGCACCTGCTTATGGCATACGTCCTATTCTACGTAAGCGCGTTTTTCGTATGCCCGAGGATGAGCCGCTCGCAATACTTGCGGCTGACAGTGATGATACCAGCTCTTGGTGTGCTATTCAGTCTACCATGGCTGATGCAAACCTTGCCGCTGGTCGGGGAAATTGATGTGCATGAGCGCCAATCCCCGCAAATGCAACACCTTTTCTGGTTGTTCTCTATCAACGGTGGGTGGGTTCCGTTGGCTGCCTTGCTCGGAGTGTGGTGGGCGGCGCGACGGCGGCACTGGTTGGACATATGGTCGCTCACTTGGGTACTGCCGATTGTGGAAATTTCCAGCCTAGGTAATCTGGACACACTTTCCCGGCGCAACGCGCTAGACCCGCTCCAGATTGCGTACCCTCTAGGCATGGCCTGGCACGCTACCGTGATCCCGCTCTCGTTACTTGCGGCTCGCGGTCTGCGGCCGATTGGTGAGTGGGTCGCCTACCGTATGCGTTGGAAGGCATGGCTTTCAGGCGGATTAGTATTTGGCATAATCGGTTGCCTGTTGGGCGTGGCATTTTCGCGACCACTTGTGGCGTGGAGCAAAACGTTAATTCCCCCCATCACGGGTGCGGTGGCTTCCACAGCGGACCTGAAGGCTTACAACTGGTTGCGTGTAAATTCGCCCCAGAGCGCTAAGGTGCTAAACTACCCTGGTCGCTATGAGGGTCAGTGGGTCCCGGTAATTGCCGAACGAGAGTCAGTATATATACGTGATCAGCTCTTTTACGTTCGCGCGGGCAGTCTTCGGCAATGGCAGCAGAACATGACTGTTGCGTTCCTCGACCCCGCTTCGGGTGGAGCTCATGAGTTGATGCGCGAAAACGGGATAGACTACGTGGTAGTTCCGCAGTGGCTCAATCAACCCTCGTTACCCTCTACGCAGCTCCGCTGGCGCGAGCCGGAGCGGCTGCCGCAGTTGTCCCGCTTCCAGGACGCAAAGTATCTGCGGTTGGTGGCAGATTTTGATGGCGCTCAGGTCTGGCAATTCAAGGATTAGGTTATAGGTTCGCGGTGAATAAAACTCGTTAAAGTATGCGCATCCTGTATATTATCCCTTATTTCTACCCCGCGTGGGCTTATGGAGGTACTTGCCGCGCCGCCTGGGAGTTGGCGCGCGCACTGGTGCGCAAGCAGCAGCAGGTTGTGGTTTACACCACCGATGCTCTGGACGCCCATTCGCGTGCGATGCCGTCGTTCGAGGTGGTGGATGGAGTGGAGATTCATCGTGTGCGCAACCTTAGCAATCATCTTGCCTGGGGAAGGGTTTTTTCTCCGCTAGGTTTTGGTCGCCAGCTGTGTGCTGCTTTGTACCAAGCGGACGTTGCGCACCTGCACGAATTTCGCTCGTATCAGAACTCGGTGGCGCTGCCGCTGATGGAAAAACTGGACGTGCCTTTCGTGCTTACTGCACAGGGTGGCCTGCCGCGTATCATGGGGCGACACGTGCTCAAGATGCTGTACGACCAGATTGTCGGCCAGCGCATTCTGCGCAACGCGGCACGCTTGCACGCGCTCAATGAGATGGAACGGGAACAGTTTATTGAGTTGGGTGTAGAGCCGGAGCGAGTGGCCATTCTGCCGAACGGGGTGGACCTAGAGCAATATCGTTCGCTCCCGCCGGTTAACGGATTTCGCGCGCGGTTCGGCATCCCAGCGGGCGTGCCGATCGTGCTCTTTCTTGCACGCGTGAACAAAATCAAAGGGGTTGAATTTTTAGTCTCCAGTTTTGATTTGCTGCGCCGGGTATCGCCCGAGACAGTGTTGGTCATCGTTGGTCCGGACGATGGGTACCTGCCCGAAGTTAAGCGTCAAGTGCAGGCTCTGGGAATCACTAGCCAGGTACGCTTCACCGGGTATTTGGATGGGGACGACAAGCTGCAGGCCTATCAGG
>CAUZCX010000117.1:0-4486 GCA_963578565.1 Anaerolineae bacterium
ATTCATATCGGTAATCTTCACCTGAACACTCGACTCTGTCTGCAGCTTGTTTAGTATCTCCAGCCCACGCCGGCCCCGGCTGCGGCGCATGGAGTCAGACGAATCAGCGATATGCTGCAGCTCATGCAGCACAAAGTGCGGCACCATAATTGGCCCACTGATGAAGCCCGTTTTGCTAATGTCAGATACACGTCCATCGATAATTGCGCTGGTATCTATCAAGACACCGTGGCCGTTCCGTGCAGCCGTGCTGATGTCTTGGAATGTCCCTCGAGATCGCAGGTGTAATGCCCCCAGAATCTCCGAGCGCCGCGCGACGAAGATCGTGATGCCCAGCCATCCGCCCAGGATTGCGCCAGATGATGGAAGAATCTGATTGAGCGGCTGCGGTAGGGTGGAGAGCGGCCACACTAGCAGCCCTGCCACAAGCAGACCCACAACCAGACCCATCAGTCCGATTAGTAACACGTGTGTGGAAGTCTGCCCCAGTAATTTCCGCAGTGCGCGTGCAGGCCGCGTGCTGAGGTACGGCGCCACTGCCATCCCTAACAGCGCTCCCGCGACGGGAAAGAGCCAGAGCCGCAACTCCGCTGAGAGCAGCTCGCGGATAAGCTGCGGCGTGCGCTCTTCAAGGTAAAACCCGCCGACGGCGAAGCCAATTAGACCTATGAATCGTGATATTGGATCTGCTCGCATAAGGTCTTCAGATAACGAAAGAGCGAGGATCTGGCCAGATGACTCGCTCTCCGTGGTTTACTTTTCGATTGCAGGCAAGAGTACTGAAGGTCTATTACCTTCCTATGGGTAGCTTAATAGCTACCGAAAAGCATACAATAACGACGAAATAAGGTCAGGGCGCTCGTGCGAATGATTATTATTTGAAACGAGCGTACAGCCATCTTAACACATGCCTCGGGGAAAGTCAAAAAAGGCTTGGGCGCAATCATTTCGCTGGTAGCGCTATTGTTAGCGCTTCGTGCAGCGAACGGGCACGGTTGATTTCCAGGTCATGCGGCAGCCCGTCTGCGTGCGTGGCAGAACTGGGAATCACCGCGCGCTTGAATCCGAGCGTGGCGGCTTCGCGCAGGCGTTCCGGCAGCTGCCCTGCCGTGCGAAGCTCACCCGAAAGGCCGATTTCACCCAGCAGCACCATGTCGGCCGGCACCGGCCGGTCTTTTACGGATGAGGCGATTGCTACTGCAATGGCTAGGTCGGCCGCAGGTTCCTGAATCTGGAGCCCGCCGACTATGTTGACGAACACATCTTGATCTGCCAAGGGCAGGCTCATGCGCCGGGTGAGGACGGCGGTCACCAGCAATAGGCGATTGAAGTCTACTCCGTTTGGTGTGCGTCTTGGGTTCCCAAAAGTGGTGGTGTTTGTAAGCGCTTGCACCTCCACCAGTAGTGGGCGGGTGCCTTCCAATGTCACAGTGATGGCGGACCCGGGCGCGGTGGCCATGCGTTCCGCCAGAAATGCTGCGGAAGGGTTGGTAACCTCCACCATGCCTGTTCCGCGCATTTTGAAAACACCGACCTCTGAAGTCGCGCCAAATCTGTTCTTCACCCCGCGCAGCAGGCGAAAGGCGTAATTCCGATCGCCCTCCAAATAGAGTACTGTGTCCACGGTGTGCTCCAGAACACGTGGCCCGGCGATTGAGCCTTCTTTAGTGACATGTCCCACAATGAAGATGGCGATATCGTTTGCCTTGGCGAGGCGGGTGAGGCGTGCGGCGCATTCGCGCACCTGTGTGACCGATCCTGCGCTCGAATCCAGCTCCGCGCTGGTGACCGCCTGGATGGAGTCGATTACCACTATCCGTGCCCGAATCGTCTGGATGTGCGCCACGATTTGCTCGAGATTGGTCTCGGTGACTAGGAACAGTTCATCCATCGCTTTCAAGTTACCGTTTTGAATTCGGCCTGCGCGCATCTTAATTTGGTGCGCGGATTCCTCCCCGGAAACGTAGAGAACCACGCCGCCCCCTGCTGTCATCGCGGCGGCCAGTTGCAGCATCAGAGTACTCTTACCGATTCCGGGGTCTCCGCCGATGAGCACTACAGAGCCAGGTACTACGCCGCCGCCGAGTACACGCGCAAATTCAGCTATGGGCAAAGGTATTCGGTTGGTATTCGGAGCGTCAATTTGCTGCATTTGGCGGGGAAGGTTTGCCGTTGAACCTGAAACCGGCGGAGCGTAGGTGGTGCTATTGTCGACCACAATCTCGGGCGTCATGCTGTTCCACTCACCGCATTGTGGGCACTTTCCCATCTCACGTACTCCCACGTGGCCGCATTGCTGACAGATATACTGGGTTTTGGTTTTAGCCATGTTGTTCCGCTGCTATCAAAATTCGATCAAGATTATAGTGCAAGATCAATGGCAGCACAGATGTTCGTATCAGCTCGTAATAAACTCCACACTGTGGAGTTTATTACGAGCTGATACGTGGTTTAGGAAACGGCTTCGGCCTTGACCGTTTTGGCGTCAGGTTTCTCCTCTTTGGCGGTCTGAGTTGTCTTTTTCGGCAGTTCTTTCTCCTCGATGTTGACGGTGATCTCCTCCTCGTCGCTCAGATCAACGGTAACGATTCCGGCTGCCACCGGCGAGGACAGCAGCAAGTCGGAGAGCGCATCCTCCACTCGCCGTTGAATCACGCGCCGCAACGGGCGCGCGCCGTAATCCGGATCATAACCTTCCTCAGCGAGGAATTCACGCGCCGCTGCGGATACATCGAATTCGAAATTACGCGCCTCGAGGCGATGTTCCACTTTAGCCAATTCAAGATCTACTATCTCGCTTATCTCCTCTTTGGAGAGAGACCTGAAGACGATGGTCTCGTCAACGCGATTGATGAACTCTGGCCGAAAGATTTCGCGCATGGCTTCGGTCAGTTTCTTGCGCATCTCAGTGTAGTCTTGGTCGATCTCGACATCCGGGTCGCGTGGACTCTGAAATCCTAAGCCGGTCTGCTTGCGGATAAGTTCTGCCCCGATGTTAGAGGTCATTACAATGAGCGCGTTGCTGAAATCAACCTTTTTCCCTTTTGCGTCGGAGAGATGGCCTTCCTCCATAATTTGCAGCAGCATGTTATGGGCCTCCGGATGGGCTTTCTCTACCTCGTCGAAGACCACAATTGAGTAGGGGCGCCGGCGAATGGCCTCTGTCAGTTGGCCTGCGTCCTCGTATCCCACGTATCCGGGTGGGGAGCCTATCAGTCGACTGACGGTGTGCCGCTCCATGAATTCCGACATATCCAGTTGGATGAGCGCTTCCTCGCTGCCGAATAGGAATTCCGCCATCGCCTTGGTAAGTTCAGTCTTTCCCACGCCTGTGGGCCCGAGGAAGACGAAAGAGCCAATCGGCCTGTTTGGATCTTTCAGGCCGGCGCGTGCGCGTCGGATAGCGCGGGATATGGATTCTATGGCCTCATCCTGGCCAACGATGCGCTTGTGTAGTACGACCTCCATGCGCATCAGCCGTTCGGTTTCGGCTTCGGTGATTTGCGTCACCGGAATCTTGGTCCACATGGAAACAATTTCAGCAACGTCCTCGTCAGTGACTCTGGGACCGGCAGCGCGATCCCAACCGGCGCGCATTTTCTCCAGTTTTGCTTCCAGTTCTTCTTCGCGCTGAAGTAGTTCCTCGGCGTCGGACGGGCGTGCTTCCTCAATGGCCAGCGCGTGGTGTTCGCGTACCGATTTCAGATTGGTAACCATCTCTTTGAGTTGCAGCGCCTCAGGGCTCTTGTACATGCGCACGCGCGAGGCGGATTCGTCAATTAAATCGATAGCCTTATCCGGTAGAAAACGGTCGGCGATGTAGCGCACGGAAAGATGCGCAGCCGCGTCTATGGCCTGATCGGTGATCGTCAGCCGGTGGTGCTGCTCGTAACGTTCCTTAATGCCTCGCAGAATGGCTATGGTTTCATCGATGGTGGGTTCATCGACGTGCACAGGTTGGAAGCGGCGCTCCAAGGCGGCATCACTCTCAATGTGTTTGCGGTATTCATCCAATGTGGTCGCTCCGATGACCTGCAGCTCCCCGCGTGAAAGGGCGGGCTTGAGAATGTTGGCTGCGTCCACAGAGGATCCGGCCGCGCCTGCGCCCACGAGCATGTGTGCCTCGTCAATGAAAAGTATGGAACCAGACTGTTTTAGTTCGGCAATGATGCGCTTCATGCGCTCTTCGAACTGACCGCGGTACATGGTTCCGGCAACAATCGAACCGACATCCAACTGCAGCACCCTCTTGCCAAAGAGAAGCTCGGGCACGTCTCCGGCAACGATACGCTGCGCCAGACCTTCCACAATGGCTGTCTTGCCGACACCGGGCTCTCCGATTAGGGCCGGATTGTTCTTGGTACGGCGGGCAAGTATCTGGATAACTCTTTCCACCTCGGTCTGCCGTCCGATGACCGGATCGAGTCTGTCTTTCTCCGCCAAATCTGTCAGGTCTGTCGCGAGTTGATCTGAGAGCGGCGTTTTA
>CAUZCX010000118.1:0-4394 GCA_963578565.1 Anaerolineae bacterium
GCGCGCAATGGTACGACGCCAACATCTCCATTCCCGGCTGTGACAAAAACATGCCCGGATGCATCATCGCAATGGCACGCCTGAACCGCCCGGCCATAATGGTTTATGGCGGTACCATACGTGCCGGCCGCCACGATGGGCAGCCGCTCGATATAGTTTCCGCATTCCAGAGCTACGGGCAGCACATCGCTGGCAGCATAGATGAAGAAACGCGCAGCGCTATCGTGCGCGCGTCTTGCCCCGGACCAGGCGCCTGCGGAGGTATGTACACAGCCAACACCATGGCATCAGCCATCGAGGCACTAGGAATGTCACTTCCCTTCAGCTCGTGCACACCCGCAGAAGACCCCGACAAGTCCAAGGAATGCCATCGCGCGGCCGCCGCAATCCGCGTACTGCTCGAACGCGACATCAAGCCCGCTGACATAATGACCCGCTCTGCCTTCGAAAATGCCATGGTTACCCTAACCGCTCTCGGTGGATCGACCAACGCGGTGCTGCATTTGTTGGCGATGGCACGTGCCGTAGACGTACCCCTTTCCATTGATGACTTCCAGAAAACCAGCGACCACACCCCATTACTGGCAGATCTGAAACCAAGCGGTCGATACGTGATGGAGGACTTGCATGCTGTGGGCGGTGTGCCCGCGGTGATGAAATACCTGCTGGATAAAGAATTGCTGAACGGTGACTGTCTGACCGTGACCGGACACACTTTAGCCCAGAACCTAGAAGCCGTATCCGAGCTCTCACCCGGCCAGGACATAATCCGCCCTCTGGACAACCCAATCAAACCGAGCGGCCACATTCAGATTCTGCGAGGCAATCTCGCGCCCGAAGGGGCCGTGGCCAAAATCACCGGAAAAGAGGGCGAGCGCTTCGAGGGTCCGGCAAAGGTCTACGACTCGGAGGAGGCGATGCTGACAGCGCTAGAGCGTGAAGAAATCCTGAAAGGCGATGTGATCATCATTCGCTACGAGGGTCCAAAAGGCGGCCCAGGGATGCCGGAGATGCTTACTCCAACCTCGGCAATAGTTGGCGCGGGACTGGGCAAAGACGTAGCACTGCTGACCGATGGGCGATTCTCGGGCGGATCGCACGGATTCATAGTTGGACACATCACCCCCGAAGCACAGGTAGGCGGTCCTATAGCGCTCATACAAACTGGAGATCACATCGTTATCAATTGCGTTGAAAACAGCATTGACGTACTCATCAGCAGGGATGAGATTACCCGTCGCCGCGCCAAATGGAGCGCCCCACCATTTAAAGCCACGCGCGGTACGTTGTTCAAATACATCCACAGCGTCAAGTCAGCATCAATCGGCTGCGTGACTGACGAGTAGTCTCACGATGAGGAAGGCCACATACGCGTTCCACACACCATGATACTAGAAGTCCGGACCAGCCCAATTCTACAGGCATGACATACCACGGATTATGCTAAACTTCAGTCGGTAACATTTTGTCTGGCACCTGGAACCACAGCATGTCATTGCGCGAATACCATCGGCCGCATGATCGAGAGAGTGCAGCCTCTCTGCTGCGGCGCACGCACATTATCACCCGTCCCATCTTTCTTGGGCCGCGTCCGATAGCACTGCATGAGCAAAACTGGGAAGCGGCCGTTGACCTGAGCCGACTAGGACTAGCCTTCATAAAGCGCGATACCGAAGGTGGATTCCGCATGGGAACTCTAACCCCACTGCAGGACATTGTCACATCCGAAGACTTGCAACGATACGCCGGCGGACTACTGCCACGCGCCGCCCGGATGGCTGCCCACCTCGGGATACGAAATGCAGCCAATCTTGGCGGAGTACTTACCACCACCCGTGGCGCGCCAGAACTTCGGTTAGCATTAATGGTGTTAGGTGCCGAAACCATATCTGAAGATGGATTTATAACCGAGGTCCGCCTGCCCGCGCAAAACACGCTAACCTCCCTTCAACGCGTGGCGCGCACGCCCATGGATGAAGCCATTGTCGCCGTTACAGTTGGGTTGCAGCGCAAGGATAACGTTGTCGCGCAAGCGCGGATCGCCGTGTCTGGTATCTCGCATACTCCGCTGCGAATAGAATCCTCCGAAGCGATATTGGCGTCACAGACGTTAACCACGGATCTGATTGACGCAGTCGCGGCAGCAGCCATGAGGGCCTCTGATCCGGACTATTCAGATTATCGCGGCAGCGCAGCATACCGCAGCCAGATGGCAGCCGTATTGACTCGCCGTGCCGTGGAGTCGGCGTGGCAGCACGAGCACAACGAGTGAAAATTCAATTAACGTTGAATGCCAAAGAAGTTCAATATGCGTGTGAACCGCACGAGTCCCTCATGGGCGTTTTGCGCCGAGAGCGGATCTGGAGCGTCAAACACGGATGCGAGACCGGCGAGTGTGGCTCGTGCTCAGTACTTCTTGATGGCAAACTAACGCCGACCTGCATCCTGCTCGCCGGCCAGTCAGAGGGCTCCTCCGTCATCACCGTAGAGGGCCTGACCACACGCCATGACCTGCACCCGATTCAACAGGCCTTCATTGATACTGGCGCTATCCAGTGTGGATATTGCACTCCAGCCATGATCCTAGCTACGAAAGCTCTGCTCGAGAAGGAAAAGAATCCATCAGATACTCAGGCTCGCGACACGCTTGCGGGCGTACTCTGTCGTTGCACTGGCTACATCAGACCGGTGCAAGCCATAATTCGTGCCGCCGCCATCATGCGTGGCGAGAAGGTCCCCCCCATCAACGGTGGTGGCGTTCCCTTAGAGACAGTGTTCAGGCAGCCTGACCAATACATTCCTGATACCCCATCCTCACCAGTTGGAGTACTAACGCAGCCGCGCGTGGAGATTGCCCCCATCGTGACCACTGAAACCACAGATGTCGTCGGCCACCCGGAGGCGAAGGTAGATGCTATCAGGTTGGCTAAGGGACGCCCAGTATTCACTGATGATATTGAATTACCTGACATGCTGCATGGGGCTCTCCTAACTAGCCCACACGCGCACGCCAGAATCCGCGGAATCGACACTTCAGCCGCTCGTAAACTTTCCGGGGTCCAAGCAGTTTTGACTCATGCAGATCTACCTCGAGTGATTTACGCCACCGGCGGACAGTCCTACCCTAATCCGCCACCGTGGGATCAGGTCAGTCTGGATTCTAAAGTGCGCCACGTCGGTGACCGAGTGGCGGTTGTGGCCGCTGATACTCCTGAGATTGCGCGTAAAGCCCTGAACCTTATTGAAGTAGAATATGAAACCTTGCCAGCAGTATTTGATGCGCATGAAGCACTCCGCGACGGCGCGCCGCAAATACACGATGAGCCTGATGCAGTTTCTATAGCATCTGCCGCGCGCAACCTAGCCGCGGAAATCCACGCGAAAGTAGGCGATGTTGACCAAGCGCTGACCGATGCTGACTATGTTTTTGAACGCACGTACAAAGTCCATCAGGTCCAGCAAGGGCACATAGAGCCGCACGTAGTTGTAACCTACTGGGACGAGGAAGATAGGCTAGTGATTCGCAGCAGTACACAGGTTCCGTTCCATGTCAGGCGCATGATCGCTCCGTTGCTAGGCCTTCCGGTCAAACGCATCCGTGTCATTAAACCGCGCATAGGCGGCGGATTCGGTGCCAAGCAGGAGATGCTAATTGAAGACCTAGCCGCCCATCTCACCCTAGCTACCAACCAGCCCGTGCGCTTTGAATATACACGTGAACTGGAATTTTCCAGCTCGCGTTCGCGACACCCGCAGACACTCACCTATCGCGCCGGCGTGATGAAAGACGGCAGTATACACGCGCTGGACCTGCACATCGTCGAGAATACCGGTGCCTATGGCACGCATGGCTTGACGGTATGCAGCGTATCTGGAATGCGCGGTCTCGCCACCTATCGCTGCCCCAACATCCGTTTCACCGGAGAGGTAGTGTACACGAACAAACCTGTATCAGGAGCATACCGAGGCTATGGAGCACCGCAAGCCGGATTCGCGCTTGAATGCCTAATGGAAGAAAT
This sequence comes from Anaerolineae bacterium, assembly GCA_963578565.1. GTDB lineage: Bacteria > Chloroflexota > Anaerolineae > Anaerolineales > UBA11657 > CAJWGI01. The sequence goes on from CAUZCX010000118.1 coordinate 4,020, forward strand.
CTCCGCTTACCTAGCCATTGACCCAGTTGAGTTTCGGATGCAAAATGCCGTGCGCGAAGGGGATCCCATCCTAATCACTGCTGCTATTGGGGAGGGTGAGATGCTAGAAGGAGGTGAAATTGAACCTCAGATTGTCAGGTCATGCGCTCTCCCAGAATGTGTCACACAGGGTGCAAAGGCTATCGCATGGGAGCGACGTTCGGATCCACTGTGGAAAATCGCCTCTGAAAAGCCTCACATTCGCCGCGGTATAGGCATGGCCGTATGCATGCATGGCACTGCTATACCAGGTCTGGACATGGGTGCAGCCAGTATAAAACTGAACGACGACGGCAGCTTCAATGTACTCGTCGGCGCGACCGACCTAGGCACCGG
>CAUZCX010000119.1:0-4378 GCA_963578565.1 Anaerolineae bacterium
ATCCATGACAGGAACAAGTCGCAGCGCCGAAAATAGAAACGCAAAAACACCTACAACTGCGAGTCCCCAGAGTGGTGCCATGGACTGCTCAATAGCGGCTCGCAATACCGCGTAAGCAATCACGAACAGGGCGATGAGGGGTGCGGCATAAATACCGCCCGACCAGATTATCACCGCTAGCGAAGCACCCCCAAGAAGCAACCATCCCGGCCGCTTCCGAGAAAGATACAATTCGTATCCCAATACAACGAATGGAAAGAACGCTGCGCCAAACATATGGGTATGCCCCTCGGCAATGTGCAGAGAAAGGGAACCGCTGAAGACAAAAACGGAGCAAGCGAGAAATATCAAGAATCGATTCGAAAGCCCGTAAACTATACGAGCCAGCAGGAACATGCCGAACAAGGCGATGCCGTAGTAAATCGCGACTGTGATCTTCACTGCCGGAAGCAATCCGGTGAATGGTGCCAGTAGATACACCGGGCTGAGCAGCGGCACCTGAGGGTTCTGGTACAGGACACTTCCGCCGCAATACCATGGGTTCCACAGTGGGAGTTGGCGATATTCGATAACGGTCTTGAGAACAGAACCGAAATAAAACAGGTGCTGATCCCAATCCCTGATACCGGAATTGCCAATCTGAGAAAACAGCGGCGCGGAAAACAACCCCACTAGAGCAGCAATCAAACCGATGGTTTTCATTCTCCTAGCCATAATCCAATCTCTAGTTGGGGGCTACACAATACCAAAGCAACGAGCTTAAACCCATGAGCTGCAGGCGACCTTTTCGCGTTCGTACTCCGAAGGAGTTACTCATCACACCGGATGCAGCGAGGTCGCCCGGTTCTGGTCAAAAACATCAGAATCTGTTCAGGTCCGCCTTACATGTTATCACTTACAGCAACCACATCCCAAGCAGGCTGCTTCACCTGCCGACAAACAAACTCGGGCCGCCATTCTGAATCTCGCGACTCCATTTCGTATACTTGAACGTCAGAATTCTCGTATACGAGAGAAACCGACAACCAATCTGGAACCGGTTGCAGCTCTCGTTGTGTCACCATGTAGCGGAATCCAAGCGAGTGAATGCGTGCCCATTCATCGTGTGTGGAAGAGGCGGCGCTCATCCAATTCCATTCGTCCCGAGTAGGCATACATTGAATCAGATCGGAGCGCAGCCAATAAGCATATCCATGATGAAGAATGCGGTCGCCCGGAGATGCAATGTCGTTCACCGAAACCAGGGCGTCGCACATGGAATGTGGAAACCACAAAATGCTGTCAAACGTACATGCTCCCGCCCCCTGAAACCTGTAACGCAACATACGCTGCCAGTCATGACCAACCTGTGAATACCCGAGCATCACCATACAGAGTGCAACAGCAATGACCAATTGCGAGATCAAATGCGCGGACCAAACCTCAATTGCCGTTTGGAAAAGGAGACCCAAAACCGGTAACAATAGCACCGCAGCCGGCATCAGAAAACGCACTGTAAAGAAGGATGCCTCTGCCCAGGCGCCGATGACCAGTGAGCCGACACCGATTATTGCCAACATTACAACCTTCCTGTTGGTTTTCCATGTGGATTTCGGTACCAGTATCACCATGGGAAGAGCTGCTAGGAACAACGGAGACAGATGTCCGATGGATTGCTTGCCGTACACTAGGACGTAGGGGAGAGTCCTGAGGATGTACTTTGCTGTATCAGGAGAATTCCAACTGTAATTGGAGCTAATTGATATGGGCTGGTTCAAAAACACCAATGGAGCAAGCGGCTCATGAAACAAGACTGAGTTCTTGTACATGTGGGTCAAAATCGGCAGCATGCAGAATGCCGCGAATTGTGCGATGATTGCGGTTAACCCCTTACGTGAACGAGCATTGGATGAGCTTACGTCGCATGCATCCTTCTCTTGCAGCGCAACAACAATCAGTATCGATATCGCTGGAACCGCCACGGACAAAACGAACGTAAGTTTGGCTACAATCGCAAACCCGGTAAACAACCCCGCCAGTCTCGGAGCCAACACCGGCAAATCCGATATACGTAAAGCCCAAACGAATGCCGCCACCCCGAGAATCAGAGCGAAAGTGTCTATCTTTCCGTCACTGAGAAAGAAATTGAAAGCAGTTGAGGAAAAAAGTGCAACCAATGCGACTAGCTTTCCGGCTGGCCCTAACCCCGCATCATCACACAGGCGTAGTACCAGGGCAAATACTCCCAGCATAGTCACCCATACAAATAGTAAGGCAGCGTTCTCCCCCGAAAGACCCATCAGAGCGGCATAGTGCATTTCTCCTACATACCCGAGCACACTGTGCGAAGACTCGTAACCCGGCACCGGCATGATACGCTGAGACGCAGCCATGATTTTCGGCAACACCATGTAATAGAAAAAACCATCACCTACTCCAAACCGCGGTGGAAGTACAACATTAAAAATCCCAACAGCACCCACTAGCACCATCAAAACTATGGCGACTGGAATGAGTGGTCTCTGCAATGCATGAACTGATTTCCATAACTCTCGAAACGGGCTCAGATAATCGATTTCCGTTCCTGCTCGCCTAACTAAAAGGATCGCTCCAGCTGCGGAGCTTGAAAGCAACACGGCCACAATCAACCGTTTATCGAACCACTCCGCGAGGCCAAGCAGCATCCATATAACTGCTAAAGCCCCTTGACCAAGGGCAAGCGCAGTGCCGAGGTCAAATCTCATGGAACCAGCGGATCTGCCAGACCCACATCCCAAGACCCGAAGCCCCGCCATGCCCGCAAGAATGCAAGCGAGTGAATACGCTGCAACCACTGCTAATGTCATGAATTCCACCACAGCGGTACCAATAACCTGGCGATGGCAGCCATAGTTTCTGTCAACGGCCACAACCCGAGATTTCCCAACCAGTGGGTGGCAGGTGCAAACACGTTGAATTCTTGTCTGAAAGTGACAGTCAGGAACACCCACATAATAATGATCATCCTAACCGGCCAGCTCTCAGACAGGTTAATTTTCATTTGTGTCCACAGAACGCATATGTGAGCTACCCTGGTAGTTCATTCCAGCACACTCACCAAGAAAACAAAATGTTTCGGCTGCGCACCGCCCCCAGGTATTGTCAGCCGCACGTTCATACGCCGCATGAGCAATTCGTGTGCGCTTTTCTCTATCCCGCACCATAATGGCGATGGCACGCGATATGCTGTCCGGTCGCACTGGGTCAAAAAACACGCTCCCCTCACCCAGAATGTCAATCATAGGTCTGCGCTCTGAACACGCTATTGGCAGCCCAGACGCCATTGCTTCCAATAGAATATTAGGCATGTTCTCACACGTCGAAGCGAAAACAAACCCATCAGCACTGTGAAAACGGTGATGCAATTCGGAGTGTGCTACCGCGCCACAATATTGGATGAACGCACGGTTGGGATCCAGCTTCTTTAGCAACACATTTAAGCGCCGGAGTGCAGGCGGATACGCAGGCCCGACTATATCCAGCGTGACCGGCATCCCTTTCCGGTGCAAATCTGCCACCGCAGTGGCCACATTCCATTGATGTTTGTACACATCCACAGTCGACACATAGAGCAACCGGAATGGGCTTTCTGGAGAATACTTCTCAAGTGGCTGCTGTCGCCTCGGCTCACACCGAAATCGAGGCTCCACGCCGTGGGCTATCAGCGCAGTCTTCCCAGGAATATCACCTATCTGCGCAGCTACGCGCTCGCGCGCATAATCGCTAAGAAAGATCACTCCATCTGCACGGCGGAAAGTGCGCGTCTGCACCACACGTAGAAACAACAGACGCGCAAGCATATAACTAGCGCCGTACCGCCGGATCTCCGAGAGCTCGAATGGAAGCATATTCCTACACATGGCAACATTGGGAATATGGTGATTTCCAGTTAAACCTCCTGGAGCAAAAAGTACATCGCATGCACTGCTGGCAATTTCGGGCAGCTGCCGCATCTGCCAAAACAGACGCCTGAACGGATGGGTATCCAGCTCCGGAACCGCGGTCAGCGTAATCCCCGACCGGCGCGGCACACGCTCACAAAGTGCGCGACTGCCCCAAATAATGATATTAGTGTCCCCGCCCTTAGAGTATCTGAAATTCTCAAGAATGCGGAGCAAATGTTGAACACCCCCGCCAGATCTCAAATTGGACGCGTCGATTCCGCAGCGCATCTCAGCGCTCTTGGCCAGCGAGAATGGAAGTGATGATTTCAACAGCCCTTGATACCGGCCATTCCTCCGCCGTGGCCTGCGCAGCCTTTCCCATCTCGGTCACTTCATCGCGGTGTTGCAGCGCCCACTCAATCTGCTGAGAGAGCTCAGATACATCTCCGGCGGCATGGATCCATCCGTTCTTCATA
>CAUZCX010000120.1:0-4377 GCA_963578565.1 Anaerolineae bacterium
CCAACGTTGTGGCTGCAGCTCAGGCTTCCGGGGTTGGCCGGGTTGTGTTCGTCAGCAGTGCCTCAGTCTTCACGCAACTGCCGACAGCCAGCAAAACGATGCGAGTGCAGGCCGAGCGGTTGATTGCAAAAAGTGGATTGAACTACACCATTCTGCGCCCAACTATGATTTACGGTACCCCTCGCGACCGCAACATATGGAGATTGATTGGTTACCTGAGCCGCTGGCCAGTCATTCCGGTCGTAGGCCGAGGAAATGCGCTGCAACAGCCCGTTTTCGTGGAGGATGTCGCTACAGCTGTGGTGCAAGCGGCGGGCTCGGAGTGTGCGATTGGGAAAGCGTATAATCTTGCCGGTGCTGTCCCGCTTTCGTTTGTGCAGATGATCGACGCCGTTTGCACTAGACTTGATCGGAGTGTAGCCAGAATCCATTTGCCGCCGCTTGCGGCACGGGCGGCTGCGGCCGTGTTCTCCCGTCTCGGTCTGCCCATCACCCCTGAACAGGTTGCTCGCATTGAGGAGGATAAGGCATTCGATATCAGTGCTGCTGCGGCGGATTTGCGTTTTGCACCGTTGGATTTCGAGCATGGTTTGGCTCGTGAGTTGCAATGGCTCAGCCAGAACTAGTTATAATTGTAGATTCATGAACGCTCTCTGGATACGGTTCGCGCGATTCATGCGCCGCTCTGGATGGTATCTACTCGGCGATGCTCTCATCGTGGTGGTGGCATATCGGGTGGCGCTAACAGGTCGCTTTGCCGGTGCGGCGCCGACTGCGCATTATTTGCGGGCATGGAGCACGTTCATCCCTATGATCGTGCTGGTACACGTTCTCGCTAACCAGTGGGCTGGAATGTATAGTCGCCTGTGGCGATTCGCCAGCGCGCCCGATGCGCTCATCGTGGTGCAAGCATGGCTCGGGGCAACTCTGCCGCTGATGTTGCTGGACTTGCTGCCGGTTTTGCGACTGGAGCCGACAATCCGCCCCTTTCCCTTGAGCGCTCTGGCCTTAGGTGGTTTTCTATCGGCGGCTGGGTATACCACGCTGCGTTATCGCAGTCGTCTGCTCGTTAGCGCTTTCTTCCGATTGCGGCGTGCGCGGGAGGAAAACGCGACGGGTAGAGGGCCAATCAGGGCATTGATTGTGGGTGCGGGCGAAACTGGACAATCCCTTTCTTGGCAGCTGCAGAACCGGAGTGGGGGCCGTGGTTATCAGGTGCTTGGCTTCGTCGATGACGATGCGGACAAGCACGGTTTCAATGTACACGGCATCCCAATTCTTGGTGGCCGGGAGCAATTACTGGATCTGGTCGTCTTGCACAGAGTTGAGCTGATTGTACTGGCTATTCATGCCATTTCCGGGCAGGAATTTCGCGAGATTCTCGGTATTTGTCAGCGTACCCCGGCGCGAATTCAGATTGTACCGGACGTATTCGAGTCACTTGCCGAGAGCCCCAATTTGCCACTGGTACGAGATGTGACTGTTCACGACTTGCTCGGACGGGCACCTACTGAGATTGATATCGAAGCCTGTCGTAGCATGCTCCGTGGACGTACGGTGATGGTGACCGGTGGCGCTGGCTCGATCGGTGCTGAGATATGTCGGCAGGTGCTAGCGTTTGACCCCGAACGGGTGCTGGCGGTAGATCTGAACGAAACCGGTTTGTACGAATTGCAGTCCGAAACGGGCCTGTCCACCGAGACCGAAAACCTCGCGGTGCGCGTGGCTGATGTTACTGACATACAGGAGATGACTGCTCTGTGCGAGCGCTATCGCCCAGCGGTGGTCTTCCATGCAGCGGCTTATAAGCATGTACCGCTGATGGAATCGCATCCACGCACCGCGCTGCGCACAAATGTGATTGGAACCCTGAACATTGGTCGGGCGGCGCGGGCCGCAGGCGCTGAACGGTTTGTGCTTATTTCCACCGACAAAGCTGTGAATCCGGTAAGCGTGTATGGGGTAACCAAACTACTCTCAGAGCACGTGACTGCCCGGTTGGCAGTCGAAAGCGCAGCCACCCTTTTTGCCAGCGTGCGTTTTGGGAATGTGCTTGGCAGTCGGGGCAGCGTTGTCCCGCTCTTCGAGCGTCAAATTGCTGCAGGTGGCCCGGTTACGGTGACTCATCGGGATATCACTCGTTTTTACATGACTATTCCGGAGGCGGTGCAGCTGGTCATCCAGGCCGCTGTATTCACACGTGGTGGCGACCTCTTCATGCTAGAAATGGGCGAGCGGATTCGCATCACTGAACTTGCCGAGCGTATGATACGACTGCGGGGCTTGCGTCCAGGTGTGGACATTCTGATTGAGTTCTGTGGTTTGCGACCGGGAGAAAAGCTGCACGAGGCACTCATTGAGGCCGAGGAACGCCGCGAGGCCACTACGCACTCGCAAATCTGCCGCGTGCTGGCGGGCAGCCGTATGTCCAGCGGGAGTGACATTCAGCTACTCGAAGACTGGATCCTAAGCACACTTTCGCTTCCCGAGGATGAACTCCATGCCGCGCTGCGCCGTTATGGCCGTGAGGGTCTCGGGCAGTCAACAATTGCGGTGAAGCAAGGTCAGGCTGCATGATTATAGTTCGTACGCCGCTGCGCGTCAGTTTTCTTGGAGGCGGCACTGATTTCCCAGAACACTACCGAAAGCACGGTGGCGCAGTCATATCTACTGCGATCAACAAGTACATTTACGTTATCGTCAAACAGCGCTTCGACGACATGATATATGTGAACTACTCAAAGAAGGAAATAGTGGACAGCGTGACGGAATTGGAACATGAGCTGGTGCGAGAGGCTATGCGCGTGACCGGCGTCGAGAAGGGCGTAGAGATTACCACTCTGGCAGATGTGCCCTCCAGTGGCACAGGGTTGGGGTCATCTAGTAGTGTCACTGTAGGTCTGTTACAGGCATTGTACGCTTTTCATGGTCAGCTCATTACAGCAGAGACTTTAGCGCGCCAAGCATGTGAGATCGAGATTCAACGGTGTGGCAAGCCAATTGGAGTGCAGGACCAGTACATCGCCGCTTATGGCGGCCTGCGGGAGTTGACTTTTTGCGAGGATGGTGAAGTGCGAGTTGCCGAGATTGGTCTTGAGGAGGACCTGTTGCGCCGCCTGAATCGTAACATGATGTTGTTCTACACGCATCTCACCCGTCCCTCCGGAAGTGTGCTCAGTGAGCAGCGCGAGAACATTGTCGAACGCCGGGCGAGCCTTATTGGCATGCGTGAGATTGCCACACATGGCCGCGATTGCCTGAAGCGTGCTGATCTGACCACATTCGGCGAGCTTTTGCATCAGGGATGGGAGCTTAAGAAGGGTCTGGCCAGTGGTGTGAGCAACCGCACGCTTGACGAATATTACAGCGCGGCCCGGGAAGCCGGAGCCCTTGGAGGAAAGATTTCAGGGGCGGGTGGTGGTGGTTTCCTGCTGTTATACTGCCCACTGGCAGCTCAGGATGACGTCCGCCAGGCGCTGCCCTCCCTGCGTGAGCTCCCCTTCGATTTTGAGCGTGACGGCAGCCAGATCGTGTTCAATCTAGGCCGCTAATGCTCCACGACCTGCCTACGGGTAGGCTACACTGCCTGTAAAACGCTTGACGAAAACAAACCCATTCGTTAGAATTCAAGAACTGAATGCTGTTGGATATGCATTTTCATGAGAGATTACGAGTATCGTCTGCTCGAAGCGATCGCGGAAAACCCTACTGTGACTCAGGCGGGTCTTGCGGCCCAGCTCGGCGTAGCGGTGGGTAGCGTCAACTGGTACATCAAGCGCATGGTGGCTAAGGGCTACGTAAAGGCTACGCGCATGCAACGCACTCGCTTGAAATACCACCTTACTCCGGACGGAGTGGCTTTGCTAGCTCGGCGCACGACCGAGTATATGGAGCGGTCACTGGGCGTTTATCGTAAATTACGTCGCGCTGCCAGAGAAATGGCTGCGGATATTCAGAGGCGGGGAATTGAGCGCGTGTTTCTGCGGGGGGATGGCGACGCCGCGGATATTCTCAAACTGACTCTGCTGGAGCATGGTGTGATCTCGACGAGCGCTGCTGTTGATTGGACGGTTAGATGTGTCGGCAGTGATTACCTCCTAGAACCATGCGTTAGCGAAATGAAACTGGGACTGCGCGCGAAGAGGGAGGCCACCTGAGGAATATGCTGGTGAAATGCCATCAGGTTAATGGCAGTAAGTGGCATGTGTTGCGTACTAAACCGCGTAAAGAGCGGCTGGTTGCCTCGCAGCTACGTCTGCGCGATGTTGAGGTTTATCATCCGACCTATTCGCGGGCAGGCAACGGCAAATACTCCACGTATGAACGCGCCTTTTTCCCCGGTTATGTGTTTGTACGTGCAGATCTTGACCGGGTCGG
>CAUZCX010000121.1:0-4356 GCA_963578565.1 Anaerolineae bacterium
TTGCATGCGTACTTTACGCTGTCAGAATTGGTCAAGATATTACATCTAGAAAGCCGGATTTCCACAGACGAAGTAACCATGGTGCTAAATTCTCTGTAACATGGTCACACACAATCATATTGCGCATTCCACACCTTATTACACACTATCGTTATCTCAGGGAGTGCGCACAGGCGTGTAACCCGCCAGGCATAAGTAACTTGTGTAGCACTGATATCTCCATGATGCCAACCGCATCTAATCCCCGAGTCGCAGTTTGAATTCAACATCGCCAAAGACAAGAAGAATATTCCGCCACTTTCGCGAGGAATTAGCGAGCCTGTGTCAGAGCGATGCCACCCTTTTTTGGGCAGTCTTTGCGACCACGTGCTTGTTCACAGCCACTTCTATGGATCCAAGCTCATACTTCCTACATTGGGACGTTGCGTCCCAGCATATGGCTGCACTCGACTTACTCCATGGCTGTTGGGGTTACGATGCCGGAAAACCATTGATAATGTTCTTGCTCGCGCTGACGTATGCCTCATTTGGCGCGAGCCCAGTGTTGGAAATCGCGCTTCTTGTAATGGCATCCGGTCTGACGGCCGGATCGTTGTTCCTGTTGGCACGTACAGTGTTACCAGGACACGGATGGGCGCTTGCTGTCACGCTCTGGTTTATATCCTGGCCGACAACTCTTTATTACTTCCGTATCCATCTAGGCTACGGGCTGGCACTTTTTATAGCCGGTCTGGCGGCCGCCGCCCACGGCCGCAATTTTCTCAGCGGCGTTATGTTAGGCCTAGGAATACTGGCGCACCCTGGCCTGGCAGTACCAGCACTGGTATGGATCGCCGCCACCATTCTCTCACGACAGCACAGCCTCAAAGAAACGCTACTGCCTGTGGTTGGCCTCGCGCTCACCCTGATACTGCTGGAGATAATCCGTTTTGTATATACGGGCGATACATTAGGATGGTTGCAGGGTCAGTTAACGGACGTGCGCGCCTATAGCAGCACTGGCGGCAGCACGCGCTGGTCGCACGTGCTTGAAGCATTCTGGCTGGTGAACGGCAAGCTGCACTCCATGTTTTGTATGATTGGAATCGCGGCGTTTTTTTTCACCATGCACCGCAACAAACGCTCGCCGGCCAACTCGGTTGTCATGACCGGACTGGCGGTGCTCGCATTTTACACATTGCGCACCGGTGCTGGCATAGCCGGATTCAACACGCGTCTGATGCTCGGGGTAAACCCTTTGCTGGCAATCACCGCTATGGCTGGGCTAGCACGCGCTAACCGTTCATTTCTCTGGCTGCAGCGTCTCCCGGCACGCGCACTATTGGCCACCCTGTTGCTTGCGACGGCAGCATCTGGTTTCGCCAGTGCACGGCACGTCTCACGCAGCGCGTATCCAGAGCTCGAACAAGCCTTCCTACAGGCAAAATCGCTTTCCGTACCACTACGTTATTTCGGACAACCATATGCCGCGCTGTTTTTCGGAGTTAAGCACAATGTGGAGATACTGGCCAACGCTACCGATTTCGAAAGCGTGCCGCTGCATGATCCCCCAGCCGTTATCGTGGTCGAGTCCCAATCACCGGACGAGATCAGCTCGGTTGCGCATACTCTGAACGCAATTGACAATTTGGAATACGATTACCGGTCCTTTGCACATCCAGCACTCTCCAACCGGCTGCGTCACATCGAGGAGGCATTCTTTCTCTCGACCGATAAACTGTGGCAGCTTGCGAACACAACTGTCCCAGATAACCCTAAAATAGAAATCTGGGTTCCACGCAGCCCAGAGTCGGTTTCACCCGGCAGTTACGCCGATTCAGGCCACGTATCCTATGAATGGCTTTCGTATTACTACCATGGCGATGGAGATTGCCAAATTGTCCCGCGCGACCATCCCTATGCTTGGCGTTACTATCGTTACCTGCTGCCACGACTGCGACAGCTGTTCAATTAATATGAAAGCTACTAACCACCCTATTCCGGGTACGATAACTACCCCCTGCACACGCCAGAGCAGCCATCCGCCCGCCAGCGCTGACCATGACGCCTGAAAGCTGGTTGGCCCTCACTTTGGCGCTAGTGCTCGGAGCAATGTCGCCCGGACCATCACTAGCGCTGGTGCTTCGCAACACGATTCGCGGCGGACGGCGACACGGAATGCTCACGGGACTCGGACACGGAATCGGTTTTGGAGTATACGCTTTCGCCACCGCCGCCGGCCTGTCCTTAGCGCTGACCGCTCACCGCTCAATTGAAGCAATATTGCACTGGGGTTGCGTTACGCTACTACTCTGGCTAGGATTCACATTTATCCGGCAGGCAACCGTAGGCCCGGAACATGAAGGAGAACTGGAACATTATGATCCAGCCGGTCGAGAAGGCTTCATGCAGGGTTTCCTGGTGGCCCTCTTGAACCCTAAGATAATTGCCTGGATGCTGGCGATTTACACCCCGTTCATCAAACCAGGTGCACCCTTGCACACCTCGTTGACGATGAGCCTGCTAGCCACGTGCACCGATGCGAGCTGGTACATTACGGTGGCAGCCGTGCTCTCGGGCACTGGAACAATCAGATCGCTGCGCAGGCACGCCCACATCGTGCACGGCGCATTGGGCGCACTGATGCTTCTCTTCGCTGGCTTACTCGCGACCGGAGTACTCTGAACGCGGCTAGCGTTACCGAACAGCACCGGAGGTTGAAAGAACAAGTGTATACCACGAAGCTAAACCGATGACTTACATTAATCAGCATTCATTTGTACTGAGTGTTCTTCTTGTTCAAACCGTTTTTGCCATCATAATACTACGAGACGGCGTCCGGCTTCTGGATATGGTTGCACTCGCTGTAATGACAACCGCTTTTGGCCTCTCGTGGATACTGCTACGCCCAGGTCCGAGCACATTGACGGAGATGGACGCTGTCGAGGCAACGCTTGCATCCGGGAAGCCAACCCTGATGGAATTTCAGTCCGAGTATTGAATAGCATGTATTACAATCCGACCTGTCGTGGACAGGCTAGAAACAGAATTGCGAGGAAAACTGCAGATAATCCGTGTAAACGTTCATGACACGGTGGGTCTCAAACTGGGTGACCGTTTCGACTTTCGCATCACCCCGACATTCATCTTTTTCGATGACAATGGAATTGAGCAATGGCGCTCCGTCGGCGCCCTTGATGCAGAGCACGTACGTAGTAGTGTAACAGCCCAGTAGATGCAACAACTGAGTATTGATGATGCTCTTCCCAGACTGCTCAGGGACGAAGCCGCCCACGGTGGGCGGTAGAACTGGCGAAGCGACAGAAACGACTCCATATATTCCGACCTTCCGCGGAGATCGCATAAATCCGAGAGACAATCACAGCGCTGGACTGAGGCGAATCATGATCACTACGGTCTGTATAGATTGTGTATGGTGTACCCAATCGGGACTGTCTCGGCGTAGCAAAACATCGCTCCATTGTCCCCTACAATGGATATTAGCATACTGCCGTACTGTTTAGGCACAAGAGGAAAACAATAAAGTCATGAACAATTCCATCTCATCAATACCGTTCGGAAATCTAGCACTGGCGTTGATACCGGCGCTGGCAGTGGTTGGCATTCTCTACACATGGGCGCACGATTACCGCAAGTCGCTCTACGCCCTAGCGCGCATGCTGGTGCAGCTATTATTGATCGGATACTTCCTCAGTTATGTTTTCGAAACCAATAACGGTGGAATAGTGGCCGTCATGCTGGCAATCATGCTCTGCGCTGCCAGCTGGATTTCCATGCGCACCGCTAGGCAGTCACTACGAAAGTGGTTTCCAAAAGCGCTAGTCTCTATAGCGCTGGGGGGTGGGATAACATTGCTGGTCATCACTCAAGCGGTGCTGCAGCTCAAGCCATGGTACCTGACCACCTTCATGATTCCTTTGGCCGGAATGATTTTCTCCAACGCGATGAACAGTATCAGTCTGGCGGCCGAAAGGTTAAGCGCAGAAATGGCTCAGGGCAGCCACTACGAGAAGGCGCGCAACATCGCGCTGCAAGCTGCATTAATCCCCATAACCAATATGCTTCTGGCGGTCGGCCTGGTGGCACTACCAGGCATTATGACCGGCCAGATTTTATCCGGAGTCTCACCACTGTTGGCCGTACGCTATCAGATTATGGTGATGTGCATGGTGTATGGATCGGCCGGGATTTCAGCAGCCTGTTTTCTCGTCCTAGCCCGACCTGAAGTCCGCACAGCCCATAGCGACGCCGGGTAACAAGTGGAACCGCCTGTGCATTACTCCAATGGCCGAACGCAATCTGGGCTATCGTTGCGCGGATTATTCACGGTGCGGCCAACCGCGTAAGCGTTCATCT
>CAUZCX010000122.1:0-4346 GCA_963578565.1 Anaerolineae bacterium
AGGAGCAACCCCGCTGCCAAGTCGCAGATTGCTTATGGGATTATGAATCACACTGGAATTTCGCGAGGCCAGCAGTTCGATGTCTGATGGCGTCAACCAAATGCCGTGCACGATGTGCGTCAAGCTGTCCAGGCATTCTAGCTCCTCAAGACGCTCCACTAAGGTCATGCCGTATGAGATCCTCGCGGTGATGGCCTGAACGCGCGTCTCTAGCACGTGGCTAACGACCGGCGCCTTCCAGCTCCGCGCCAGCTCCCAAATGTTCTGTAGAAATGCATCTGTGCATTGTTGCGGGCCAGACGCTCCCATTGCAAATCTGACTAGACCATCCGACTCAGGGCCATTGTATCGCCTCAGGGCATCTTCACTGATGGCAAGTGCCCGCTCCGTATCGTACCTGAAATCGTCGAGGTGAGCGTATTGCTCCCGTGTCAGGAAATCAACCAGGAAGGGGTCGATTTCGGTGGATGATCTATCCCCAAGGTTGGCCGTGACCCAAGCTCGCATACCCAGTTGATTGTAAGAATTCATTATAGCATCGATGTTCTCAACAGCCAAATTGTTCTCGTGCCAGACGTCGTCGACCACTGTGGTGGTGCCCGTCAGAAGGCACTCCATCGCTCCGATGAGTGTGCATGCACGAATAGCCTCGACTGACAGGGGAGCTGCTCCTCCGATAGGTGTTTTCAATAGGCCATAAAGTTCCAAGGGCATATTGTCGAACATGCCGCGACGAAAATTGTCATTTGAATGGATATGGGCATTTATAAGACCTGGAATGATAATCCTGCGCCGAGCATCCAAATCCGTCGCACTGGGTGTTCTGGTGCCGGGAGGGACTAACGCGGTAATCCGACTGTCTTCCAGCTTCACGTCGACCTCTTGCAGTGTCCACATCCCGTCGGCACGGCGGAGTACTTTGCCACCCACAATCCATTTCGTCGGGCCAGTATTAATGGACATTCGTTTCTCTGCGTGCTTTGTCGGCCTGAGATGGTACTCGGAAAACTCTCTTACTGGCTGCCAGACGCAGCTGTCTTCAGACCTGCTTGTATGTCTGCAGCTAAGTGACAGGCGACCCAATGGCCCGGCGTAAACTGGCCCCATTCGGGCGCTTCTTGAGCACACCGGTCCTCTGCGTATACACATCGAGTCCGAAAGCGGCATCCGCTCGGTGGATTAGCGGGGCTGGGGATGTCGCCCGTCAGGACGATTGGCTTGCGCTGGCGTTCTTTGGGCGGGTCGGGAATCGGGACCGCCGATAGCAACGCCTTTGTATAGGGGTGAAGAGGAGTATGGAACAAATTGTCCCGCGAGGCAACCTCGACCAGTTTACCAAGATACATTACCGCGATTCGGTCGGAGATGTGGTGTATCATGCTCAAATCGTGAGCGATGAACAGGTACGTGAGGCCGAGTTCCCTTTGGAGTTCTTCCAGAAGATTCACCACTTGCGCCTGGATAGATACGTCAAGCGCCGATATTGGCTCGTCACAGATGATGAGATCCGGATCCAGAGCCAGTGCTCTGGCAATCCCCACCCGCTGCCGTTGTCCGCCGGAGAACTCGTGAGGGTATCGATTGGCGAAACGGGTGTCGAGTCCCACCTTGTCCATCAATTCTTCGACCCGCTTTCGCCGCTCGGCGGCAGTATGATCTCTGTAAGCCCGCAGAGGCTCGGCGATGGTCTCACCTATGGGAATCCGAGGGTCTAACGAGGCATAAGGATCCTGGAAGATGATCTGCATGTGCTTTCGTTGCTGGCGCAGCTCATCGGCTTTCAGTGTTGTCAGGTCGAGGTCACGGAAAAACACTTTGCCTGAGGTGGGGACATGGAGTTGCAGAATACAGAGTGCGGTTGTGGACTTCCCAGAACCGCTTTCACCAACCAGTCCTAACGTCTCGCCGCTGTGGATGTCAAAACTGATGTTATCCACCGCCTGCGTGGCTCCAACTTGGCGCTGGATAAAAATTCCCCGGTTGATAGGAAAATGTTTGGTGAGATTTTCGACGCGAACAAGGATGTTGCTGTGGCTCATCGTAGTGTTCCTGTGTCAATGTCTACCCAACAAGCCACCTGGTGCCCAGAACCCACCTCCTCCAAGGGTGGCATTTCTTCCAGGCAAATGTCTTGCGCAAAAGGGCATCGCTCGGCAAATGGACAGCCACTTGGCAAATTGACCAAGTCGCATGGCTGGCCGGGCACCGTCTGTAGCTTTGCGTCCGTCACACTATCGAGGCGTGGCAGAGAGCGTAGCAGCAGCATCGTGTAGGGATGGCGAGGGTTAGCATACAGATCGTCCGTTGACGCTTTCTCTACAATATGCCCGGCATACATCACGTTTACACGATCCACCAATCCAGCCACTACACCCAGGTCGTGCGAAATCCAAATTAGCGCCATGCCAAGCTGGTCACGTAGGCGCTTCACCAACTCTACTATTTGTGCCTGAATGGTGACGTCGAGGGCTGTAGTTGGCTCATCCGCGATCAGTAAGGAGGGATCGCAGGCTAGAGCCATGGCTATTCCAGCTCGCTGGAGCATGCCGCCAGAGAACTGGAACGGAAAGTCCAGCAGTCGTTGTTTGGGTTGGGCAATTCCCACAAGGTGCAATAACTCGGCGGCTCGATGCTCAGCCTCTTTTCTGCTCATGCCTAAGTGTAGGCGTAGAGGCTCCATGACCTGATAACCAATGGTGAGAACGGGATTGAGGGAGGTCATCGGGTCCTGAAATACCATCGTGATCTCACTCCCACGCACCGAGCGCATTGCAGCATCGGAGAGGCTCAACAAGCTCTTGTCGTAGTAGTCAATTTTGTCGGCCTGAATCCTTGCGGGGGGCTGCGGCAACAACCTCATTACGGAGAGCATAGATACGCTCTTGCCGCAGCCGCTTTCACCGACCACGCCTAGCGTGGCAGCTTCCTGAATTTCAAACGAGACGCCATTTACTGCATGCACCGCTCCCTCTATGGTGTCGAATTCGGTGACGAGATTCTCAACTTCTAGGACGTTGCGTGCCACAGCTGGTTTCCCTTTGTCTTAGATGAAATGAGTAGGTGCGGATGGTTCCGGAGCTAACTTACTTGACCAATTCATGGCATTAAGGAAGGCAAACAATTGTAGTCTTGGATGAATCCGATTGTCAAGAAAGTATGTTCAAGCATATAGTAATTCGGGGTTCCGTATTGTGCGGTCATGAACAAACATCTGCCGCTTGAACGTAAAGCCACCGACGAAAAGATGAACACTGATGAAGGTTATAAACACATCGGTTAGGTGCAACAACTATACCATAGGGAAGCTATCCATCCACAGGGAGGGAAAGAAAGAGCGGTTACTGGTGTTCTCTTCTCGGGTTATATGTGGGGAAAAATCACCTCATGCTCTCAGTCGCCTGTTGTCTCAATCGCTCAGTAGAGTCTGCATCTACTGTCATTGTCTGCATATCTATTACAACCCCATATTCCTCCCGGGCGCTCAAAGCTGAAACATAATCATTGCGCACATCATCCAGAACTCGGTCAGGATCACGAAAGAAAGGATCTCCCCAACCACCACCTCCTCCAGAAAAATTGAATACCCTGTCACCAGCGTTTACCGGTTGATAGTTTGTGCCTGTGATTTCTTCTTTTTGTGTCCCCGGCCAGTAAATAGCATAGCCATTTTCTCCATCGCTCCCATTGGCCATTCCCCATGGCTTTGTCTTAGATTTCTTCATCATCGTGAAGGCAGTCGAGTCAACCAGATACTGTATTCCCCGCTTGCTACCCAGACCGCCCCTGTTTATTCCGGGGCCACCAGAATCTTGACGCAGCGCATAAAACTCAATCATCATGGGTGCCTTAGTCTCCATTACTTCTATCGGAAGATTCCGGCAGCCTGGTTCAGATGGATGCATAATCGAATTCTCACCATCGTGCTCTGCGTGTGCTCCGAAGCCGACGCCTTCATTGGTTCCTTCATGCCATAGCAATCCCGAACTCGGATGAATACCGAGACCACTTATGCTGAAGATATCCCCACCAGAGCAGGCTGGCACCAAATCCAAACCTGCTTGAGCTAGTGCTTTCGTGGTAACGTCTACGGCTAAGAGGGCGGGCCACATGGTAAACGTTGGGGCGGGTGCTACAGCGTGCATTAACGACCCCGCGGGAGCAATTACCTTCAATGGCCGAAAATTCCCATAGTTCGCTGGAGTATCTGGGGTGGTCACTGCTTTGAAAACTAGTGCCCCGAGGCCCATCGTCATACCAAACGGAACATTTATCGGGCCTGTTGTTTGCGGATCAGACCCGGTGAAATCCACCACCATTTCATCATCTGAGATTGTGACAGTGACCTT
>CAUZCX010000123.1:0-4303 GCA_963578565.1 Anaerolineae bacterium
TACTTCACTCTTGCCTGCGCAGATATTACCGGTCAGACCAATCACATATTTCCTGGGCCACCGGTGCATGGCAGTTATTTCAGGGGCGCCTGCCGACGTAAACGTTGTTTCCGCTAGCGAAGAACAGATCCCTTCCAGAACCTACGGCGAAAGATGTAGCCCTGACCTCGCCATTCTCATCGACAGGTCGGAATTCACGTTGGTACGCAAGACGAAGGCTGAACTGATATGCGCCGGAAGAATCATAATCGGTCAGATAGAGAGATGAGTGCGGCGGCGGGTAGGCAGCCATCGAAGCAGGAGCATCCACGCCATCAAAGCGGATGTCATCAGAGCGACCCGGCCTGCCATCTGAGTAGCGTGTTTCAATGGTACACTGCGGCGCGGCGCCTTGCTCGATACGCACGCACTGCGTCATATGCCCATCACGGTGCAAAATGAACACCGTACCCTGCACGATAGAGATATCTATTGCCGTACTGAGATCAATCGCCGATTCAGAGAAATATCGTTCCGGCGGATTGGCGAAGAATTTATCCTCACGCTCGTATACCCAGATTTCATTTGCATCCGGTTCAAGCACATATATACGATTCTGAAACGCCTCGATAGCGACGGGTTGAGACCAACCATCGTAGGGCGGGATTAGCACCGTAGCTGCTGCGAAACCATCGGTGGTGCAGTACAGCAGACGCCCGCCCGGATCGAGAACTAGAAGTGTGTCTTGCCCGACCACATTCGGTATACTCAACCAGGTAATGTCTACAAGCGCCTCTATGGATTGCATACCAACCGGCCCACGGCGGCACTCAAAAACCGGGTCGAGTTGATATGCTCCGCTTGTGGTCAGCACTGCCCGGTACACAGCCTGGTTAGCCTCATCGAGCGCATACAGGCTCGGTCCACGGGCGAGAATCTTGACCAGGTTTGCGTCGGTGCGGAAACCGTCCGCAGTGATCGCTTCCACGCGCACGCGCTCCACCCTGTCAGCGCTATCCAGCATGCCCCGCGCCGCCTGTTGCAGCGCCGCCACCTCCGGATGATTACGACGCACTCCCTCAGCCTGATCAGTCCATAATAGCACTTGCCGCCAGTGCGGAACCCACTGCGCCGCGTCCGGAGCGGCACGGGCCACGGTCGCCACTGCGCGCGCTTCGTCCAGATAATAATTGAACTCACGAGACCGCCCGAATTGGATGTACGCTGCAAACGTTAACAACACGACTATCACCGGCACCCCGGCTGCAAACCACAGCAGCGCAGAATTGGGCAGCTGCACCTCCGCCTCAGTACCAGGCAGTACACGTGCGAGCCATTTTTGTGTCACCCCGCACAGAGAACGCTGCAAAGATGCCACGCCCGCTTCAATCTGACGCTGAAACTCAGGCAGCGGCAGGCCCGAATACCATTGTCTCACCCTTTCCAACGCCAGCTCGATTGGGGCAACCACCGGTTTTGACTTCTGAGTGCACATGATTTTTTTCTGCTTTCGGTCACGGCCGCGTTTTTGCGGATCAACCTGAGACTCAGCAGAAATCATCATCGGCTTGAGCACATTCGCGGATAGCCCCTCAACTTCCGACAAGGAAGCTTTCACTGTTTCCGCAGCGCGTTCCAGTGCAATACTCGTGGTTGCAATCTTTTCGGGTTCCGCAGATACAAATACGGGATGTTCAGAACCAAAATCGAGCGACGCATCTAGGGAGGGATCCGGTGCTTCTGGTCTAGCATCCTCCGCGACCCCATGCTCACGATCCAAGAGGCGCACCTGTGGAAAAATCGACTCTTGCGAAGCGGATTCTGGCGCACGCTCAAGATCTACATCCTCATCCCTCTTCAAGCCGGGTGCTTGCTCGCGGTAACGCTCCGGGAATCCCGGCGGGTCGTCGGTAGCAACCACAAGCTTTTCCGTCTGAGGTACGGGCTGGTTCAGGAGTCGCTCAGGTTCAGATATACTCCCGGCTCCACCATTGCTTTCAACCACAGCCGCCACCTGTGCACTGGCCGCGAGTGCGGCTGCAAGTTCGCCCTTTTCCCCGGGCGAACAGAAAACACAGAGCAACGCTGGGGAATTGGCACTGGCCATCTTTATCAAGTCGGCGAGGGACTCATGCCAATCGCCATTACCGGAAACACGCAGCGAGGTCAGCTCCTCATCAACCGGCCACAACCGCCCCATCCAGAGTAGGTCGCCCTTAGCAAGCATCGTGTGGAAATAATAAACCTCGGTTTTATCTGCCATTCCGAGCGGCCGCAGTAAGCGCTTCCGTTCAGGGAATTGTTCAGCACTTTTCTGGCGCATCACGAGCGTCTTTCCGGGTCCGGCCTGTGTCACGTAGAGTTCGCTAGCGCGTATCACAGCACAGGTGATTCCGGCCTGCAACGGCGGGCCGCCGCTGAGATTGCTTTCGAGCAAACGCCCGTTGACCGCATTGATGGCTGCACGCGCTGCCGCCGTCACCGATCCCGATGTACCATAGTAATGCCGGTGGGCGAGATAGAGCAGCTTCTCCAATCCCGACGAACCAGGCACGCCCGACTGAAAGTGCATCTGCAGCAGCAACCTGTCCCGTTCGCGCCCGCGCCCGATGCGCCCTGCCGCAACCGCATCCAAGAAGCAATCCGGCTTCACGTTGTAGTGCTGCCCGTTTGTCTCAGACAAGTAACCAATATCGGCTTCAAGCGTCAAAGTCATGCGTGATTTTCCATGAAATGCTCACAAGGGACAACCCACCCGTCATCCGGTGCGGCTAAGTTGCAGGTTCTATGCCGAAAGAAAAGCACACCCAAAAACAGCCGGCCTCCCACGGAAAAAGACACGTCCTCAAATTACTGGGCTCAGGGACAGATTAGAATATTCTTATCGGAGCACCCATAAGACGAGATGTGCACCATGAATGGCCCTTACCTGCACAGGCAATTTTTTCACCACCAATCCGGTGTCACCACTAACCGAACGATGTCTGTTCGAATTATTAGTTGCACAGATTGGCGCCATGGATGAGTCGAAGCCGCGGCATAAGAAGAAATGAAAGCAGTTACTACTGCCCCGATCTGATAGCCTACAGTCAATCACTGGATCATATAGCATAATCATCACAGTTACCTTATCTCGCGATCATCAAGTCGCTCTTCGCATGATCACTTAATTCTGGGACATACCGAGAAGAACCAAGCCGCAAAACTAAAGTAACCTGCTCCGTTAGCAATAAGGGACCAGTATTCATGACCCTTGTTGAAACACGCCTGCTTCTGAAACCCGCCAAGTTTCCTAGTGACAATAGGCCCATCTGGTTCCTTGCCTATAAATTACGTATAGTGGAAGTATTTTGGTGGAAGTTTTGCGAATTTTCCACGCAGGACTGCAGTAGAATTGTTCCGATAATGGTGCGCAGGAACGGTAATAATGCACAGACTCAGTTGGAGCAGGCTGTGCTTGTCGACCGCCGGGTGCAGGTGTATAGTTGACCAAATCATGGTTGACGATCATGAACTCTACGTGCGAAAGCGGCGACGCGCAGTTTTGTTATTATAGTTGGCATCTGGGGTATATATCATTATTATGTTAGTGATGATTTCAATCCCCTCTGGGTAATATCGGCAATGGTGCTTGGTATCGTAAGTGCATACAATTTCTACACCGCCAACCAGGAGATCCAAAAAAATAAGCCAGGTATTGATGAAGCGTAGCCTCGTCAGTATTGTTCATCAGGTGTTTAGTTGGGCTAGTCATGGCTGACTACACACGTGAAGAATTATTGGAGATAATCAATAACGCCCGCAAATTAAGTGGGGCAGACCTGCAGAATATAGACCTGAGCGGATCTGATCTGCGCAAGGCTAATCTGAATGGTGCCGACCTGCGCATGTCCAACCTATACGGGGCTGACCTGCGCGAGGCTGACCTCAGAGAAGCTCATCTTTTCAGGGCAAACTTGCGCGATGCCAACTTCACCGGAGCCAAGTACAATGTCGGCACAATTTGGCGCAAAGGCTTCGACCCAGCAGCGGCAGAGGCTGTGCTGGTGCGGGACAAATAACCCACTGATGGCGAGTTTATATGAACTAAATTACGGGCACAGATAGTTCGGGGCACTGCAGAGGGACTTATTAATTAGAGGACTTGCAGTGATTTCCAGCAGCAGTGGAATTAAGTATGGACGAGATGGATTCTAACAGACCTGTTGCTAACCGCACAGGTCTTTATTGTTGTCTAGCTAGAGGAAGGTATTATGATGAAAACTAACTGACGTGCGACATGTCCACACCACAACAAATAGGTGATTTTATCTTGCCGCATCCA
>CAUZCX010000124.1:0-4173 GCA_963578565.1 Anaerolineae bacterium
CATGTTAAATCCAACGCGATAGTGTTGGTGCAGGGCGAAGCCACCGTTGGTATTGGCGGCGGCCAGCCTAACAGGGTTGACTGCGTGCGGATAGCCGGAGAACGGGCCGGGAAGCAGTCTGAAGGCTCGGTTATGGCTTCGGATGCGTTCTTCCCATTTCCAGACTCAGTGGAACAAGCGGCTACCCTTGGGGTAACCGCAATTGTACAGCCCGGAGGTTCGGTGCGGGACCAGTTGTGCATTGATGCAGCTAACGCGGCAGGTATGGCCATGGTTGCTACTGGAGTGCGCCACTTTCGACATTAATGCGAAATAAAGGTGTGAATGCGATGAATGAAGAATTGTTCGACCGGTTCGAAGCGTTAACATTCGACGATGTACTCATCGTTCCAGGATACACGGAGGTTCTCCCCCACCAGACTGACGTTAGCGTGGAATTGGCCGAAGGTATCTCTCTTAACATTCCGGTGTTGTCCGCGGCGATGGACACGGTGACGACGGCGCGGATGGCAATTGGTTTGGCGCGGGAGGGAGGACTGGGCATCATTCACCGTAATATGAGTGCGGAAGAGCAGGCCGCTGAAGTCAACAAGGTGAAACGGTCGGAATCTGGCATGATTGTTGATCCAGTCACTCTGACCCCTTCTGCTAAGCTCGAGGAAGCCGAGGCGGTTATGAGCCGATATCACATTAGTGGTGTTCCCATCATAGATGATGGCGGGTCGGGTGTGTTGTTGGGGATACTCACTAACCGAGATGTGCGCTTTGTGGAAACGGTCGATTACGGTAGACCGGTGAGGGATTTCATGACCTCCGATAATCTCGTTACGGCAAGCGTCGAGACTACTTTGGAGCAGGCGCAAAGCATTTTGCAGCAGAACCGTATTGAGAAGCTTCCGTTGGTGGATTCAGACGGGCGTCTGAAAGGGTTAATCACAGTCAAGGATATTCAGAAGAAACGGGATTTTCCGCATACTGCCACCGATGAGCGCGGGCGACTCCTGGTTGGTGCTGCTGTTGGAGTAGGAACGGACCTAGAAGGACGGGTTCAAGGGCTTCTTGATGCAGGTGTGGACGTGATCACTATTGATACCGCGCATGGTGATTCCGCTGGTGTAATTCAGGCGATTGAGCGAGTGAAGTCTGAGTGGCCGCAGCTACCGGTGATTGGCGGAAATGTAGTCACCGCGGAGGGCGCGGATAGATTAATTGCTGCTGGTGCTGACGTAATTAAAGTGGGAGTAGGTGCAGGTTCAATTTGCACAACTCGGGTGATTGCAGGTGCCGGTATGCCGCAGATGACCGCAATTTATGACTGCGCTCAGGCTGCAAGGAAGAAAGGCACTGGTGTCATCGCCGACGGAGGCGTGACGTACAGCGGGGATATCGTTAAAGCTATCGCGGCCGGCGGGAACGCGGTTATGCTCGGTGGGATGCTGGCGGGATTTAAGGAATCCCCTGGGGAGGAAGTGCTATACGAAGGACGACTATTTAAGGAGTATCGGGGCATGGGTAGTATGGCTGCAATGCAGGGCTTGAGCCGCGATCGTTACGCCAGCGGGCAGGGAAGCGGCAAAGTGGTTCCGGAGGGTATTGAAGGAAGGGTGCCCTTCAAGGGATCTCTGAACGAGTATATCTTTCAGCTGGTGGGCGGGTTACGATCCGGAATGGGTTATGCTGGTGCGGCTAACTTGGAAGTTCTGCGCACCGGAGTGCGATTAGTGCGTGTGAGTGGCGCCGGTCTGAAGGAGAGCCATCCACACGACGTGCATATCACCAAAGAAGCACCCAATTACCAGGTGTCCGCGCGTTCGTGAAACGGCTGCGTCTTTGTGCTTGGATCCTTCAGGTAGTTTTGATGGGCACCCGGGGTGCTGGCGGTAGATGAAGTGGGACACGGGTCGGAGGGGATGGAATGTGCGGTATCTTGAGGAGGGTGATGAATGGCTTGGTAGAGCGCCGCGCCAAATGCTGATGGATTGGGCTCACCTGCTGCCGGAACGTGGCTTGGCACTTGATGCTGCTGCAGGGGTTGGAGCAAACGGGATTTTTTTGGCCGAGCGTGGTCTAAGTGTGATTGCGATGGACTTTTCGGAGGTGGCCCTGCATCTCGCTGCCAAACGCGCGCGCAGTGAATGCCTTCCATTACGGGCCGCGGTGTATGATCTGGAGCTTCTGCAGCTGCCAGACGAATCTTTTGATGTAATCGTGAATTTTTTCTTCCTCGAGAGGGCAAACTTGCAAGTCTATCGCCGCGCGCTGAATCCGGGGGGGGTGCTCTTTTTTGAAATGCTGCTCAAGACCGATGCGATGAGTGTGGTCCCGGAATACTATCTAGAGCGTGGCGAACTATTGCCCACCTTCGCTGATTTTGATATTCTGCATCGGGCTGAGGCGGTCGGATGTGGCGAAAACAAATTCAGCGAGCAGCTAGTTGCCCGCAAGCCGCTGGCAGGTAAAATGGATCCGAAAATGGTCTAGGTTGCGCCCATGCAAATCTCGTTCGCACAATCTCTGCGGATCGGCCTTATTGTAGCGCTTCCGTTTGTACTGGTGCTTTCCAATGTGCGCCTAGTTCTGCATCCCTGGTTTCCTGCTTTCGAATATGGACGGTCCGGATTTCCACCAGACGGGTATGGCCTCACCACTTCCGAGCGCAAGTTGCATGCAGGTCGGGCGGTTAATTATCTACTAAGGGATGTCGGCATTGGCTTTCTTTCTGAGCAACGATTTGCGGACGGATCGCTGTTATACAATGAACGCGAGCTGCGTCATATGCAAGACGTTAAGGAAGTCGTGGTAGGAGTGTTATGGATCTGGCGAACAGCTGCCATTCTGGTGCTGCTAGCGGGTGGAGTGTTGGCCTGTCAGCCCGCAACACGGCCGTTACTGTGGACCGGAGTGGGCGCTGGAGCTGCCATAGTAGTGTTATTGTTGGCAGTGATACTTGTCTATGTGTTGCTGAATTTCAATAGTTTTTTCACCAACTTCCACCAGGTATTTTTTGAGCGCGGCAGCTGGATGTTCAGCTATTCAGACACGCTCATCCGTTTGTTCCCACTGAGGTTCTGGTCCGATGTGGTGATGATAATCGGAGGCGCGTCACTGCTGGAGGGTTTGCTGCTGTGGTGGGGCGCGCGGCTTATTTAGGCGCCGAATTTCCCCAGGCGTCCTGCGTGCGCCAGCATGAGTGGCAATACATCTGTTGCCGCGAGTAAACCCAGTCCTCCCGCTGTGCAGGTACTTTCGCTGAATGTTGTTGCCGCGTCCTCTCGTACCGTACCGGGAGCCCAGAGCAAGAGTGGCACCGGATGCCACGAATGAGCGCGCATGCGCGCCGGAGTGGAGTGGTCCCCCGTGACGATGAGCACGTCTGGATGGCTCTCCAATAACTCCGGTAACGCGTTGTCCACCGCTTCAATCACCGCCACCTTGCCATCGAAGTCACCATCCTCCCCGCGGCTGTCGGTGGCCTTGATGTGCACGAAGAAAAAATCGTAATGCTCGCGCTCGCTGCGCAATGCGGAGAACTGGTCGGTTGGCGAGTCTCCGGCGAATGAGACCGTGTGCATTCCGGCAAGGTGGGACACGCCACGGTACATGGGGTAGACTGCGATGCAGGCAGCGTGGAGTGAGTACATATCTTTGAAGGACGGCAGCTGTGGGTCACTGGCGAATCCGCGCAGGGTTACCATGTTCGCTGCCTTTTCGTTTGCCAGCGCCAGACGGGCAGCATCAACCCACTGATTGAATAGGCCGGCAGTATGTTGTGCCGCTTTGGAGCGGGCAACAACCCGCAGCGCCGGCACGCCTGTCTGTTGAGGGTCTGTGTCGCCGATGTCAGCGCGTAATCCTTCGCCGCGCATGACCATGGTAAAACGGTGTTCCTTAAGGTGGCGGATTTCAATCTCCGCACCCGGTACGCTCACCAGGCTGAGCCGCTCGATCAACGGGATTGCCGCCTCACTGGGAATACGTCCGGCCCGGCGGTCGCTGATGCGTCCAACGGAATCTACGGTACAGAGGTTGCCGCGCGCGGCAACCTCTGTACCGCTGACCGATAAACCCACCCCACTGGCCTCCATCACGCCGCGGCCAACCTGACTGGCAATTGGGTCGTAGCCGAAGAGTGCCAGATGTGCTGGTCCGGAACCCGGCGTGAAACCACGCCGG
>CAUZCX010000125.1:0-4039 GCA_963578565.1 Anaerolineae bacterium
CTTTAACATCCCCTTTCGCTGACCAAGACTCTGGCGTCAACCAATCTGCTGACTCCGGCACACTGGTCACAAAATAAATCTCGCCGCGGTTGGATGTAACGTAATAGATAACGATGTGTCGATCGATACCCCACCACTTAGTGCGCGACGGTCCAAGGTCCTTGCCACGGAGCCGCTCAGTTGAGAACACGGCACGGTAGGCAATACGCCCCTTATGGATCGGCTCATCCGGTCCAACCACTAGCTCACGGACCAGCGAGTGCACACCATCTGCTCCCACCACAGCATCCACGACTGCGGTCGTGCCATCCTCAAAGGTTAGTGTGACGTTAGCGGCTCCTTCGTCCAATCCAACTAGCTTCTTGTTAAAGTGGATGGTGTCCTGTGGGATCACAGAGGCTAGAGCATTAGTCAAGTCAGCGCGATGCATGCACAGATAGGGCGCACCGAAGAGGTCTTCGGGCATGGGCAACTCTTTCAGAACTTTCCCAGTGTCCCATGCTCTGTTCAGATGAGAGTGGGGCTCAAAGGAAGTTTTGCGTAATGGCTCCTCAACACCGATTCGCCGAAGCACCTTCATGGAATTCGGCATCATTTGAATGCCCGCTCCGATACGTTCGAAACGAGCAGCTTGTTCATAGATCTCAACCCGCATGCCTATACCGCGCAGAGTCGCGGCCGCGGCGAGTCCACCCATACCGGCACCGACGATTGCAATCGAGCGCTGGCTCGAACTCATTATTTTTGTTCCTAGTCGAGAGGGCCTGAATTATACGGGCAACAAGCTCTCCTCTCCCCACTGCTAGCATTATCGGTGTAGAAAACACTGCCTACCTAAGCCATAAAAGAGACCGCCCGTTATACTCCTAGCTCGCATAATAAATTAGGTCTCATAGTGAAATTAGGATTTCTCGGACTCGGCAAAATGGGTGCGCCCATGGCTTTACGGCTACTGGAAACTGGGTTCCCGCTCACAGTGTGGAACAGAACCATTGAGAAGACAGAAACCCTTACAGAGTCGGGGGCTAGTATTGCTGCTAATGCCGCCGAGGTATCAGCAAACGCAGAAATCGTACTATCCATGCTTGGAGACGATGATGCGGCACGCGAGGTGTTCAACGGACCTGACGGACTCTTATCCGTTCCCGTTAGAAATAAGCTCTTTATAGAAATGGGTACGCTGCAACCTCAGACCGCAAAGGATCTCGAAAGTCTGTGCCAGAAATGTGGTGCCGGATTCATTGATGCCCCAGTCTCGGGAACCGTGGGGCCAGCAAAAGAGGGCCGGCTGATGGCCCTGGTGGGCGGAAGCGAGGCTGACCTTGAGCGCGCAAGGCCTGTACTTGATGCGCTCACTCGACGAATCGTTCACGTTGGTCCAGTCGGCCATGGGTCCCTGATGAAGCTCGTGATTAATCTACCCTTGGCGGTCTATTGGCAGTCTCTTGCGGAGGCAAGCGCCATGGGTCATGCGGGCGGGCTGGATTTAAGTGTAATGCTGGACGTGATGAAGGACAGCGGCGCATCCTTGGCAGCCTTCCCTAAAAAAATACCGGAGATTCTGGGTCAATCGGCGGCCGTGGCTTTCAATATCGATACACTGCACAAAGATGTAAAGTCAATATTAGAAACGGGTCGTGAATTAGGTGTTCCCATGGAAATGACTAGCACCATGCTTTCGGCTTGTGAATCCGCCCAGAAAGCAGGTTTGGGTTCGACCGATGCAGTCACGCTCGTGAGATTTATGATTGATTCACTTAACGGGTCGAATTAAAAGGCCAACATTATTTTCGAGTAGGTCAACGCAAAAACTTTTGAAAAGGTTGAAGGATGAAGTTAATCAAACTTACTTTTGCTATAGCCGTATCTAGTGTCGTTAGTCATTCGTTACTGCTCGCACAGGAATCTCCCGATCAAATTTTTCTAAATGGTAAAATCGCTACCGTTGATGATTTCTTTTCCATCAGTGAAGCGGTCGCGATTAAGGGCGACCGAATATTAGCCGTTGGCACTAACGAGGAAATTGAGTCTCTCTCAGAACCCAGTACGCCGAGGACGAATCTCGACGGACGAACTGTTATCCCGGGACTTATTGATAACCACAATCACGTCGTCCGGGCCACAGAGTACTGGCCAAACGAAGCGCGGTTAGATGGCGTAACGAACCGTTCAGAAGCGCTAGAAATTCTTAGTGCAAAAGCGGAAACCCTAGCCTCGGGTAACTGGCTAATGTCACTGGGAGGCTGGAGCGAGGCTCAGTTCATTGATAGTCAAGCGGACTTTACACTGGCAGAACTTGATGCAGTGGCGCCGGGACGACCTGCATTTATTCAGTCCGTCTATCATCATGCCTTCGGCAATACAGCCTGGTTCAACGCCATGGGCATCCCGCTGAATACCTCCGAGGAAGAGCAGTCCGCCACCGGTCTTGCGGCCCACGTGGTACGGGATGTGAGCGGCCAGGTGACCGGCCGACTGAATGGTGGTTTTCCTATGATAGAACTTGCTCTGCAGAATTTTCCGCCCGTCTCGAGCGAGCAGCAGATTGAAGCCATAAAGTCATCGTTCACCCATCTGAATAGCATCGGTCTCACCACAGTCTACGACCCCGCTGGAGTCGGAATTAGGCGGGAGAGTTATGCAAGACTCCGGGAAATCGCTCAAGACTCCGGGTTAACGGTACGCATCTACCACACTTTAGGTGGCAGCACGCCACGAACACCCCGAGACGCGAGGGATCTCATCGTAGAAATTGAGAGTTCAAAACCTTTTCAAGGTAACGTATTTATCGATCTAATCGCTGTCGGGGAAATTTATTACACGCCATTCCACTGGGATAACACTCTCCAGCCAACCAACCCGGAAAGTAATGACGTTGCATGGGCGCGTCAGATATTAATTGCCTCCGCACGAGGCGGCTGGTCGGTGCAAACACATGCCACACAGCCCGAGACCATTGATTACCTCCTAAATCTCGTTGCTGAGGTAAACCAGGTACATCCTGTACGACAACTACGCTGGTCCATCACGCACGCTGACAACATTAATGCTGAGCAGCTGGAACGTGTAAGGCATCTGGGTATGAATATTCAGCTTCGTAGCAATACGGTTATGGGTGGGCGTGGCCCCGTCTTCGAAAAATTTGGTGATGCAGCGTACGACATGCCTCCTCTCCGAATGGTGCAGGACAGTGGTGTTTCCTACGGCCTTGGTACGGATGGTACGAAGGCTGCTCAAATCAATCCATTCGTCACTCTATGGTGGGCGGTCACCGGCAAAGCGTTGAACGGCGAGATCATACAACACCAAACCTTAACAAGAGAAGAAGCCTTAATTGCAACCACACGCGCTAATGCGTTGTTGATGTTTCAGGAACAAAACATAGGGGCGATCAAACCAGGTTTACTCGCTGACATGCTCGTCTTGGATAGGGATTATTTCACCGTACCAGCAGATGAAATTAAAGATATTCGCCCAGTGGCAACCATCGTAGGTGGACGCATCGTTTATGGGAATCTCTAGCAGACGTGGATGACCCAGAACACCCCTCTTTGAGGCGAAAGTGTCAAAGGTCATAGCTACGACGACCTGCGAGCGATTCGATCCGAACCCGAAAGCTCCGGCGCAGCAGCCCCCAGCGCGATCATGCGATACGCACATGCACATTTGTGGACCGGCATCCCGTTATGCGTATTCTAAAAATCGAATCTACACGCCACCTGACGCCCTGCTATCCGATTATGTTCACCTTGCGGCGACACTCGGACTTGAACGAGTCGTCTTTGTCCAACCGAGCGTTTACGGCACTGATAACACCGTGATGCTCACTGCAATGGACAACTGCCCGCTCACCAACAGAGGCATCGCCGTGCTGGGTGAGGACGTTACCGATGCCGAAATCGAATCATTGGATCAAGCGCAAGTGCGTGGTGTCCGATTTAATCTTGTAGATGTCATCATGCCCGGTACAGACCTGCCCCTAGAGTCCATCAAAAGGTTTGCAAATCGAATTGCTCCTCTTGGCTGGCATGTGGAGTTA
>CAUZCX010000126.1:0-3984 GCA_963578565.1 Anaerolineae bacterium
ATCGGGCAGTTGCGCCAGCCAATCATCCACCATAATTATGCGACCGTGGAGGAATTCGTTGCACGGCAGCGCCGCTACATGTGCTACGAGGCTGGTGCGTTGCACCGGCAAGGTACGCGTGCGCGAATGCAAAATTATGTACTACAGCCACTGCGACAATTTTTGTGGCGTTTTGTCGTACTCTCAGGTTGGCGCATGGGATGGCACGGGCTGCTGTTGAGCACACTTATGGCGTACTCGCAGTGGGTTCTTTACAGGGTATTGGCTTCTCTGAGAAATGAGTCGTGAATAATACTATGGCATCGGGCTGTGCTCGCTTGGCACGCCATCCTCGTTCCAGCCGCGCAAACGGTAGTAATCAGCCAGCATAAGTTCCATGTCTGGTAACACCCCAGCTGCGGATCCGGTGGGGCGCGGTTCGCTGGTGAACCTCTCCGGTAGCCGGTCATGTTCGCGTCGCACACCCAGTCGTATGTTGATCATGCGCTTTAGATTGAAGAGCCGCTCGCCCATGCCAAGCACATCTTCGGCAGTCCAATCCCATGCCATCGCTCGGTTGACCAGTTCGGCAACCTGTTCAGGAGTGTACGAAGCCTTAACAATGAATTTGCACAGGCCAAGCGGGTTGTACACGCTCATGTAGTTCTGGTACTGGTAGGCCAGCTCACCTCCAAGCGCCGAATCGAAGCGCAATTTGTCCTTCCACTCCTCGGGGTTCCCCTCCTGCCATCCGGGCAATTCAAGTCCATAGCCGCGCCAGTATGAAATGGCCTCCATATGGCAGCCGCCCCGGTTAGCAGTGGCGTAGTTAACAGCCATTGAGACAAACCCCCGGGGATCATGATAGGGAGTCTCCAGACCCTTGACGTGCATTGCGTAAGCGTTGGTGCCATTACCAATGCGGCGCGCCGCCTCACGCACGCCTTCCGCCAGCGTGTCGCCGATATCCCTCCGGAAGGCAATTCGGTCAATCATTGTAAGGATAGCCTTGGCATTGCCCCACTTCAGCTCAAGGCCATCGGTCTCAGCGGTGCTGATAGCTCCCTTCTCAAAGGCTTCAAATGCAAACGCAATTACAGCTGAAGTGGATATCGTGTCCAACCCGTAGCGATTGCAGCGATCATTCATGGCGGCAATGGCGTTCAGGTCGTCACACATCAGATTCGCCCCAAAGCCTCCCAGAGTTTCGTATTCTGGACCTTCCCCCCACACGCCGGCGTATGGCCCTTCCGCGATCTCGACAGCTTTACCGCATCCTATGGGACAGGCATAACAATAGGTGTGTTTGCTGAAAATTGTCTTGGCGATCGTCTGCCCGGAGGTTTTATTTGAACCTTCTGTCCAGTTACCCAACCGCCAGTTGGAGATGGCGTTGTCGCCAAACATGTCGGTGGCGTTCTGTCCGCCGGCAGTACCTACGAGGTGTAGCGCGATGCCACCATCATGCTTCATTATGTAACGATTACTCTGTTTTACGAAATCCCGCAGTCCTTTCTTGTCCGGATATTCGGGGCGTTCTCTGCCTCGTACGACTATAGCTTTGAGATTCTTAGAACCCATCACAGCTCCCATACCGCCCCTTGCGGCAGCGCGAGCGTGGGATTGACCGCCCTGCATAATGCCCGCGATCTTGACCAAGTTTTCTCCAGCTTGTCCAATGGAAGCGCAGCGTGCCTTAAGATCCGTCTCTGCTAGGAGACACTCGTAGGTATCGAAGTGGTCTTTGCCCCAAACGTGGGTTGCATCCCGTATTTCAACCGTTCTACTGATGCCTTCGAGCCACAGATATGAGGGTAGTGCAGCCCGGCCAGTGATGATAAGGCCATCGTATCCGGCGAAGCGCAGCTCTGCACCCCAGTGGCCTCCGAGGTTAGCCTCGTTCCAGATTCCCGTCAGGGGAGAGCGTCCACACCAACTGCTGCGGCAACCAGTGGGAGCGAAAGTTCCTGACAGAAGTCCGTTGAAAATCAGTAAGGGGCTATCAGGATCCAGTGCGTCCAGTGCCGGATCCAACTCATCTGCGAATATCTTGGCAGCTAGTCCGCTGCCAAGAAGGTAATCTTTCACCCATTCGTCAGGGATAGTCTCGGTTTGCCAAGTCTCGCTGCTCAGATCAATCCGCAGCATCTTGCCAGTGTGGGAAAAAGGCATGTTGCCCTCCGGTTGGTATTAAGTGTTGCGATAAGCGCTGTAATTTTGGAGTGAACCTGTGTTGCTCCTATGTTACGAGTCGATTATTATAATAGCACAAACTGAATCTTGTGGTTACTGAGGGCAAGCAGCTAGTCCAAGGGCATCTCAAAGTCGTTCTCCGTATGACGGATGTCCGGCAGCTACTTCTTTGGCGATCTTTACGGGGAGTCTCGCCTAGGTAAGCGGCTTGATGTTTTCACCTTCCCAGCTTACATAATTCTTCAGGATCTCCGTTTACAAGCTGCCCTAAACCACGATGCGTTCGGGGATCAGGAATACTCTAACCATTGTCTTGGCTGTACTCATGGGTTTCCGTCGGCGGGAGCGAGGCTGCGTACTTTTGCAGTGCGCGGGCGATCACCACACGCTGGATTTCAGTTGTGCCGTCCACCACTTTCATCACCGGTGCGATGCGATACAGCCTTTCTAGAGCGTAAGGCACCAGCAGTCCATCCGCGGCTGCCGTGACGACGGCCTTTCGTGGATACCGCGTTGTCGCTTCCCAGGTCCTGACCTCTGGCAAGATGAATTGTTCGCAGTGTTGTCGGGCACCAGCTCGGATCGATTCTGCCGTACTCGTCTAAATATACATTATTGTGGTTTTTTTCTTCCCAGCCCTCTTTCGGGTGCGCCTACTAACGCGACTCGATTGCCGAAGACGACTTCTCCATCTTCCATTTCGGCGTGCGCCTGGCCGATATCCTCGAACCGGTACACGTCTCCCAGACATGGGTCGATCTTGGCATCGCAAACCAATTGATTGTACGCAGCCGCTTGCTTGTCATTAGTGCCGTGTGATCCTTGTAGGCGTTTCTGGCCTACCCAGTGGTATCGTAAGTCCACGGATGCCGAGTACCCAGTTGTCCCCGCGCAGATGACAACCATTCCGCCTGCCTTGCAGGCGAAGATACTGGTTGGTATCGTTACTTCACCCGGGTGCTCAAAAACAATGTCTGGACTGCGGCGCTCGCCGAGGGTATCCCAGATAGCTTTTCCAAACGCCCTGCAGCCACTCATCCATTCTTTCTGTCCAGCGGAGTCATCCCACTGGGGCGGACTGCCCCAGTGGGAAAATTCACGTCGATTGATGTATCCCACGGCACCCAGTTTCTCACAGTATGCACCACGGTCCTCGTTCGACACTACCGCTATGGCACTCGCGCCGTGCACGGTTGCTAGCTGGATGGCTTGGCTGCCGAGTCCGCCTGACCCGCCCCATACTAGCACTACGTCCCCGTCTTGCAATTCATTGCCCGCCCATCCAAATAGCATACGATAGGCGGTCGCACCGACGAGTGTGGGCGCAGCTGCTTCTTCCCAGGTCAGATGATGTGCCTTGGGTAGAACCTGGTGCGCCTGCACGACGCAGAACTGGCCAAAGGAGCCAAAGTTGGTGTTGTAGCCAAAAATCCTGGCTGAGGGTGCGATCATCGGGTCTTTGCCCTCCAGCACCCAGGGGTCGTCAATGTCCCAACACCCGTGATGTACCACCACATCATCGCCTATGGAAACACTGTCTACGGATTTACCAACAGCGTACACAATTCCTGCAACATCGCTGCCACCTACGTGGAAATCGTGCGGATCGCCCATCTTCTGGCGGGCTCGGATTACGTCTATCGGGATACCGCGTGCGGCCCACACGTTGTTGTAATTGATTCCAGCTGCCATTACGCCGATCAATACTTCATGCGGCTTGATTTCTGGTACGTCGATTTCTTCAACCTGGAAGGCGGTGCGGGGGTCACCGAAACGTTCTGGGCGCACTACTTGAGCAAACATTTTCTTGGG
>CAUZCX010000127.1:0-3971 GCA_963578565.1 Anaerolineae bacterium
CGCCTCTTCGTGGATGTGCTTGTATATTACATAAAGGATTTAGCCGAACAGACAGAAGCAATCTGGGATGATGTATTGGTGCCGGTTCTGGAACGGCTGGGCGCACCGCTGATTTATGTTGTCGGCCTGTTTTTCGCGCTGCAGTTCCTGGGGCTGGATTTGACCGGTCTGTGGGTTGCGGTTGGCGGCGGTGCCTTCGTTCTAGCGTTCGCTCTTCAGGGTATCCTGAGCGACTTTTTCGCCGGGTTGATTCTGCTGGTGGATACGCCCTTTCGGACTGGAGACGTAATTGTACTTCCGGATACTGTCACCAAAGGGAAGAATATCACGGCCGTAGTGCGAAGCATCGGCATTCGTATGACGCATCTTTTCAATGTGCAGAACTACACCGACATGTTCATCCCCAACGGAGCGCTGAGCCGTTCGACATTCTTCAACGCAAACCGTCCGACCACCAATCTGGTGGCGACAGTGGGCTTCGCGGCCAAGCGCCAGGGCACCAATCCTAATAAGGTGATGGCAATGCTGCGTGAGGCCGTGCTGGCGCATCCGGACATCATTGGCGATCCGATACCCAAGCTTGAAGCGTTACCCTCCATAAAAGGCCTGAAGAAGAAGGACGATGCGGCAGGTACACCATCCAAGAAGAGAGCTGCGTATAACCGGTTGCGTGCCGAGGTTTACGTTAACCGTCATCTGGACGCCATACGTAAAGAGTTGCACGGGCTCATCTCGAAAATTAAGGAGTTGGAGTTGGGTGGTCTAGACGCGCAAGAGGTGGCCGAATTAAGCGAAGTATATGACAAAACCCTTTCAATGATCGGATTGCGGCCGTTGGAGCAGACAGGCCGTCGCTGGCAAAAAACGCAACTGGTGGAAGGTGGCGGCGATGATGCAGATACACTACTCAAACTGATACACAATTGGCTTGAAATCTGGCTGACTGACCCCAACCTGTTTCCGGATGACCGGGAAATCCTGCACGGGGAATGGGATCAGAAAATTCGTTTTCTCTCAAATCGCCTCGCCAGTCTGTACGATGTAATCCATAACCCGACTGGGCAGGAGACGCGCGTTGATGACATGGTGCAGAGCCTAGACGGCTGGCTGGATGAGAGCTTCAAACGTACCAAGGTCATGTGGCAAGAGCCACAGGTATGGCTGACAGCATTTAACCAAACCTTCATTGGTTTCAATGTGCGCTACTACGTGGATAATATCCGTCTCGAGCACTGGAGACGTCCATGGCGGGTTGAAAGCGAACTCACCAAAGACGTCATGCGGCGCTTCAAAATCGGGGGTGTAAAGCTGCCGAAGGCAATGTATCGCTCAGGCGATGAGACCACGGAGGCTGGCGTGTTTATCACCTAACGCCTGCTGTGAAATAGAAAAAGGCCGCTGCCTGTAGTAGGCAGCGGCCTTTTTCTATTCGGGTTCCCCAAGCCTGGCATCAATGTTCAGGAACAAAGCCTTCTGCGACCCCAAAGAGCTCTGTGATTTGCGCCTCGTTCTCCCCGCTCATTATCATGAGTAGGTAGTCACCCACCTTGATAGTGATTGAGCCGGCAGGGTTCTTTATAAGCCGGCGACTGCCGTCCTGTTCCAGTTTGCTTATACCAATCAAGATAATATTGTGTTCTTCCTTCAGCGCGTGAAAGACATCCGTATAGTCGCGGTTCAAATGTGGGTTATTCTCGGTGACAAGGTATTGCTGGATATCATAATCGTCCGCGGCAACCGCCGAGCTGAGCAACTCGACGGAATATCGGGCCACGTCCGGCTCGAAAATGTAGCTGGCCACTATTTTGGCTGCGATGCCATCCTTGGAAAGAGTGAAGGTGACGCCGGCGCTGTGGAATGTTTCCTCTAGATCGGTGTTGTTCAGGATGACCACGTGTTCGTTCTCACCGTACTGTTTTTTCAGATTGAGCGAATAGACTAGTTTCTGCGTGTCGTCCTCTAAGTTAAGGAACACAGTCGCCGCTCGGGCGATGTTCGCTTTTTCCAGCACCGTGTAATTCGAGAAATCGGTTACCAGCACGAACACATCCATCTCGCCGTAGCGTTCATTAATCGGGTCTACATGTTCCTTGTTGTCGGTAACGATTGCGACTTTTTTCTCTGCACCGATTAATTCGTCCACGACCGATTGCGCAAACTGATCCCAGCCAATGACCACAATGTGGCCTGTGAAGTCTGTGCCTAGCAAACCCATCTTTCGTGTCTCCCTAATGTTTACAAATGCTTCGGTTATGCGACTGATTAGTAGCCCCAGAACGCCTAGGCTGCCGAGCACGAACGTGTATCCTATAGCCCGCCCGACGGCGGTCACGGGATAAGCATCACCGTACCCGACGGTGGTAAGCGTGACGATGGAATACCAGAGCGCGTCGGGGAAGCTATTTATCTTGCCTCCGGATGCCCCCCGCTCTGCGGCCGCCAGTCCGAACAAGAGCAACATGTATACCCCGATGGCTAGTGATACAAAAATAGTTTTACGGCTGATGTTGAAGTTGGACACGGTCGATTGTCGGTCGTGGGTAGAGCGGGTACCCGCGGCGATTATAGCAGCAAAGCTGTTGCCAAAAAGACGGGTGGAGACTATCCTTTTGTAGGCAGCGCATTTGTGCTAGCAAGTCAAAGAGCAGTGGCAATTCACTACATGAAACAGTACCGTCAGCGCGACAGCCGCGGCGATCAACACACGAGTCTACTCGGTTGATGCACATTGAGGCTTTTCGGGCTGCGGAAGCTTTCGACCAGCTGGCGCAGCAATGGTACGAGCTGCTGGGACAAAGCGCTGTCGCCACGCCGTTTCAGCGCGTGGAATTTCAACGGCCGTGGTGGGCGCATTTTGGGATCGGTGAATTGTGCCTGCTTGCTGTTCGTCACGACGATGCATTGGTTGGCCTGGCAAGCCTGTATGTGGATGAGGAGGCTGTGCTTCGCTGGGTGGGCGGTGAGGATATCTCAGATTATCTCGATGTGATCGCGCGAGATGTCGACATTCCGGTGGTGCGGCGAGTGGTTTTCGATTGGCTTGCCGGCGAGGAGGCCCCGGATTGGAAGCACGCCCGGCTTGCCAATATCCCGGAGTGGAGTGAAAGTGCCAGGCACTTGCAGAAAATGGCCGCCGAGCATGGCTGGGAGGCCGATGTGGTTGTGCAGGACGTCTGCCCACAATGCCCGCTTCGCAATGACTTCGATGCTTACATGGCCGGATTGGAGGGCAAGCAGCGACGCGAGATTCGGCGCAAGCTTCGCAGGGCCGCAGCTGAGGGTGCTCGGGCGGTTTTCATTGACCCGGGAGAGGAAAACCATGCTGCTATCGACGATTTCATCTCGCTAATGCAAGCGAGTGGCCCTGCGAAAGCGGCGTTTCTCAGCCCGCAAATGCATGCAGCTTTCGGCGATATTCTGCGTGGAACTCAGGCCAGTGGCCTGCTTGGTCTATGCTTCCTAGAATTGGAAGGACGCCGACTATCCGCATACGCCTACTTCAGCATGGGCGGGACCGTTTATCTGTACAATTCGGGTTACGACCCGGGCCCGCATGCGGCGCTCTCGCCCGGATGGGTGCTGCTGGCGCAGCTGATTGAACGCGTCATTGAAAGCGGACACAAGCACTTTGATTTCATGCGCGGCGATGAAAGTTATAAATACAAGTTTGGGGGCGAGAATGTGCGCGTGCTGCGCCTGACCGTCTCTCGTTGAGTCATTATTCCGTGGTGCGTCCGGTTAGCTGGCATGCAAGCTGGCAGCCACCCTCCGGCCGAGCTCAATGGCGTAATTGGTGCCGCGGTCCCAAGGGTAAATTTGGCTCATGCTGGCCAGCCACAAGCCAGGAAGCGGGGTACGTAGCGCCGGCAGCGAACGGGAGCCATCAACACGAGGTACCGGCTGTGTGTACTGGCTGCGGAAGAGCCAGCTCCGCTTCACCCACTCTGTTTTGAAATCCGCGTTGAAGCGTG
>CAUZCX010000128.1:0-3827 GCA_963578565.1 Anaerolineae bacterium
AGCAAACTAGGTGCCCGGTAGCCATCGTAGGTGACATGCAAATACGGTGCATCGTGGCACGCCATAATCTGGTAGGTGTGAGCGAAGTCGATTAGCTCTGTAAAGAACGCGTCGGAAGCAACTCCCCCAGTTGGATTATTTGGGTAGTTCAACCACATCAATTTTGCCCGATGTCGTACTGCGACTGGAATTGTGCTCAAATCTGGCAGAAAATGATTTTGCTCTAGGAGCGGCATTGTCACAACCTCAGCGCCTGCAAAGCGAGCTGCGCTAGAATAAACTGCATAACCTGGGTCGGGCACCAGTGCCACGTCTCCTGGATTCAATAATGCCATAGATAAATGGAAGAGACCCTCTTTGGATCCGATCAGGCCAACTATCTCTGACGGCGGATTAAGCGTGACGTCAAAATGTCGAGCGTAATAATTTGCCACGGCTTCGCGAAAGCCCATAGAACCACCCAGAAGGGAATATCCGTGGCGATCTAGTTGGTTAGCAGCAGTCTGCAACTCCTGAACAATAAACTCTTTTGGGGGCATGTCGGGTGATCCTGCGTCTAAGCGAACTACGTCTATTCCTTGTGCCTGCAGCTCGGCGATCCGTACGCCGAGCTCGGCGAAGAAAAAGGGATTGATAGTGTCCATGCGGTCGGCAAGCCTCATGATTGCTCCTCGGTTTACGTACTTTATCCGCCTGCGCCCGGGGTTGGCAGAATCAGCTTACCCCAGTCGTAGGGCGAGTGGTGTGTGATGGTCCATTCGCCGTTATGTTGGGCGCGCTCGGAGGATAGGCCGTTGGTATGGAACCAGGTTTTTCCAGGGCGCAAGGGCACCGGATTGTTGATCGGATCCACCAGAAAGGGCATGTCGCCGCTTTCCATGCGCACCCAGGTAACGGAATATGCCTGGCCGTCTCGGAAGAGTAGCGCCGGACCGCTGCCCCACAGTTGAATCTCGGTTGCGAAGGCGGCGTGGACGCCATCGGCCGCGTAGTCTTCCGGTACGGTTGAATCGACCACATGATTGGCGAAGATGATGACGATGTTCTCGGCGGTGAGTTGCGTTCCAGTGTTCGCGTCAAAATGTGGCATCATCTCTTCTGGGGATATTTCTGCCCAACGCATGTAATTACTATCAGCAGCGTTGTAGCGCCATTCGGAATACGCCTCCCGGCTGTAATCTACGCGCACGCGTGTGCCAGCCTCTCCTCCGGCGGGAGTGAGACCCCAGAATGCCAATCCTTTGATGGTGGGCGCTGTGTTCATGCCGAGTTCGCTCAGGGTCTGCCAGATATCGACTGTGGACGCGAAGACCGCGTTAGCATTCTGGCCTTCGCGGCAGAGCGGCGGGCAGCCGAAGCCGGTGGATTCAGTTATCACGGCCGGATACCACGTCTTTTGGCGTAGTCTTTCCAGAGTGCCGTCAGACATACCTGAGGCTACCAGCGCCCCGGTGAACATCTCGGTCAGGGTGGTGTCAATCAGGCGTGCAGAGCGAATAGAGCCGACGCGCTCTACATCCTTGGAGTAATAAATGGCGGTGAAACGGGTGGTGCCGCCCTCGGAGTAGTGCTCCCATACGAGGTCAGCAGCGGCTAGACCGGATTGCGGTCGTACGCCGCGTGGAAAATTGGACACCTTGATAGCCAGTGGTCGACGCTGCAGCACTGCGGTATCAGCCACTGGTAGCCCGGTGAGTGGGTTCACACCTGCTGGATAGCTGTGAGGTCCGACCAATGCTTCCGTAGTACTGGTGGGCGCGGTCGACTGCGTAACCGTAGGATCGGGCAGGATAGCGGTGTCCGGTGGCGGGGTGGCGCTCGGCTGCATGCCCGTCACCGGAGCAGTGGCGCTGAACGTATCTTCGTGCGTGGTGGGTGTTTGCGTGAGCGCAGTCGCTGTCTGTGCTGGTAGCTTCATAACGGCCGGTGTGGCTTGCTCAGGTTCGCCGCCGCAGGCTGCCAGCAGCAACCCGGCGCATAGCACAGCTAACCTCGCGCATATCCGCTCAGGGTTGTAGTTCATATTGTGTCCACGAGCGTCCGATGTCAGCTAGAAGCGTGGCCTGCACATCCACGCGCTGCAGCGCAGCGCCCGCTGCCTGCCCGTGTTCCGGTAGCAGCACGAATGTGTATCCGTCAGCGTCGGTCAGCGGGAAAACTAGCGGCGCGCTCTTGCCGTCCGGCAGCCTCCATTTTCCCAGTACTGTAGAGCCGCTTATAGGTTTTCCATCAGTGTCGGTTACAATCACGTGCACCCTCTGTTGCATGCCTGCGCGCATCACCGGCCACTCTGGCCATATGGTTACGTTGAGGGTCTCCCGTATTGGTACCGCTGTCGGCGCGGGTGTGCTTAGGCCGCAGCCGCAAAGCAGCAATATCAGTGCCAGAGTGCCGTAGACACTTAATTGGCTGCGGAGAGATTTCATTATTGGTCAGTCTGGCATGCGAACGCCATGTGCAAGCACAGGGATGAGCGTCGTCCGATCTGTGCCCCCACGGAGATTCGAACTCCGGTCTTGGGCTTGAAAGGCCCACGTCCTGGTCCCCTAGACGATGGGGGCGATTGGTACGGGCGGCATTCTACCATGTAGTGAAAGTCGAGGTCAAGTTGGATGGGCGCCGACGCTCGCTCCGTATCCTTCACAGTATATCGTCTGATCCTGGTGTATGTCAGTGCACCACAGTGCGGGAAGGCGATTATGGTAGACTTCGGCGCGGAAGACAACTGGGCAGGAGGACACAGATGGAAAAGCAATTGCATAAGTTGAAAATGCTGCTGGCGGAAGTGGTGGATTTGCAGCGTTCCGCCTCGGTCCTAGCGTGGGAGCAGCAAACTTACATGCCCGCCGGCGGCGCGGCAGCGCGCGCTGACCAACTTGCCACCTTGGAGGGTTTGGCGCACCGACTGTTCGTGACGGACGAAATTGGCGCGCTGTTGGCCGGACTGAATCAAGCGGCCGAGGATTGGGATTATGATTCCGACGAATCCAGCCTGTGGCGCTTCATCAGCCGCAGGTACGAGCGCGAGCGGCGGATTCCCAGTGACTTAGTTGCCGAACTGGCCCGCACTACAGCGCTAGCACAGGAGGCCTGGGTGCGCGCGCGCAAGGCAGCGGATTACCCCATGTTCAAACCGCATCTGCAGAAGGTGCTCTCGCTCCGCCGGCAGCAGGCCGAATGTCTGGCTCCGTACGATCACATCTATGATCCACTGTTGGATGAATATGAGCCGGAGATGAAAACCATCGAAGTGCGCGCGATGTTCGCGGCCATCAAGGATGATCTCATCGAGCTTGTGAGCGCCATAAGCGCGCGAGCGGACGCGGTCAGCGATGACGCGCTGCACGGCGATTTCGATATTGAGCGACAACGCGCGTTCGGACTAGAGGTTGCGCAGAAGTTCGGTTATGATCTCGAGCGCGGCCGCCAGGATGAGGCCCCGCATCCTTTCTGCACCAGCTTCTCCAGCGATGACGTGCGCATAACCACCCGCTTCAACGGCAGCTTTCTGCCCTCCGCTCTCTTCGGTACCATGCATGAGGCCGGGCACGCGCTCTATGAGCAGGGCGTGGCTCCGGAGCTAGCGCGTACTGGCCTGGATACCGGAATATCGCTGGGCGTGCACGAATCCCAGTCGCGCCTGTGGGAGAATCTAGTCGGGCGCAGCCGCCCATTCTGGCGGCATTTCTTCCCGCAGTTGCAGACGGCTTTCCCGGCTGCACTGAGCGCGGTGGATGTGGAGTCCTTCTACCGTGCCATCAACCGCTCGAAACCATCATTGATTCGAGTGGAAGCCGACGAGGTGACTTACAATCTGCACATCATTA
>CAUZCX010000129.1:0-3757 GCA_963578565.1 Anaerolineae bacterium
TTCACGCAAGCTGGCGCAAGAGTTTCATGGACAGGGTATGCGGGTCACTCACAATCGGTTGCGTAGTGCACAATCCGCGCTGCTTTTCAGCGTCTCTTGGGGAGACTGGTTTCATCGTCTGTGCCGTCTGTGGGGCGTACGCACTGTGCTACGGATGGATGGTTTCATGCTGCCAAGCTACTTTGATAACCGCGCGCAACCACATGGATTTCAGAAGCGCGCGCTAAGTCCAAGTGCTATGAGATTGAATTATCGCATGCAGCGTGACCTACTCTGGGCCGATCACGTGGTCTATCAATCTGTTTTCTGCAAGGAGATGGCGGACACTCATCTTTACAACCGGCGCGAGCGCTATTCCATCATTCACAACGGTGTCAACCTGGATTGGTTTCGACCGGGCCTGGGACACAGCGGGCGGTTGCGGCTTCTGGCTGCGGGTTCGTTGCGGCATGAATACATGCTTGGAACCGTCTTGCCGGTGTTCGCGCGATTGTGGCGTAGCCATGATCTTGAACTGCATGTCGTGGGCACTCTAGGTCGGATTTGCCGACGGCAGCTCGCCGATTTCAGTCATCAGAATTCTGAAGCTAGTGAGCGCATAAAAGTGGTAGGTGCGATTGATAATGATGACATGCCGCAGCAGATGCGACAGGCCGACGTGCTACTGCATCCGCGTCTGGGAGACTGGTGCCCGAACGTGGTGGTGGAGGCGCTGGCGTGCGGTCTTCCCGTTGTGTGCGGCTCATGGGGCGGGGCGTCGGAACTTGTCGGTGCAGGCGGGATTGCTGTACCTACTGAACAATGGAGCTATGGTGAGGAATTTCTGCAGGGTAT
This sequence comes from Anaerolineae bacterium, assembly GCA_963578565.1. Taxonomy (GTDB): domain Bacteria; phylum Chloroflexota; class Anaerolineae; order Anaerolineales; family UBA11657; genus CAJWGI01. The sequence goes on from CAUZCX010000129.1 coordinate 835, forward strand.
GGCGACGGCGGTAGAAACCGTTCTAGCGTCTTTGCCTGATTATCGGGCGCGGGCGCGGCAGCGCGCCGAGGCAGAACTTGACATTAGCCGTGTTGCTGAGGCATACGCGCTTGCCATGGGTTTGAGGCATGCCTGTAAATAATCCTGGAAGAAAGAACCTTCTGGCGCTAGCGGCCATCTGTGTTGCCGCCTTTGTGCTTATGGAGGCAGGCTTGCGCATGACGGTGTTTCATTGCATGATGCCCGAGCCCAATCTATGCCAGTTCGGGGTGGTGAAATATTTCTTTAATCGCGGGGAGGGTGGTGGCGACCTTGCCCCAAACCAAGACGGAGTATGGGCAATCTGGCCGCACCGCCCCTATCATGTGCAGACTAATTCAGACGGCTTGCGCAACGTTGAAGAGGTGGATGGCAGCCACGACGTGCGTATCCTTGCGATTGGGGATTCGTTTACATTTGGCCCGTACGTTCCTAACGAAGACACCTGGCCAGCACAGCTAGAAAGATTGCTGGATACCGCCCTGTACCCGCATGTGACCACCCAGGTGTTAAATGCCGGTGTTTCTGGATACACTATTGTTGATGAGTACTATTATCTGAAAGAGCGTGGCCTTGCGCTTGAGCCTGACCTGGTTATTTTGGCCTTTTTCCCGAATGACATTAGCGACATGCGCGGCCTGCAGCGCGATTTTCTCGCCCGGCCTTTGCAGCAAGTTTACGGGACTTCCCTCATGCGTTGGGCGCGCTCCAGTGTGGTAGATCTTGAGCAAAAACTTGCCATTTTGCGATTCGCGCACAAACTGAAGGCCAGCATAGTGCAGCAGCAGGCGCAGGCCCGTAGGCAGATTGAAGAGGAGCAGCTTGTGGGAGACCCTTCTAATTCACAGGCCGGATGCGAAGCTTTTTTCCGCACACAAACCGAACCTATGAATACTTGCTGGAATACCTATAGTGAGTGGTTCGCTGCGACTGTATCAATGCTGACTGAGCGTAATGTATCCATGTTGGTGGTGGCGATTCCAGATCATCGGCAGCTGCCGGAAACGGGATATCCTAATGAGCCACAGCGTTTTGTCGCCCAGTTAGCGTCCGATGCTGGGGTGCTGTTTCTCGATTTGATCCCGGCACTACGGTCTCGTGCCGAAATAGAAACAGCCTATCTTGTGCAATATGACCCGGATTATGAACGTGGCAACGATGACATACCGGCAATCTCTGGCTTCCGAGGAAACGGACATATGTCCGCGTACGGTTATAGAGTGATGGCAGAAGCAATCGCGGAATACCTTAAAGGTCACCCGTATTGGCCGATGAATTGACCAGAATCTCTCCATGACTGGAGCACCATCTTCGATTACTGTAATAAACACACTCGATGTGTTCAAAGTTCATGAATTTGTGGAAAATCTTGCTGTCAAGCTTCCGCCTGTGGAGAGATTCTGGAAGCTGGGCGATGCGATGGCATTGCGTCGTCGGGCAGATGGGTCTTTTTTTCGCGCGAATTATGAACGCGGCGTCCTTCTTTATGCACTGGTGGCAAAACAAAGGCCAACCTCCGTGCTGGAATTTGGTACCGGCCGCGGGTATGGCTGTCTTTGCATGGCGTGGGCGATGTGTGATTACGGCATTCGCGGCGTCATTCACACGGTTGACATGGTCTCGTCAGATGAGCCTATCAGATGGCCGATTCTCTTGAATGCATCTGGGGAGCCTAGTGTAGCTTCTCTTACCCGCTCCGAGGTGTGGAGGCAGGCAGCGCAGCCCGGTTGGTTGGAACATGTTCGGGAATCGACGGGGTACTCCGCTGCGGTCATGCGAGAATTCAGCGGTGCGCCGGTAGATTTGGCCTTCATAGACGCCGGCCATGGAAATCGTTCTGTGCGCCATGACTTCTATGCCACCCTGCGGGTCGCTGCTGAAAGCATTGGTATCCTCTTTGATGATTATTCGCCAGACCCATGGGGTCAGGGCACGCGAAAACTGATCCATGAGGTAGTGTTGCCGCACCGCGTGGCCAGCTTGATCCTTACTGATAGACGGTGGCCGGGCCGTGAGAAAGAAAACGACAGTGACACTTCAACTGGAATGGTGTGGCTGCAGTGCGAAAAGCCACAATGTCTCTTGGACGAGATTCAATCAGGGTTCCAGCGGATATTGTTCGCGTCTGGCTACAGGTTCTGGGAGATGTGGTATTCACTCCGACTATTAGTGGGGCAAAGAGTGCGTCAGGTATTACGAGCGCCACGCGGTGGTTCGCGGCGCTGATGCGCGTACTCGCCATCCAGACCGCGCTCGCAATTACCTCTGGCGGTGCGCGCGCCGATTACGAAATCCTTGCGCAGCTTGCGCGCCGTGGTCATTCCATCGAGGCTGTCATTCCACGGGTGAACCGGTTGGTGTGTACAGCGCCACCGGGCGTACGAATGCGCTTGATTTCCGCACGCGGGCTGAAGTTTCCACAATCGCTGGGCCTGATGGCGTTCCCGGGTCTGCTGCGTACTGCGCTGCGTTTTCGCCCACACGTCATCCGTGACCACAGTCCATACTCATACGGGCTGGTCAGCCCGTGGATTGGCAGGCTGCTGCGCGTGCCTGTGGTGGGCATGGTTTATCACCTTGACAAAAGCCTTCGGGGCGCGCGGTGGGTGGAGAAAAGTTTACTCCAGCGTTACGACTGCCTACTCACTATTAGCGAGTTCTCGCGAAAGCAGCTGCAGCAGATTGCGCCGCACTTCGGAGAGCGCACCGAAGTGATTTATTGCGGAGTGGGGCCACAGTTCGTGCGGCCGGATTCCGATGGAGGGGTTTGGCGGAAACGTATGGGCATCCCCCCCGATGTACATTTGTTCAGCACCTCTGGGGTGCTGAACCCACGAAAAAATCACATCTTCTTGCTGGAGGTAATGCAGGCCTGGCTGCAACA
>CAUZCX010000130.1:0-3735 GCA_963578565.1 Anaerolineae bacterium
CCGGCTCTAGCGCGATCACCACTTCGGTGTTGACTTTAGGGTATAAACTGCCAATGCTCTCCACATCCAGGGCCTCGGTGGGGAAGTCGGATAATTCATCGCGTCCGACCAGCCGGTCTCCAGCGCCGATAGCGAAGACAATCTCTGTGTTGGATGGAGCCAGGCTTACAATTCGCCGAGGCGGGGTTGCGAGCATGATTTCGCGATCGAGGCTATCCGTGGAGATCACTATCCCTTGGGTTTCCTTGCTCGGGAAATTACTGTGCGGAAACGCGCAACCGGCAAGTAGTGCGGTGCACTTGAAGGTGAACACGATCATTGCGCAGGGTTTGTAAGTCATCGAGTTTCACTGTTCCTTTCACTGTGCTGACCCGTCAGTGTCTTCAGGTCACCGCGTGTAGCTGGTAAAAAAAAGCCCCTCCACCTTTAGGACGGAGGGGCTTTGCTGGATTTTGCCAGTGTTCCCATCCCCGTGCCTCGAGGGATGATCGAACTTAGATTCAGGCGGTCGTCCTGGCTTTCTGACTGAATATTGTCAGATTACAGTTGCGGGTCAGCGCCGGACTCTCACCGGCTTCGCCATTAAGCCCATTCATCCGGGGGTTACAGGCGCCTGGTCTGAATATGATTATTTTGGTAAAGAATATACACCATAATGATGCTAGATGCAAACATGGTGAATGTTATTATTACAGCATGTCGCTCGATGAGCGGCCTAGGTGCTCCATGAATTCCGCCCTGGTTCGCGGATCTTTTAGGAAACCCCCGCTCATGGCGCTGGTGACCATACGCACATTTGCCTTTTTGACTCCGCGAATCATGCTGCAGAGGTGCAAACCCTCCACTACGACACCCACGCCGAGAGGACGGAGAACCTCGTCTAGGAAATCGGCTATCTGCCGGGTCATGCGTTCTTGCAATTGTAGGCGGTGGGCGAACATATCCACAATGCGCGGAATCTTGCTCAGACCGATTACCTTTCCGCGAGGGATGTACGCGACGTGCGCGCGTCCGAAAAACGGCATCATGTGGTGTTCACACATGCTGGCGTACTCTATATCCTTCACCAGCACCATCTCGTTGTAAGAGACATCATAAAGCGCATCGTTTATTAACGTCTGCGGATTTGTGCGATAGCCATCGAGCATCTCGGCCCACATTCGGGCGACTCGTTCGGGCGTATCGCGGAGGCCCTGACGCTCAGGATCCTCACCTATGCTATCTAGAATGGCACGTACGGATTCGCGTATGCGTGATTGGTCAATTGGGTCGTCGAAAAGATGAGCGAGCGAGTTAAGAGTTTGGTCAGACATGAGTAGTTGGTATTCCTATTTGTGCTAGGAGATGTAGGTCATCTCGTCGTTTTAGTGCCGAATCTGGATCGTCGAAACTGTCTGCAATTTCCGCAAGCGTCTGTCCATTTTCTGGGTGGACGTAGTCCGGGTCGATCTCGGCGAGTGCCAGCGCCACAAACGCGCGCTCCAGAATCTCAGCGTCGGGAATGTGACGGTGACCAAGCGAGATTATATCGCGATTGAAGAGCATGATGTCGATATCCATTGGCCGTGGCGCGTGTGGGTTCTGTGGATCCCGGGAGCGTCCGAGCACGTTCTCTATATTGATGATAGCCTGGAGGCGCAAGATGGTCGCTGAAAGCTGGGTCTCCAGCAGCACGGCTGCGTTGAGGTAATTCGCCTGATTCTTCCCGTCGACGGGAGGCGATTCCCATATGTGGGAAGATGCTCGCACCAGGCCGTATTCACCTAGAAGATATACCGCGGTAGGAAGGTTCTTTTCAGGGGCAATATTAGAGCCGAGCGAGAGATAAGCGCGATTCATAGCTGAACGGGCGTATCAGAGGTCATCGCGAGTGCGCTCGATGGTGATCCCTACCGAGGCTGCGAACCGCAGCGCGGAGGGTTTTTCCACACTCACCCGCGCGCGTTCGATGCGTGGGTTGTCTAGACAAACGCGCGCAATTGTTGTTGCCATCTTTTCCAACAAAAAAAAACGCGAATTTTCCACTAGTTCAATGACGGCTTTGGTGATTGTGCGGTAGTTTACCGCATCGGCGATGCTATCGGAATCGGCTGCAGGGCGCGCGTCCACATCCAGAGTGATGTTGATGAGTACGTCCTGAAGGTTATCACGTTCGTCTGGGTTGATGCCTATGATAGCACGTAGGTGTAGGTCGGTGATTTCAATCTGGTCAGGCGTCAGCGTCACTGGTAACTCCCGTATCGTTCACCGCCGTCCACGGTTATGTGTTCGCCAGTGATGTAGTCCGACTCCACCAGAAAAATTACTGCACGGGCGACATCCCCCGGACTGCCCCAGCGCTTGAGCAGCGTTCGGGACGCGATACGCTCTTTCGTTTCTTTGGAATAGTGCTCAGGCGGTAGTACCGGTCCGGGAGCGACTGCGTTGACACGCACCGTCGGCGCGAGATCCACGGCCAACTGCCTAGTGAGTGCCAACAGTGCGGCCTTTCCCACTGAGTGGGCCGCGAAACCGCGGCGCGGTTGCCAGGCCATTAGATCTAGAATGTTGAGTATGACGCCTTCGCCTACGGCCTGCATTGCGGGTGCAACCGCATTTGCGCACTGGAATGCACCGTGGATAAGCGTGTCAGTGACGTGATGCCAGTCGGTTATATCTTCCGTCGGGAAGGGTGTTTTTTGGAAGACTGAGGCTGCATTGACCAGTATGCTGACAGGCCCAAGCTTCTGTTTAGTGACTGTAATCATGGCTTTCAATTGGTCCGAATCGTTCAGGTCTGCTTGCACGGGTAGCGCGCGTACGCCCAAAGCCTCCGCCTCGGCTGCCGTGGCACAGGCGGTCGCTTTCGATGTCCGATGATAATTAATTGTGACGTGTGCGCCTGCGCGTGCTAATTCCAGTGCGATCGCTTTACCGACTCGGTGTGCGCCGCCAGTAATGAGAGCAATCTTGCCAGCGATGATCATCCAGAATCCTGCAGAGCACGCCACACGCGTTCCGGAGTAAGCGGAAGCTCGCGGATTCGTAATCCGACCGCGTCGAACACTGCATTTGCTACTGCTGGAGCCACACCATTCATAGGGATTTCGGCTACAGCTTTGGCCCCGTATGGGCCGGTGGGCTCATAGCTGGGAACTAGTATAGCTTCCATTGCAGGCATTTCGTCAGCCTGAAAAATCCGGTAATCTCCGAAACGCCTGATGAGGACTCGCCCATTTTCATCGTAGGGCATCTCTTCCGAAACGGCATAACCCAGAGCCTGTACCATTCCGCCTTCAATCTGGGCCGCTGCTGTAGCGGGATTGATTGCGGTTCCGCAATCGACTGCCATTACAAGTGTTTTGACAGTGACCTGGCCAGTATCAATGTCAACTTCTACCTCTGCATATTGCGCCGCAAATGGCGGGGGAGAGTGATGCGACATATGCGAGGCCGTGGCCATGATTTGCTGCTGATCCTCGGTGTGTAGGCTGTGCAAAGCTATATCGGCTATGCTCGCGCTGCGTCCGTCGTTCGCGTATACATGGCAGTCGTGTATTGTCATGCCATCCGCAGTCGTGTTCAGCATCAATGCGGCGCGCTGGCAGATCTGCTCGCGCACTTGTAGTGCAGCTTTCTGGACTGCCCCGCCAGAAATGAAGGTGGTACTGGATGCGTATGCTCCAGTGTCAAAGGGTGTGAAATCTGTATCGGAGGAGTAGATAATAATATCGTCCAGAGGCACTCCGAGAGTTT
>CAUZCX010000131.1:0-3729 GCA_963578565.1 Anaerolineae bacterium
ACTGGGACTACCGTGAGCCCGAAGAAATAATGCGCGAAATGGGCAGTGTCGTACCAGAATATCGTGGTATCACATATCAGCGGATTGACAAAGATGGATTGCAAACGCCAGTTCTAGACGAGGAACATCCTGGGACGCCCTACCTGTTCGCCGAGACATTTCCATCAGGGCGCGCAAGATTTTTTCCGCTTGAATATGTGCCAATAGTTGAAGGCCCGGACGACGAATACCCATTCATCCTAACCAACGGGCGGCTGCTAGAACACTGGCACGGTGGGACAATGACAAGGAATTCGAAGCTAGGCGAACTCTATCCTGAGGCCCGCGTGGATGTACATCCAATAGATGCAACTCGCAATGGCCTGGATAATGGCGACGCTGTAAAAGTTTCGTCCCGGCGTGGCGATGTGGTGCTACGTGCCCGAGTAACTGATAAAACCAGCCCGGGAGTGGTGTTCATTCCAATGCATTTTGCCGAGGCAGCGGTTAACGTGCTGACGATTGACGTCCTAGACCCGAAGGCAAAAATCCCAGAATTCAAAGCATGTGCTGTAAAGATGGAGCGTGTCAGCGAAGCGTCCCTGCCAAACCCCAACGTCCGGTTGGAGCGCGGCCGCTGGTAGTCGAAATAGCCGACTTAGGTTGCTGCGACATGGTGGCTGGCAATTATATTATAAACAACACAGGAATCAATGGTAACCACATGCCCAAAAAACTAACTGAATTACTCTCGCCTGTTCCGAGTGATATTGAGATTGCGCAATCTGTTCAGCCTGTTCCGGTGTGGGAAATAGCGGAAGATTTAGGTCTGGACCAGGAAGAACTGATCCCGTATGGACGACATAAGGCTAAAGTGAAACTTTCTGTGAGGGACCGATTGAAGGACGTATCCAATGGGAAGTACATTGACGTTACCGCCATTACACCGACGCCTCTGGGCGAGGGAAAGACGACCACAACAGTCGGCCTGTGCCAGGCACTTGGCGCTCATTTGGATAAGAAAGTGATTACCTGTATCAGGCAGCCTAGCCAGGGTCCGACGTTCGGAATTAAGGGGGGGGCAGCTGGTGGCGGGTACAGTCAGATCATACCGATGGAGGAATTTAATCTACATCTAACTGGTGACATTCACGCCATCACTGCGGCCAATAATTTACTGGCGGCGGCCATAGATGCGCGTATATTTCATGAATCTACTCAAACTGATGAAGCACTGTTCGGTAGACTGTGTCCTCCATCTAAGGATGGCAGCCGTAGCTTTTCGCCAGTAATGCTGAGACGGCTGCAGAAACTGGAAATCGACAAGGTCGAACCTAATGAATTGAATGATGAGGAACGGAGTCGGTTTGTAAGGCTGGACATTGATCCGGATAGCATCACGTGGCAGCGCGTTCTGGACACGAACGACCGTTTTCTGCGTGGGATCACCGTGGGGAAGGGTCCGAAAGAGAAGGGACGCACGCGAGAAACCGGCTTTGACATCACAGTAGCTAGTGAGATCATGGCCATTTTGGCATTGACTACAGATCTGGCGGATATGCGTGAACGAATAGGTAGGATGGTTATTGGAACAAGTAATGCTGGGGATACGGTTACGGCTGATGATCTTGGCGCGAGTGGAGCGCTAACCGTGTTGATGAAGGACGCAATAATGCCTACGCTAATGCAAACACTGGAGGGCACGCCGGCCTTTGTGCACGCCGGCCCCTTCGCGAACATTGCGCACGGGAACAGTTCCATTGTGGCTGATCAGATCGCGCTGAAATTGGTGGGGCCATCTGGATACGTAGTCACGGAGTCTGGCTTTGGTGCTGACATCGGTATGGAGAAGTTTTTCAACATAAAATGCCGCTACAGTGGTCTTGTGCCGGATGTTGTGGTTTTGGTGGCGACCATTCGTGCCTTGAAGATGCATGGAGGTGGTCCCACCGTGGTGGCCGGCAGGCCGCTTGACTCTGCATATACTCAAGAGAACCTCGAATTGCTTCATGGCGGTTGCTGCAACATGGTGAAGCACATCAAGAACGCACTACGGTTTGGCGTGCCTGTAGTAGTGGGAATTAACCGCTTTACGGATGATACAGATGCTGAAATTGCGCTTGTGCGCAGGATTGCGCTGGAAACTGGCGCTGAGGATGCGGTTATGTCCAACCATTGGGCGGAGGGAGGTGCGGGATCGGTTGAGCTTGCAAAAGCCGTGATGGCCGTATCCGAGAAACCGAGCAACTTTCGGTTCCTGTACCCATTGGAAATGGGAATAAAGGAAAAGATTGAGACTATTGCCACGGAAATATATGGTGCGAAGGGTGTCGAGTTCTCTCCGGAGGCGGAAAAGAAGATCGAACTCTACAATCGTGTTGGGTTCGATCAGCTGCCGATGTGCATGGCAAAGACGCATCTTAGCATTAGCCATGACCCCAAATTGAAGGGTGTTCCTAAAGACTTTGTCGTGCCTGTGCGCGATATTCGTGCCAGCGTTGGCGCCGGGTTTCTCTATCCGTTGCTGGGGGAGATGAGCACTATGCCCGGACTGCCTACTAGGCCGGCATATTACGATGTGGACATTGACATCGAAACCGGAAAGGTGATTGGCTTGTTCTAGGACGTCCTGGAAAAACCAATGTTGTGCAAAGCGCCATGGTGTAATCCGCTGCGGCGCTTTTAATTAACGACGTAGTTTGATGGGGACTGTCATATATATTTATATTGGCTGCTTGAGGGGGTTCCTATGCAGGTACCTTGTGCCATGAGCGAAATATATACGGGAATTATTTGGAAGCGGCATTGGCCGATTGTTGTAATCCCCGTCTTTTTAATGTTATGGTCTCGGTTCGGAGCGCCCCCACTACTTGCTTATAGCTACCAGAGTGTTACCCAGTATACGGGTATCTATCGCGACGCAGCTACTGCTGGACCAGGTGGTGATTCAATTGCGGATCAAGTGCTGATCTTTGTGGTAGATGGACTGAGGGTGGATGTATCTCGACAGCTTCCAGAACTGAACCGGATGCGTACACGCGGCGCGCAGCGTGTTTTGGAGGTCGGGCAACCGTCGCTCTCCTTCCCTGGGTGGACCGCCATAGGAACTGGAGCATGGCCGGAGCAGAGTGGTGTTAGCTCGAACGACATTAAACGCAGGATTGAAATAGATACTATTTTCGGAGCGGCGCGCAGGGGTGGATTGGATACATCTATCGTTGGGTCATCCGGCTGGGGCACGCTCTTTGATCAAGAGGACGTGAAACTGCACGTATTATCCGAACCGTCTGTATACAGTTCGTATGGTGATATTCTGGCCTTCGATGAGCAATTGGTAGAAGCAGCACGGCGAGTACTTTCACTGGAACCGGAGCTTGTGCTCATACATCTGCCGGGTGTTGACACAGCTGGGCATGGCTACGGTGGCGACAGTGAGGAATATGCCCAGGCCGCCGTAGCAGCTGACCTCTTGATCGCAGAGCTTATCGGTGAGATTGATTTGAGTAAAGCCGCGGTATTTGTCACTTCGGATCACGGTCATATCGATAGCGGTGGTCATGGAGGTGATGAACCTGTGGTTCGACGAGTGCCGCTTGTGTCGGTCGGGCAAGGGATCAAACCTGGTATATATGCGGATGGGAAGCAAGTAGATATCGCGGCGACAGTGGCTGTGCTGCTTGGTGTGGAGATCCCAGCGCATAATCAGGGAAATGCTCTTTTGGATCAGATCGATGCTCCAGCCGAATTCAT
>CAUZCX010000132.1:0-3694 GCA_963578565.1 Anaerolineae bacterium
TTCGTCACGTTGCGACCATCGGGCAGCTTCCCTCGGAAAGCGTACCGTATTCGCACCGCACCGCTCTTAGTGGTTGAGGAATAACTGGTTTTTGATATTTGGCTTTCCTCCAGTTTTACCTTCATGCGATTCTTCACATCATAAAACTCTACTTGCATAGTACCGGCCTCCTAGCTTGAGAAAGGCGGTAGCGCCGGGCCCACCACCACATCTCCGCAAAAACAATTCAAATCCCGGGGCCCTGCCCAGGAAGCGCACCCACTGCTTCCGGATCTTCATTCTACGTACACTCATTCCGATCGCGCTTTAAGCAACTACACTGAGAATATTATACACTAATTCTAGCCCGAGTCAGCAATATTTACGCTCATATCTTTCTGCTATTTCTGGCGTTACATTTTAAGGAACATCCAGGAAGTTCCCCGGATCATGTGTTCACCCAACTGTGCCGGTCTCAGTCGACGTATTGCACAGCCCATAAGCCATTTGCGCCCTCCTCGACCGTGTACTCCAGTAGCTGCGCCTTCAAGAGTTATTTTACCCCTCCAAATTTATCGAAATTTTTCCAAGAAAAATGCACGAACACATCATCGTCCCCATAGCCCTTCCCAATGAACCGATACCCTTTCGACGCACTGAACCACTGCACCTGGCCTGTCATTCGGTCAGACATCTGAGATACTACCTCCTGCCTTCAATGATAGATATTATGATCATCCGAGACGACGCACAGCGCCGCGAGAAACGTAAAGAGCCTGGGGCTACACGACCCATACTCATTTCCCTACCAAGCTCGCACTGGCACACCCATTACCGGACCGCGAGTTAATAACATCTGATTTTGCGGCTGTCAACATGACCTCAGATTTCGATACAGCGTTGACAAATACCAGAGCCTGCCCAAAAATAACTGTGATGATACATACCTTCACCCGGCGATCAGCAGCCACCTTCTACCTGCTGATCGCCCTCGCCATGGAAGCTTGCAACGGGTACCAACAGACACAGCAGAGCGCGCCCACGCACAGCCCGATTGCAATCAGTACGCTGCCGCCACCAGCGGTGATCATGCAGGTTCCCAGTATCATTCCCCGACCCACCCCCAAACCGACCTCCGTGTACCTGATTGCGCACAGCTCGAGCTGTGCGCAGGGCGGCAACATGCGCACAATTGCCGCATTGGATGACCTCACCGTAAGATTCAGATTATGCACGCCCGATGCAGCCTTTCCGGCCAAGGCGGCACTGCCGGTCTTTGGTATCCAACCGCGCAGCTGGATCGAGGCCACCGGCGGCACCGGCGAGATTCTCGGGCACCCTATCGGAACCGGACCGTGGCAATTGGAGGAGTGGCTACGCGGACAGGCACTGCGCTTTACCCGTTTCGAGGGATACTGGAGGGAACAGGCTCCATTTCGCGAACTGGTCTTTCGCTGGGAGGCCGAGGCCGAGACACGGCTGGCGGCGTTACGATCTGGCGCGGTCGACGCGATTACAAACCTCCGCGCGGCTGATTACCAAGCTGTGCAGCAGGATGACAACCTGACATTCATCCCGGTTCAAAGCACAAACACGCTGTACCTTGGCATGAATAATACCTTCGATCCTTTTGACGACAAGCGCGTGCGCCGGGCGGTGGCATTGGGAATCGATCGGCACGCTATTGTTTCAGCAACATATCCGGTCGGATCGGAACTGGCCACGCATTTCACGCCGTGCAGCATTCCGAACGGCTGTTCCGGAGACGAGTGGCCAAAATTCGACCTGCCGGCTGCGCATGCACTGCTTTCCGCCGCCGGATACCCACACGGCTTTGAGAGCGCGCTGTATTACCACGATGTCTACCGCCTCTACCTTCCGGAACCAGGGCAGGTGGCCGAGGAGCTGCAGCGCCAGCTGCGCACAAACCTGGCCATAGAGGTCACCATCATATTGATGGAATCAGCCCCGTTTATTAGTCAGGCCACCGGCGGAGAATTGGCCGGTTTTCACTTGTTAGGCTGGGGAGCTGACTACGCTCACATCAGTAGTTTCCTCAATTTTCATTTCGGGCAGCACAGCCGACAATTTGGAAGCCCGCATCCTCAACTGTACCAGCTGCTTGTGCAGGCGGCAGGGGTAACAGATATAACCACAGCAACTGCACTTTATACACGCATCAATAACACTATCAGCACGCTCGTCCCGGCGATACCCATCGCGCACGGAACCAGTGCTTACGCCACTCGCGCCGGAGTGGCTAACCTGCGCGTTCCCCCGTTCGGGGCACCCCAGTTCCATCTGAGCGACCCAGGAACAGACCGCTTCATTTTCATGCAAAACGCTGAGCCGCTCAGTCTGTATTGCGCGGACGAGACCGATTTAGAATCTATGGCTGCCTGTCAGCAGGTTTTGGAGGGATTATTTGGATACGCGCACGGTTCCGCCCAGATTGAGCCGCGATTGGCCGAGGGATGTAAACCGGATGTAACCGCCAGCGAGTGGGTCTGTCGCCTGCGCCCGGATGTTAGCTTTCATGATGGCTCAAGGCTGCACGCCAATGATGTGGTCGCTTCGTGGGCGGCCGCGCTTGACGCCTCCAATCCACACCACACCGGCAACACTGGCGCCTTCATATATCCACAGTGGTTGTGGGGTGGCTTGATGAACAACCCAACGCGCTAAACGCGAACTCCTTATTATAATGAGGCCCGAACACCCATCACCCGACTGATGACAGAAAGCGACATCGAGAGCACAGAGCGTTCAGAATTCCGGCAACGGATGCGAGCCGGATTGCTGCTGTTAGACGGGGCTACCGGCACCGAGCTCGACCGACGCGGGGTAAATATCAGCCTGCCACTCTGGTCGGCTCACGCTATTCTGGAGGCACCCGATACCCTGCTGCAGATTCATTTGGATTACCTGCGCGCCGGTGCGCAGGTAATCACGACGAACACCTTCCGCACCCACAGGCGCAACCTGGAACCAAGCGGGCTCGGCGAGCGGGCGCAGGAGTTAACCCATCGCGCGGTGGAAATCGCACGGCAGGCAATCAAGGTGACCGGCGTGCGCGCCTACGTGGCCGGATCTATATCGCCGCTCGAAGACAGTTACGCTCCCCAGCACACACCGCCCGCCGCAGCATTGACAGCCGAACACAATGCCATGGCTGACTGCCTTGCGGCATGCGGTGTGGACGTGCTACTAGTGGAAACAATGAACAGCGTGAATGAAGCTGTGACCGCAACCAGATCTGCGGTCGCCACCGGCCGACCGACTCTGACAAGCATAGTGTGCGGACGTGATGGCCAACTGCTTTCCGGCGAGCCGCTCTCCATCGCCGCCAAGGCGCTTACTCAGATGCACCCGGATGCACTGCTCATCAATTGCACCTCCGCCCCAGAGATGCACCTTCCGCTAGCAAGCCTGCGTGCCAACACTTCGCTCCCAGTCGGCGCATATGGCAATGTGGGTTTTCGTGACAAACAAGGAAACTGGGTGCAGACAGATGCGATAAAACCGGAAGTCTATGCCGCTTACGCCATCCGCTGGAGAGCAGCCGGAGCTACGCTAATTGGCGGCTGCTGCGGAACTACTCCCGCCCACATTGCCGCGCTGCGAAACGCGTTCCGCCAATGAAGATGTGCAACCTTATCATCCTCAGCACGGCAGTATTACTTTTCGGGAAGTGAGCGGCGACCGTTACGACATA
>CAUZCX010000133.1:0-3664 GCA_963578565.1 Anaerolineae bacterium
AAAAAAGCATTTCGTTCGGAGATGTGCGCAGGCAACGAGAGCAACGCCACCGGTAGATGCTCCTGGTCGCAGTTAGCCCTCGTCTGACTTATAATTTTGCTCGCGAGGTCAATTCCAGCTTGCGGACCCACACCGCCAACTATGCCTATGACATGCTCGCCCGTTGGTGGCACTATTGTTCCGCTTCCTGCGTGGAGGATTCCAGAGGCGCAACTCCGATACCCGTCCAGGTGAAAGTCCGCTCCACGGATGTAGCCCCCGCAGGCTGATACATAGGCCTTCCATCAGCAGTCATCCCAATCTGTCGCGTTATTACCACCGTCCATCTGAACACATGCGGCACGGCTTCATGCGGCTTCATATCCACTCCCAAGATATAGCGTGTGGTCAGTGTCGTATCGATAATGCGGTGGGCGGAATTCTCGGTCACATCCTCGATCGAGACAAGATAAACTTCGTTCTCGCGCAGAGTGGCCACCGAAGTCCACTGCAAGCTTACGGTCTGCTCGACCGAAGAAATAGCCGCGCCGTCTGGCGGATTGAGCAGCCGCGGAGCTGCGTAAGGTGGAAGCGCTGTCTCCGTGGGAGTAGGCCCGGCGGTTGGCACTGGCATATCCACCGGGATGCTGAGTGTCTCGCCGATGGTGATCGCATAATCCGGAGGCAGTTTTCCATTGACTTCCGCCATCACGCTAAAGCTGACACCATAGTAAGCGGAGATGCTTGAAAGACTTTCTCCTGAGGAAACCACGTGGGTGGGCCGAGCCGCCTGCGTGAGAGCAAGCGGCAACATAGTGGCAGTGGCGGTTGCCACCGCAGTAGGGGTAGTTACTGGCACATTTACCTCCTGCCCGACGCGAAGCGGACAAGCCTGCGTGAACCCATTCGATCGCAAGATGCTCTGCACGGAGACATCGTATGTGACTGCTATCAAAATGCACGTGTCGCCCTCCACCACCATGTGCGCCACCGGCGGTAGCGGAGTACTAGTGGGAAGCTGCGTGGCTGTCGAAGTCGGTTCCGGAGTGAAAGTAGGCACCACTGTCGGCGACGGTGTGACCGTAGCCGTAGGTACCACAAACGGATTATGCCCTGCGGAGACCAGCACCAGCGCAAGTCCGCCGAGAAGCATCAACATCACCCCGGCCACAATTATCGGAAGCGGGATTCTGACATGCCCACCAGCCGCAAAGGCCCCGCGCTTCCCTACCGACAGAGCATCATCTCCATCATCAGCAGCGCTTAACTCCGCACCACAGACAATGCACTTGGTGGCTGCCGCACCTATCCGAGTGTCGCAGACCGGGCAACGGCGGGATTCTGTATTGCCCGATACAGGGCCATTCTGAGCCATTGACGAGCGATTATAGCAGCGTGGTGAACTCGTGATCCGCTCTCATTCTGCTCCATCTAGGCCGAGCTCTGAAGCCACCGAACCCATGGCATCGATGACGTTCTGCACATGTACCCACAGTTCGACTCCAAGTTCTCGCGCCCCCTGTTCGATGTCCGCACGAATGACGCCGGCGGCGAAGGCTTTATCTTTCCACTTCTTTCGCACCGATTTCAGTTTCAATTCGTGAATTGATTTGCTTGGGCGCACAAGCGTGACTGCTGTTATCAGACCAGTCAATTCATCGCAGGCGTAAAGTGCGCGGTCGCGCATGCTCGCGCGCGGAACCCCGGTGTGTGGCGCGTGGCTGAGTATACATTGGATGATATCTTCCGCCACCTCGCGATCACGCAAAATTGGCGCACCCAGCTGCGGGTGCTGTTCAAGCGATGGGTGAATTTCCCAATCGAAATCATGGAGCAGCCCGGGGAGAGCCCAGCTGTCCGGGTCCTCACCATAAAGACATGCATAATGCCGCATACTGGCTTCGACGGCCAGCATGTGCTTGCGCAGATTCTCGCTCTGCACAAACTCACACACTATCTGCCAGGCGTATTGACGTCCCGCCATCATCTTATCAACTCCCTTCTTTCTCCCATTTCTTACGCCAGTAAAGCATAATCCCGTCCACTGAAATGTCTACCGGATTCGCAGTTACAAACTGAACGAATTGTTCGTCGGACATGCCTACTTCAAGCGCACGCTCCCGATTCCAACTAACGAAGTCGTTAATAATCCCGCGCCTTCCCAACGACTCGAGCATGCTCTTTCGTACAAAATCGGCGGCCTGATTCAAGCGTGAGACCAGCGCCTCAAGATGTTCTGCTACATCCTCTACGCAGCCGAAATGCGTAAGGTAAATTCTGGAAAAATGGAGGCCTAGCAGTCGCGCCAGGCTACGCTGCCAGGCCTCCAGGTCAAACTCCGGCGGCGGCGCAGGAACCGTGATAAACAGCCCACCGGGCATGCGAGCGCCAGCGGCATCACCGCAGAAAGCAACATTACCGATGCGCAACGTGTGATGATGGTAGGCATGACCAGGAGTGTCCACAGCAGTAATCTCCAAGCCATTCACGCACACAACATCGCCGTCGCGCAGCTCATGCAGCTGCGCAGCCGGAACGGGTAGCATCGGTCCCCAGAGAGCATCCATCCCTTCGCCGTAAATGCGTTTGGCGCTACCCAGCAATCGCGAGGGGTCGATTAGATGACGCGCGCCTCTATGGTGGACATAAACCTGTGCGCCCTGCCCTGCCCACCAGCCTGCCGCACCAGCATGGTCGAGGTGAATGTGAGTGACAAAAACATGGCGAATATCGGATGCGGACATGCCGTGATCTACCAGGCCGGCATGCACTTGCTCAAGAGTGGAACCGGGCCCGGTTTCAACCAACACCGGCCCACCCTGCCCAACGACAACATACGCGGCGATTGCCTGCTCCATGTTTCGAAAACGTAGATCTATCGTAATTACTTCCATAGCTCAGAATTGGTTGTTCCTTGTGTTGCTGATTCCTCCGCGAGCTCAGCCAGCCACTCCTTTTCCCGTTTCGACAACGCCGCCTGCAACAGTAATTCCGGCCGACGCTGCCATGTGCGCCGCAAAGCGTGCCGCCGACGCCACATGGCCACCTCTGAATGATCGCCGGAAAGCAGCACGTCCGGCACCCGCCAGCCACGGAATTCCACTGGGCGGGTATAGTGCGGATGCTCCAGTAACCCGTCGTCACCATGAGAATCGTGTGCCGCTGCTCCAGGGTCACCCAGCACACCCGGGAGCAGCCGCGTGACCGCATCGATCACAGCGAGCGCAGGCAATTCACCGCCGGTTAGCACGTAATCCCCCATGGAAATCTCGTCTGTGGCGAGGTGCCTCCGCACACGCTCGTCCACACCTTCATATCTTCCTGCAATCAGCACTATGCGCTCATACCGAGTCAACTCTCTGGCCACTATCTGTGAAAATAGCCTTCCCTGAGGAGTCATCATAATTATCGGGATGGAATCCCGCTCCGCCCCCAGCACCGAATCGACCGCCGCGAATATAGGTTCCGGTTTCATAACCATGCCACCACCCCCGCCATACGGCGCGTCATCAGTCAAACGATGACGGTCCTTAGCATAAGCCCGAATATCATGAACGGCAACGTGCAGCGCGCCCGATTCCTGTGCGCGACCGAGGATACTGCTGGCAAGATACTCTGAGGATACTCCTGGAAAAAGTGTAAAAAAGTCTATGTGCACACGCTGATTTTACCACCGCCGAGTCAT
>CAUZCX010000134.1:0-3501 GCA_963578565.1 Anaerolineae bacterium
AACCGCCAGACAAAGGTCTGGCGGTTTGTGCGCGTACTGTGGCTGCTCGCGCTACTTAGGCAAGGTCATACGCCAGACCCGGGGTCCGATGGTAACGACGAGCGCGGCTACGGCCGTGAGTAGTAATGATTACAGCTAGGATTTTAACAGGAATCGGTGGAATGTCAATGGGATGAAACGCCTTGTGTGTGGAGATATAATGGTGGTGGGTACCATCCCGTGAACGCGTTTTTCGCCCCTACCTTTACCGCAGAACCGCTGCTGTTTCTGTCCCCCCAGCATCTGTGGGCGCTGACCCTTCTGCTGGTTGTGCTTGTTGCGGCGCTGACTGTGTCCCGTGATCTGTGCTCGCTCAACACGCGCAGCCGAGCGCGAATTGGCCTAGGTGTGGTCATGATCGGCATCGAGATCTCGTGGCACGTGTGGGCGCTGCGCGTAGGCGTATGGTATGTAAACTACGCGCTGCCGTTGCACCTGTGCAGCATGGCCGCGCTGCTTGCGATTGTGATGCTGCTCCGGCGTAGTCGCCCGCTCTTCGAGCTTCTTTATTACTGGGCGTTCGCCGGCACTACGCAGGCGTTACTCACCCCGGACTTGCGGGGCTTCAACTTTCCGCACTTTCACTACTTCTGGTATTTCTGCAGCCACGGCGCGGTGATACTGGGAGTGCTATGGATGATGCGGGTGGAGCGCTTCCGGCCAAGTTGGCGTTCTTGCTGGCGTGCGGCACTAATCACAAATCTGTACGCGGCTGCTGTGTATCCACTCAACTTGGTCACCGGAGGGAATTACCTGATGCTGATGCAGAAGCCAGCTGTTCCCAGCATCGTCGACTGGTTGGGTCCGTGGCCGGGATACCTTGTGTGGATCGAGCTGATCGGTCTGGCGCTGTTCGCGGCGTGTTATGCGCCTTTCGCGTTGGCGAAATCGCATCGGATGAAATAATCAGGCCGAATCGGTTGAATCTGTTGGATAGTCCGAATGCGCTTCGACCCGGGTTTCAATCGCCACTGATTCCACTTCGAGATGCAAACTAGCCGGTCTACATGAAAGGGACAACCTGATCCTTCTATTCAATCGCTTCCGTGAGGAGTACTGACAGCGGATTGGTGGCGAACAGTTAGCCTGCGTGGAGAATGGCGGTCGACGCGCATATCCGGGCTTGCTGCCCGTGATGCGTTGGGGTAAAGTTAAGAGTCTGTGGGTAGTATGGTTATGAGTACCTTGTTGGAGGCAGTGATCAACGTACCACGCAGGGCTAATTTTATCGGAATGTTCTGGTTCTAGGGAGCACAAAGATGTCTAAAGCCTTATTGTTTGCAGGTCTGGCGGCTCTTGGAAATGCATTGTTTGTTTACGGCCAAAAAAGAAGTAGCATTGCTAATAATGCCTTTTCATATTTGACAGGTGCTGTTTTTATTTGTGCAGCATGTTTTGTCGTGGCAGCAATTGCCTTGCGGACACACCAAGAAGTCAATTTGTCCAGCAACCTGGTAACCATGATTATCGGTGGAGTAGGTATCTTCATTACGTTAATAGGATTTTATTTTCTTTATTCTCAATATGGGGCAAGCTATTATGTGATCTACGCCGTCCTTTCAATAATCACCACCACCATTGGCGTGGGAGTACTTGTATTTCGAGAATCCTTTAATCGATATCAAATTGTTGCTTTGATATTGGCGATACTAGCTATAGTCCTGTTTAGTCTTGGGAAGACATTGGAAAAATAATCTAGGCTGTCGACCCGCTGAACGCCGACGTTACAACAGAAGAGTGATGACACTGTTGAGTGAGCTAGCGTAATAGAATGCTTTCTATGATTGCCAAATTCTGTCAAGGCGGGAATGACAAATGGTTTTTTTTTCACAATGAAATACCGTTCATTAGGACGTACGGGAGTGCAGGTGAGCGAAATTTGTTTAGGCTGCATGACCTTTGGGGCTGCAACAGAAACCAAAGATGCCTATGCAATTATTGATCGAGCCATAGATGTGGGGATCAACTTCTTGGATACGGCTAACATGTATAGCCGTGGCCGATCTGAGGAGGTGACTGGTGAGGCCCTAAAGGCAAATGGCAAGCGTGCGAAAATAGTCTTGGCCACGAAAGTTCACGGCCAAATGGCAGATGACGATCCGAATGCTGCTGGTAACAGCCGTCGTCACATTATCGAGCAGTGTGAGGCTAGCCTGCGCCGCCTGCAAACCGATTACATCGACCTTTACCAAATCCATCGTCCGCAGCCGGACATTCCTATCGACGAGACGCTGCGCGCACTTGATGACCTGATCCGAGCGGGTAAGGTACGTTACATTGGCTGCAGCACCTTCAGTGCTTGGCAGATTGTTGAGTCTATGTGGGTTGCGAAAGAGCTTGGCCTGAATCGCTTTGTTTGTGAGCAGCCGCCCTACAATCTATTGGATCGTCGCATCGAACGGGAGCTCTTGCCGATGGCTCAAACATATGGGTTTGCCGTCATCCCCTGGAGCCCAATCGGCGCGGGCCTGCTGACAGGAAAATACCGGCGCGGCAAAATGCCAAAGGAAGGCCGATTTACCGATGTATCCGCCTTGCCTCGTGGGATTGCGCGGCGCTTCACCGACGGCGTATTTGAGTTGGTTGACCAGTTGGATCCAATTGCTGCGGAAAAGGGATGTACCCTGGCTCAACTTGCGCTGACCTGGGTACTAGGGCGCCCTGGAGTAACCAGTCCTATCATCGGTCCGCGCACGATGGAGCAATTCGAGGATAATCTTGGTGCGTTAGGGGTGGTTTTGTCCGATGAAGATTTGTCTCAAATTGACGAGCTTGTTCCACCTGGATCAATGGTCTCTCCGTTTTACGAGGCGGACTTCGGACCGCATTTGTATCGGTGGCTGTAATAGAATTTATGGTGGTTTAGGAGATATCCATGATGGAAGAAAACAATGAAGACCCCATGCTCGTTGCCCTCGATCTTGAGGAAGATGAAGACGCCGACTGGGATGATCCAGATGAAAATCTCGACGCGGCTGACGACAAGGACGAAGAGGACGCTCAGTTCCGCAGATCTGTTGACGAAGCGTAATTAGCAAGTGACACCAGTAGTGGCAGCTCAGAGGGCTTGTTGCATGCCTTCGCTCAGACTAGTACATAGGCAAGTCGGAAGGAATGCAGCTCGGTAAATCCAACACCCCATGTTAGTTGCTAAGTACCCAATCCCTACCTAGAGTTGGGACCACGCGCTCATATAATTGTCCCGTGAAAACCACCCATCATTTCGCAAGTGGCCACTTCGGTGTTTCTTTGTATGCTTGATTTGTACCGTTTTGCGTCCTGGTGATGTTCTATGCATGTGGTTACTGCCCAATGGCCAACGGAGCAGCGTCATCTGGTGTGCGCAGCGTGCTCACTAGTGAGTTTTTCATCCGTGAGCATTCCAGATGACAGGGTTCGGTTGAGTACAGTTCTGGGATTGGTATTGCCTGAAATGGAACTGCGGGCTTTACGTATACCAGT
>CAUZCX010000135.1:0-3471 GCA_963578565.1 Anaerolineae bacterium
TATATGAGAATTCTACAAAATTTTATTTTGAAGCAACTCAGAGGTTCGGAATTCCAAAGCGTTGGGAAGATGATCCTGAGACCTATCTATTCGACACGGATTTCGTAGCCGTATTTCCAAACTGGATAGAAGAAGGTGGGGCTCAGTTCGCAGGGATCGCTCTAGCTGCAAAATTTGACAATAGTGTCGATGCACAGCAGCAGTGGTTGGATGAACTTGACGAGGCAAGAAATATTATTCGGGTTGCTGCCGACAACGGAGATATAGTCTCCTTGAAGGACTATGAGTATCAAGGTGGTTTGTATGAATCGCCTCAAAATCCCAACAATGGGATTGCTCGGGAATTTGCATATCAATATGCGGGGGGGGCAGTAGCATTAGCGTATTTATGGTCGTTAGACGACAGTAATTTCAAGAAAATAATTGTCGATTACTATAAGAACTATGCAGAAAAGGATCATGCGAATCTCGGCAGTGGCTGGAAAGATTCTTTTGAGGATCTGTTTGGAATGACTTTGGATCAGTTTTATACAGATTTTGATGCATTCATGCTGCAAGATAGAGCGACGCAAGTCACAATTTTCAAAAGCAATCTAGAGATCCAACAAGCACCAATCTCCTAGTGGTGTGACCCACTGAAACGATACCAGTACGGATGTGCGGATGACTCGCGAACAAATAGCCGAAGGCCAACGGATGTCCACCGAGTGGCTAGAGGCGCATCCCCCCAGCGGCAACTAGCCGATGAAGAAAGCTCTGCTGTTCGTGCTCGTGCTGATAGCGGCTGGGTGTGCTGCCCCTTCTCCAAGGAATCTGGATGAGCTAGTCCAACAGGGCGAGTGGCCGAATGAGGTCTACTTGGATCGGGAGACGATGAGACCGTATTCCGGCCCCGTCTTCGGGTTCGCCGTCCTAGGTACGAGGAGAGTCAACATGACTGCGATGCTTCAGGACGGTTTGCTTCACGGACCGTATGAGGACTACGACGAGAACAATCAGTTGTATAGTATGGGCAGCTACAACATGGGTGAGCAATGTGGTGAGTGGATTGCTTTGAGTGAGTACTTGGAAGGGACTGAAAGCGTGACCCGCCCACCCTGTTCCCCCGGCCTAGAAGACGGCAACTAGCCCCTAGTCCCCCCCTCCGTGGCATCCAGCCATACCTAGCTATCAAGCACTGTTTTGCGCGTCCGGTGAGGTGCCCCGGCACGCCCCAATGACGGTTGCTCCCACGGGAAGTAAAATCCGTATAATTCCTGGGGCAGTGGCTCGCCTAGAATAATTGAATGCCGAGTGTACACCACCTTGAAACCTTCTCGACCTATCGCAGTTGGGATTGAGGCAGGAAAGATAGTGGTCAGGTTCAACAGCCGAGCGTTGGTCACCTCGAAAATATTTACTGACGTGCCGCGGTCTCATGGGGCATCCCCCTATTCCACCGTCGCTGAAGCTGAACCTATAAACAGGGTTCTACTCCCCCGATGTAATGCTGCCGCCAAGGATGATGGTGTACTAGTTGGACATAAGGTTTCTAGGGGTATACGATGACTTGATTGTCTACGTAGAATATGGAGATGTGCAAAATGGAAGACCTATGGATGCTCCGAGGTGTTGAGTACGGGAACTGTAACTGTAACTATGGCTGCCCATGCCAGTTCAACGCTCCTAGCACGCACGGAAATTGTCAGGGAGTCCTCGCTGGCCACATCGAGGAGGGTCACTTTGGGAATGTTCGGTTGGACAACCTTGACTTTGCGATGTGCTTCTGGTGGCCGGGAGAAATTGCTGAAGGAAATGGTCGGCAGCAGGTGATTATCGATGAGCGAGCGGATGACGATCAACGTGAGGCACTGCGTAAGATCCTTCACGGGGAGGAGACCGTCCCTGGCGCGACCCATTTTTTCGTCTACAACAGTATGACATCCGAAGTGCTCAAGACCCTCTACGCTCCCATCAACATTGAGATCGATGTCGAGGCAAGAACGGCACGCCTGGATGTGGCCGGCGTGGTCGAATCGACTGGCTCACCAATAGTGAATCCGCATAGCGGCCAGCCACATCGGGCGCGCATTAACCTTCCAAATGGGTTCGAATATACGGTCGCCGAGATGGGTTCGGGCTCGTCGAAGCTTACCGGTGGTATCGAGTTTGAACTAACCGACAGTTATGGACAGTTCAACGTCTTACACCTCAATCAGTCTGGCGTCGTCAGATAGGGTTGTTTGGCTCGTCGGCAGAGATTCTGGTCGTGGGAACCATCGTAGAGGTAGGCGCGTGGAGAGCGGTCAAGAGATATGACCGACTGGTGATCGCTGCCGCGCTCGTTGGTATGGCCGCGCTGGCCTGGGTCTATCTGATCAGAGAGTCAGCTGGTATGACGGTGCTGTCCATGGAAATGGTGCGACTTCGATCTTGGGAAATGACAGACTTCGCTCTCGTCTTCCTAATGTGGGCAATCATGATGATCGGTATGATGATACCGAGCGTCACGCCGACCACGATGATTTACGCGAGCATTGCTCGAAAAGCAGAGCGTCAGGGGACGATCGTAGCACCTACCATGGTCTTTGTATTGGGATATGTTGCGGTTTGGACCCTGTTCAGTGCATTAGCGACTATGGCTCAGTGGGGACTTGATCAAGCGGCGTTGCTGTCACCCATGATGGTGATGACCAGTCCGATGGTAGGAGCCACACTCTTGGTAGCTGCGGGAGTGTATCAGGCCAGCCCACTCAAGCTCGTTTGCCTGGAGCATTGCCGATCGCCTGCCCACTTCCTCTCCAGACACTGGCGTCCTGGCATTACTGGAGCGTTTCGAATGGGGTTAGGACATGGTGTATTCTGTTTGGGATGCTGCTGGGTGCTGATGGGACTCTTATTCCTTGGCGGCGTCATGAACCTGCTTTGGATCGCCTCCATCGCTATCTTTGTGTTGGCAGAGAAGGTCATTCCGATACGTGACTCAAAGATCGTCAGTCGACTGACTGGTGCGGTCATGGCGCTAGCGGGCTTAGCAGTGCTGGCGAGCTGGGCGATCACTGGTAACTAATAACCTGCCCAACCCTGTCCTCCCGGCCCATAAGACGGCAACTAGCCCCCCAGTCCTCCCCTCCGTGGCACCCAGCCACGCCCAGTTAGACAAACACTGTTTTGCTCGTCCGATCACAAGCTGGTGCGTTGCGAGGGCATTTCTGGTAGAGGATGGCCCGATGAAGAAAACCCTGCTGTTCGTGCTCGCTCTGATAGCGGTCGGGTGTGCTTACGCAGAGGGATCGGAGACCCCATCCGAAAGTTCGGAAGGGTTCTCAGACCCCTATAACCTATGCCCAGGCCGTGCCCGCAACTGACCTGCACGGGCACGCTACTGTGCTCGGTTGTACTGTCACCGAGCTTGAAGCGGGAGTGCCTGCCTGTTCAGAACCCGTAGCTCACATCCACGTAGAATACCCTTCCCGGCTCAGGGATACGCGC
>CAUZCX010000136.1:0-3470 GCA_963578565.1 Anaerolineae bacterium
TACTTACCGATCCATGTTTGAGGGAGCGTTTGGAACTCTAGAGCAGTGGAGGGAGGGACAGTTTTACAGCGTGACGGAGACGCTTGTAAAGGCGATACCGCTGACCTTAACCGGGCTCTCTGTGTCGATAGCTTTCCGCATGCTTTTCTGGAACATTGGGGCAGAAGGGCAGCTGGTTATGGGAGGAGTGGCAGCGGCCGGGGTCGCGCTCTGGTTTCCGTCGCTTTTTCCAAACCTACCGCAGAACCCCTGGGTGTATTTACCGTTAATGATAATATCCAGCATGCTGGCTGGTGCTGCCTGGGGTTTTATGCCGGCTCTGCTCAAGTCCTACTTGAAGGTCAATGAGATTATCACTACCCTGATGCTGAATTACGTCGCCATTCTTTGGTACCAACATCTCGTCAACGTAATCTGGAAGGACCCCGCTGGTTACGGCTTTCCTGGATCAGCTGAGATAGGAGAATTTGCGCAACTACCAAGATTTTCGGGGCGGCTTCATTGGGGTCTTATTCTCGCTGTTGCTGCAGCCGTTTTGTTGTGGCTAGTTCTGGACCGGATGCGGTGGGGTTACGAAATCAGGCTTATAGGCGAAAATCCGACCGCGGCTCGTTATACTGGAATTAACCTTGGTCGTAACATAGTGCTAGTTATGGTCCTCTCGGGAGGATTGGCGGGGATAGCGGGAATGGTGGAAATTGCAGGAATATCCCATCGTTTACAGCAGGGATTGAATCTTGACTATGGGTACACCGGTATAATCGTTGCTTGGCTAGCTAGGTTGAATCCCTGGGGCGCGATGTTGGTGGCAACGATGCTAGCAGCTTTGCTGGTGGGAGGCGACCAGATCCAGATCAGCATGGGGCTGCCTGCCTCCGTTGCCCTAGTTCTACAGGGAACTATTCTTTTTTGTGTGCTGGGCGGCGAGATGCTTGCTCGGTACCAGATCAAGCTAGTGCGCCGGTCACCTCCTGAGCGGCAGGATCATCACGTCGGTGGTACAGGATAGATATGGAAATAGGACTTCTAGCTTCGATTCTTAGTATCGCTATTGCGGCCGGAACATCGCTGGTGTTCGCCACAGTAGGTGGGATCTTAACCGAACGCGCAGGTATATTGAATCTGGGTGTGGAAGGAATGATGATTATGGGAGCGGTGACTGCTTTCGCGGCTGCCTTTCATACCGAGAGTGTGGCTGCCGGTGTTCTGACTGCCATGGCGGTTGGGGGTACGATGGCATTGGTACATGCATTCCTGACAATTACAATGCTCGCGGATCAAGTGGTATCCGGGCTGGCTTTGACCATTCTCGGTTCAGGATTAGCCAGCTTCCTAGGGCAACGTCTTGGTCCTGAAGGTATGCCGCTAGTAGGTCAGATTGGACCCCGTTTTGGTAGGATCGCTCTGCCTTTCCTTAACGATTTGCCGCTGGTTGGCCCGTCCGCTTTCAACCGTGATATCCTATCTTACTTTATGTACTTGTTCGTTCCTTTGGCTTGGTATTTTGTTTACCGTACTCGTCCTGGGCTGCACTTGAGGGCGATTGGTGAGAGCCCTCAGACAGCCGACGCCATGGGCGTAAACGTGTTTGCGCTGCGCTATCTCTATACCGTTGTCGGTGGAATGTTGGTCGGGCTGGGCGGGGCGCATCTGTCGCTCTCTTACACCCCTGGATGGACCGAAAATATCACTGGGGGACGGGGGTGGATCGTGATCGCGCTCGTTATCTTTGCGACTTGGAATCCAGCGCGTGCGGTGCTTGGCGCGTTATTGTTTGGCGGCATAAATGCGATTCAGTTTCGGTTGCAGGCCTCGGGTACTACTATTCCGTCCGCGCTGCTAAACATGCTTCCTTACATCCTGACGATTGCCGTGCTTGTAGTCATTACATGGGCAGAGGCCTTCCGAAAGCGTGTGGGTGCGCCTGCCTCATTGGGCATCCCCTATATAAGGGAGGAGCGGACTTGACAGTGCGGCTTTTATGGTGCTAAATGGCTTACTAATGGCTGCACACAAGGTGGCGCTGTTGAACTTAGTAGGATTGGACGGAAATATTACGGTCCGCGAACGCATTGCGGGAATGTACGAAGAAAAAATTTGAACATTGTGTCGCGCAGGTGGCTACGCCTGAGAAGCTTGGGATGCTGATGGTGGGAGTTGTGGAGGGGAAATCGTAGTATAGGGTTGTCAGGCCAGAATATGGAATTTTTGCTAAATAATCATTCGGTCACTTACAGCGGCGATCCGGAACTTCCACTGCTGACGTATCTTCGTGATCACTGTGGCATTGTGTCCGCCAAAGATGGATGTGCTCCACAGGCAGCCTGTGGGGCTTGTGCAGTGCAACTGAACGAAAAAGCAATACTTGCCTGTGTCACGCCGATGAAGAAAGTTGCAGATGCATGGGTAACGACCGTCGAGGGACTGGGAGAATACCGGCACCGTGTATATGCCAACGCATTCGTCAATGCCGGAGGCGTGCAGTGTGGCTTCTGTATTCCTGGTTTCGTGATGCAGGCCAATGCGTTGATAGGGCGCAATCCCGAACCGGCCCGTGCTGAAATCACGAGAGCCCTTACGCCCAATTTGTGTCGCTGTACTGGCTACAAGAAGATTGTAGATGCTATCTCCTGTGCGGCTAAAGCGATTCGTGTTGAGGAGGAGATATTTCCAGTAGAGACGTCCGGTCACATCGGTATGGCGCACCCAAAATACGAGGCGTCTGGTCTAGTGCTCGGTACGCATCTCTTTACCGATGACATCCGAATAGATGGAATGCGATATGGAGCCCTCAAATTCAGCGATCATCCGCGAGCCAGAGTGCTTCACATTGACACTGACGCTGCCCGCGAAGCACCTGGGGTATTATGTGTAGTGACAGCAGCCGATGTACCCGGAGAGAGGTTTGTAGGGCTGATAAGACAGGATTGGCCGCTGATGATTGCCGAGGGCGAAGTCACGCGTTATATTGGCGATGTACTTGCCGGTGTTGTGGCTGAAACTGATCAATTGGCACGGGATGCTGTGGAGCATATCCGGGTGGAGTACGAGGTCCTACCGGTAGTCACTGACCCGGAGCATGCGATGCAGCCTCAGAGTCCCATGGTACATCCGGGCACTGAGAACAATGTACTCTCTCGTTCAAGGACCGGTAGGGGTGATGTGACTGCTGCCGAGGCAACTTCTACCTATATTAGTCGGGGCACATACCAGACTCAGTGCATTGAGCATGGTTACATGGAACCGGAGTGCGCCATAGCCTATCCCTCCGAAAAGGGCCTTGAAATCCTATCACAGGGTCAGGGTGTCTATGAAGATCGCAAGCAGATCGCTAAATTAATGGGATGGCCAGAGGAGCGTGTGCGCGTTATTCTAGTTCCGAATGGGGGTGGCTTCGGCGGCAAGGAAGACCTTTCGGTGCAGGGTCACGCTGCCCTCATGGCGTATGAACTGCAGAAGCCGGTCAAGGT
>CAUZCX010000137.1:0-3426 GCA_963578565.1 Anaerolineae bacterium
CAAAAAGGTTCGTAGATTACAACACCTCCGCTCAGCAGAGCAGCGAGATAGCTAAAAGAACTCTTTGCGGTTACCAGGATATCTGCTTGCGCCAGTGCTTGAAGTGTACGCAGAGGATCGGCGTTCAAATTCAGCTCAGGCTCACAAGCACTCAGATCGGAAAAGTCTTCGGGAGCACCCTGCGAGTGTACAGTGACTTCGCAAGGCATATTGAAAGCTTCGCACGTTTCCAAAATGCTTTGTAACGTTCGATCAATTTGGTCGAGGCCCGTGAAACGGTTCGAATTTTGATTATCTGAAACATCCCCCCGACGAATATGAACTGCGACGCCAATTGCAGCATTGGTGGTGTCGTTACTGCTATTCACCGCAACCTGTTTCATCAGTTGTTCGCTTAGCGGTGCGTATAACGACGGCTGCTGATTGACGAAGCCGTGCATGCTTTCCACCGCCAGAATGTACTGGCGAAACGCAAGCGGTGTTCTTACAAAATCTCTCAGATCAACTATCTCACTCGCTGATAGGTCGGCAACTTCATTCCAGCGCTCGAGGTTCAGGAAGCTTTCCCATTGTCGCAGTTCATCTGGCGAAGTTATGTGTTCGGCAGAGCGAATGGGCGTATGGAGATACGGGATTTCGCATGCCCTACAGAAGGCGATCGTTGACAGCATGGCGTGGAGTTGTGCCCCTGGACCATCGCGCCGTCCAGCACATGTCACTGCGACTGGTTTTTCAATCAGCCCAAGTCTCAACAGGTCACGAAAGTGTCTTTCCGCTCGGGTGTGCTTCGCCAGCCTGGATCGACGCAGCAACCGTTCGTTGGCGACACGGCAGGCAGTAAGCAGAATTGAAGCGTCACCGACAATGTTCTTCAAATCTTCAAACTCCGCAGCATTTCTTGGACGTTCTGCATGCGATTGCCAAGCGCTATCTCATTGCCGCTGCTAGGACATATCGCGACGGTCGGGAGTGTAGAGATATCGCAGGCTGATAGGAATCCCAATACGAGGCGCCGGCCTGAATTGGAATTCCTATCAGCAGAAATGTTTGACTTGCGACCACGATTCAATTAGGGAAAACTAGGGGGCGGATAAGTAGCGTTCTCAGTTCGGAGGGACACGATGATAGTGCGGTTATGGATGAAGTGCTGGATCATGCTGGTCTTTGGGGTCAGCAGTATGGCCGGGGTTGGTGTGGCAGTTCCGCCAGGGGTGCAGAACCCGTTAGGGGAACGTCGTGTGATTTACAACAGCGATTTGTCGAATACGACGTGTCATTTGAGCGAGGCCGGCGCGACAGAAGAGGAATTGCGTGATGTCGTGCGGAATTATGCTTCTGAGGGCGCTATCGATACACTGGTCCAGGAAATCTGGCACCAAGGGTGGAGTACCTTCTGGCGTACTGACAAATGCCCCTACGATTCGCGTTTCCAGCATGAGCGACTGTTGCCGTTGCTCAACCAAGGTGTCGCACCTGTCGAAATCTATATCGATGAATGCCACCGGCAAGGAATGGAGTTTTTTGCGGGGTTTCGAATGAATGATCGTCATGGTCATAACCCGGATTTTTTCGAAGCACTGAGTCGCCAGCATCCAGACTGGACCTTAAAGGGGCTACAAACCAACCTCGCGTAGCGCGGATCCGAGAAGTCGTGAGTTGGGATGTGCCCTTAACTATGCCCAGGAAGAAGTCCGAGAGTTTTTGTTTGCGATTGTCGAAGAAGCGGCAAACCGGTTTGATATCGACGGAATCGAATTTAATTTTACGCGGATGCCGGACTGTTTTCCGCGCGGACAGGCGGAGGAATCCCACGAGCATATGACACGCTTTGTGCGCAAGATTCGCAGGATGCTTGATGAGACGGGCCGGCGGAAGGGCAGGAAACTCAAGCTCGGGGTTCGAGTCTTGCAGCATGTAGAAGGCTGTCGAAAAGTTGGGTTGGATGTGACGCGGTGGATTTCCGAAGAGTTGATCGATTACGTGGCTCCAGGAGACGTCGGTTTTACGGACTTTAATGCGAAATATGAAGAGTTCGTGGAGCTTGCGCGTCCCCATGGTTGCCGCGTTTATCCACAAGTCGAAGCGAGGGTCGGCTATCATCGACGCACTTCGTATCACACTCTGGCCCAATATCGGGCCGCCGTAACGAATATTTTTGGTGCCGGCGCGGATGGCTTTTCCACGCAAAATTTTCAGTACCACTGGGGCCCCCGATTTTCCGCTCCGGGAGATGCGGGGGTTAAGGTCCCTACCATGTATCCACAGGCTTTGCAGATGCTCAAACAACTCCGCGACCCCGATCTTCTCCGGGAAGGGTCGCGACACTATGTGTTTGCTCCACTATGGGGGCCCGATGGCATTGATCCCACGGGTACCTACATACCCGAGCGGATGGATTTAAAACGCGATGCATCCCGGCGGCGTGGTCAATTCCGTTTTCGTCTGTGCGAGAGGGTGATGCATGAAGAGAACGGTCCCCAGCCCAAGGTGACGCTTGCGTTTTGGCCCACGATCCGACCGGAGGATGTCATCTCTGTGGATGTCAATGGCCAGATGATTTCTGCTGTAGATATCGTGTACCAGTGGCCAGAGGATCCGCGAGAACCGGTGCGTTGTGAGTGTCCTTTGGAGCCAGCGCTGCTGCGCTATGGAGACAATATTCTTGGGATGCGCCTCATCAAGAGCGCACCCGAGAGGGCAGGAGATATCGTCCTACATGAAGTTGAAATTCGTGTCGACGTGCCCGAACCGTAGCAGCCTTGCGGAATACTGACCGCCCGCGATGTGTGTTCCTGAGCAGATGTCTTCGTGGGCAACGGGTCAGCCGGCCGCGCGTGCGTCTCGGATTGAAATGAACGCCGGATATGGCGCGGTGGCCATTGCGCCACTTGGAGTCGCCCCATGATCGTTAGAGGCTAATTTACTCACGCCTCATCGGAGTGGGTAAATTGGTCAGGCAGTTTGCGCGAGTCGGTTTGAGATACTCGGCCACGTGGCCTTGGTACATAAAGGGTGTTGCGGTACTTGGGTGTGAAGCCCGGTGGCTCGCAACAATCTGTCCTGCGGGCGTGGAGGTGACGGATGGTGATCCGACGCCTGGAGTTGTCGCGGTGGTGCAGTAGCAAAGCAGGAAAAGGGTATGGATGCACGCCACTGCGGGGACAGTGGGCTGGGAGGGATTCACGGCCTGGATAAGGTGAGAGCCTGGCTGACAGGGATGGCCTATTTTTGACTCTAGCGCCGGTTGGCGTTCGAGAGGAACTTCAGCGAGGGATGGGAGCGGCCGGCTCGGCTGGCGTCCCTTTTTAGGATGCACGTCCGGCGAACGGCGGCGCAACGAGCCGTCGAGCGGTTCCTGCGATTTTGGAGATCATGCCTGCCGAAGAGATGGTGTCAGAAGCCACGTTCGTGGGGCGCGTGGGCAGG
>CAUZCX010000138.1:0-3206 GCA_963578565.1 Anaerolineae bacterium
CTGCAAGCCGGGGTTATTCCGGTTGAAGGATTAAACTTTGGCGTTGTGCAACCGGGAAGATACCACCTCATCTGCCTCCCGCTAAAACTGGGTGGCTGTGAAGGTGCACCCGCCCGTGCTGTTCTCTTATCTGGCGACATGACCGGTGAGGTTTAGGGCTACATGGCTCGAGACACTCCATTCACAAATACATGACCTCATCAATCAAAGTGGCAATGCTCTCCAAAGCCTGTGTGGTGGGGGCCTATCATGGAAAACTGGAGCAGATTGCGTCCCACGACGACATTGAGCTTACTGTAATAGTTCCGCCCCGCTGGCGGGACGAGCGCGGCGTGATGTCGCTTGAACGCACGCACACTCGCGGTTACAGGCTGCTGGTGGAGCCAATTCTTTTCAATGGCAGCTATCACTTCCATTTCTACCCGTGGTTGCGCCGTTGCCTGACCGCGCTGCAGCCGGCTGTGCTCCACATCGATGAAGAGCCCTACAATGTGGCCACATGGCATGCACTGCGCCTTGCGCAGCGGCAGGGAACTCGTACGGTCTTCTTTTCATGGCAGAACATCAAAAGGAGATATCCGTGGCCATTCAATGCCATCGAATCCTATGTGCTGCGGCAGACCGATGCAGCCATATTCGGAAGCGCGGGCGCGCAGGCAGTCTGGCGGGAAAAAGGGTATCGAGGGCGCGAAGCTGTCATTCCACAGTTTGGGATTGACCCAGACCTGTTTCCGATGCGTACGGAAGACACTGTCAGGGATAGGGGGTTTTCAGTGGGATTTGTCGGTCGCCTTGTGCGCGAAAAAGGAGTAGATGTTCTGCTGCGCGCGCTGGCGGATTTGCCGAAAGAGGTGCATCTGACCGTGATTGGCGCAGGTCCGGAGCGTGCTGCTCTTGGGCATCTGGCACAGCGCCTGGAAATAAGTGAACGGGTGGTATTTGAGCCCTGGCTGTCTTCTACGGAGATCCCAGAGCGCTTGCGCCGCTTCGACGCTCTAGTTTTACCCTCGCGCACGACGCCGTACTGGAAGGAGCAATTCGGGCGGGTACTAGTGGAGGCTATGGCTAGCGGCGTGCCGGTGATTGGTGCTAACTGCGGAGAGATACCCAGTGTCATCGGCACGGCCGGGCTCCTGTTCCCGGAGGGTGATTCTGACGCGTTGGGAGCAGCGTTGCTGCGGTTGTTGGAAGATAGCGCCCTGTGCCAACGTGTTGCCCAAAATGGTCGTGCACTGGTGTTGGCCAATTTCACGCATGCGCAGGTTGCTGCTAAGACCGTGAGGGTCTATCGCCAGATGGCTGGCGTGGCCTGAATGCTATAATGCAATACCCGATGAACGCCGAGCGAAAAGTCACTTACCGAGTTGGGCTAAATGCTCTTCTGTTGTACTCGGGCCGTGGCGCCTCGTATCGTCGTGCCGGCATCGACGGTTATATTCGCGGACTGCTGCCACATTTGCCAGCGGCCGATACTCGTCTGACTTACACAGCGTTCGTCAGCTCGCTTTTGGACGATGCACATAATGGTATGGCTGCGGTCCGTGTCCCTCCACGCCTATCCGTACGCCCACTTGTGCGAGTGCTCTGGGAGCAACTGTTTCTTCCGCGGCTGTGCGTGCAGGAGCGTGTGCGTCTGCTTCACGCAATGGCGTTCGTGTCGCCTGTGTTGACGCCGGTACCTACCGTGGTCACGGTTTATGATCTTTCTTTCTTGCGATTGCCCGGATACTTCAGACCGGCCAACAGGATTTATCTTTCGCTGTTGACGCGGCTTTCTTGCCAGCGGGCGCGGCGTGTAATTGCAATTTCAGAGCATACAAGAACGGAAGTTGTCGAGTTGCTGGGTGTTTCGCGGAAGCGGGTTGACGTGGTATATCCTGGGCTGAGCAGCGGTTTCCGGCGCGCCTCTGCACAGGCGGTGACCGCGTTCCGCCAACGGCGGGGATTGCCGGAGAGTTTCATTCTGTATTTGGGCACCATAGAACCACGGAAGAATCTGTCTGTACTAATTAATGCGTACAACAAACTGCGTCCCGCAGGGGTGAAACTCATCTGTGCCGGCGGCAAGGGCTGGCTATTCGAGGATGTGTTCAAGACGGTGGAGGAGCTGCATCTGAGCCGGGATGTGCTCTTCCCAGGTTTCTTGCCCGTGGAGGAGCTGCCGCTGTGGTATTCGGCGTGCAGCGCATTTGTGTATCCTTCCGATTACGAGGGTTTTGGATTTCCGGTTCTGGAAGCCATGGCTTGCGGAGCGCCGACTATCACAACCAATGCTGCTTCTCTACCGGAGGTAGCCGGTTGCGCGGCGCAGTTGCTTCCGGCCGGAGATGTGGATGCGTTGGCAGAGGGCATCGATAGCCTGCTGGGCAGTCCGTCTCTGCAGAGCGAGCTCGCTGAATCCGGCCCGGCGCAAGCGCGCCGTTTCTGCTGGGAAACAGCGGGCCGACTGACGGCTCGCACCTATGCGCGCGCACTGGGACTGCCTGCGTCGCGGCAGGGGGTGTCTACGGGATAATGGAAGGGCGCACCAATCTCCGTTCTCTGTGGGAGTGGATGCTGGTGGATGGCGCTTTGATTATGGCGGCGTCGTGGATGGCATGGTTCATCCGTTATGAGCTTCGCTGGTTTCGCGGAGTGGAGCCAGGTTATCACAGTGCACTGCAGTCCTACGTGGTTCTCTTTCTTGGATTGACACTGGTGCTACTTCTGGCGTTTAAAGCCAACCGCGTGTATAGCATCCGCCGTGGAACCTCTTGGGTGGAGGAGATGTTCCGAGTGACAAACGGAGTGTTGATAGGAACCGTGGTGGCAATGGCAGCCACATTTGGGTTGCGCCCGTTGGCGTTTTCGCGACTGCTTTTCCTGTACGACGCAGTTCTCATAATTGTGTTGCTCGGACTGACGCGGGGGCTGCGGCGGATGGTGGAATCGCGGCTGCGTGCCCGTGGCATCAACCTGATAAACGTTCTCATAGTCGGAGCGGGCGAGATTGGTCGGGCTGTGATGCGGGCGGTTTTCGCGCAACCTCATCTGGGTTATCGCGTGCTTGGCTTCGTGGACAACGACCCGGTGGATGGTGCGAATGACATCGGGCGCTTCAAAGCGCTTGGTTCCCTGGACAAACTGGAAGGCATCTTGGAGCGTGAACCGGTGCACGAAGTGATAGTGACACTTCCGTGGCGTGACCAACCTGAGATGTTCCGTAT
>CAUZCX010000139.1:0-3194 GCA_963578565.1 Anaerolineae bacterium
TAATGGCGCCAAGGCGGCGTAAATTAAAAATGGCGTTCACTCGTTGCATTGGGTCGAAAGTCCAGGTTACCCATTCGGTTGCACCCTGCGCCAGCACCGCTTCGCGTTGGGCAAGCTTGAGGCGCAGACCGAGGCCTAGCTGCCGGTATTCCGCTAGCACGGCAAGCTGATGGCTGCAGTGCTTGGGCGCTGTCTTACTATGGTCGCCGATGTCGTAGCCTGGCCATCCAAACACAAATCCCACCATGCCGCCCGTCTCAGTAGGCCCATCGGGCGTGTACGCTCCTAGCAGGACCCCGCCATTTTTCGCGCTGGTGATTAGCACACCGGTTGGCACAAGATCACGGTCACCAGATTCCCACACGGCCTTCTGGACCAGCTGCACATTCCTACAGTCGACGGGCGTGTAAACCGGGCGAATCTCGATGGCGTCGGATTTCATATCGTTCCTCGTCAGTGCTGTATAGTGACCTGAAAAATGTGGCCGGTTGCCCAGTCAGCTACTACCAGTCCGCCGGTGGGTGTTTGGATGATATCAATCGGTGCGGCAAGCCCGAGCAAAAAGTCATTCGTCTGGGTGGGGAAGGTGCGTACACGCACTATTTTTTGCGCATCTGGAAAAGCCGACCAGAGCGTTACGAAAAGGTTATTATAATACTGCGTGGGAAATGCGGTGTCGGTGTAAGCAGTGATTCCGGTTATGGCCCCGTGCGGGATGAATGTAGCGATCGGATCGGTGATTTCGATTTCGGGCGGCTGCGGGCATATCTTGCAATCGCGATAATATGGGAAAAGAAAATGATCTCCTTCTTCCACGTGGTAGAGTAATTCGGGCCCGCCATAGTCAGCACCGTTGTCAGTGACGAACAGTCGGCCATTGGCGTCAAAGGTTAGGTCGTAGGGGTTGCGCAATCCGCGCGCGAAGGTTTCCAGGTTGCTGCCGTCAGGGTCAAATCTCAGGATGGCGGCTTCGAGTGCAGTGGCCGGCTCCAGATGGTCGGACATCGCGCCGATACTTAAATAGACTTTTCCGTCCGGCCCGAACGCGAGGCTGTTGGGTTGATGCATGTCTGCCGTGTAGCAACACGGCAGGGCGGTGACGATATCCACCAAGGTACGGTCGGGTCTTACTATGGTGACCTTTCCGGCGTTGGGTTGCTGCGCGGGTGAAAAAGAGCGCGCGGCCACGTAAAGGTCGCTGCTGCCGGGCCGGAAGGCCAGCCCAATTGGAAGATGGAATCCCTGCGCGTAAACGATCGCTTCACCGTCGAGGTTAAAGGCGTATATGTTGCCTTCCATACTTGCCGCGTACAGGCTTCCGTCTGGACCGAATGTGAGCGAGGTTGGACGCTCATCATTGGGCAGCTGCGCGCGGTGTGACACGGCGAAACCCGGCGGCAGTTTTATGCGGGCCAGCCAACCTCCGACATCATCGTTGCAAGGGTAGTCGCCGCAGTATTCCGCGAAAGGTGTAGGAGTTGGTGCGGGCGTGGGTGTGAGTGAGTGTGTTGCGGCGACGGTAGGCAATGCTGTGTTGCCCGGTGAGGGAAGCGGAGTGAATGTCGCTGTGGCCCGAGGCATAGCTGTCAGTTTGGTTGGTCGGGGAGTGGCTGTACGTATCACAACCACAGGGTCAGGAAGCGTGGTTGGGGTAGGGTTGCAGGCAGGCAGCAGGAAGGCGAGTAGCGCCGGCAGTAGCCTGTGCATTATCGCGCGGATTCTCATGAGTTCCATAAAATATGGCCGATTGACATATTTTGTCTATCGGGCTCACGCAATTATAATGTGCTCACGCTTGGCCGAGGACAATGACCACGATGAAGATTGAACGTATCGAAATGCATCAACTCTCTCTGCAGTACGTGTTTCCTTTTGAAACCAGTTTCGGGCGCGAGACGCAGCGTGAATTTATTCTTGTAGCCGTCAGCGCTGATGGCGTGACCGGTTGGGGGGAGTGCGTTGCCGGGGCAGGACCATGGTATGCGTATGAGACCGTGGGCACTGCGTGGCACGTCCTAGAGAGCTTTCTTGCCCCGGCGTTAATGGGGAAGCAGATCGAAGAGCCCGCCGAGATAGTGGGGCGGTTCGATCGGGTGCGCGGGCATGCTATGGCTCGGGCGTGTTTGGAGAACGCGCTATGGGATTTGTTTGCTCGGGCGCGGGAGGAGTCGTTGGTGGAGATGCTGGGCGGCGCGCGCAAGCGCGTGGCGGTTGGCGTGAGCGTGGGTATAGAAGCGACGCTGGATGCATTGCTCGAGCGCGTGGCGCTACATGTTGACGAGGGCTATGAGCGCGTCAAATTGAAAATAAAGCCAGGTTGGGATGCGAAGGTTGTGCGCGCTGTGCGCGAACTCTGGCCTGATTTGTCTCTCCAAGTGGACGCGAACTCGGCTTATCAGTTGGATGATGTGGCCATTTTCCATGAACTGGACGAGTTCGATCTGTTGCTGATTGAGCAGCCGCTTCATTATGAAGATATCGTTGATCATGCGAAGTTGCAGGCACAGGTGCGCACACCGATATGCCTCGACGAGAGCATTCACTCTCCCGACCACGCGCGCTGGGCGCTCGACATCGATGCATGCAAAATTATCAACATCAAAGTGGGTCGGGTAGGTGGCCTTACAGCCGCACGTCAGATTCACGACCTTTGCGCGGAGCGCGGCGTGCCGGTCTGGTGTGGGGGCATGATGGAGACTAATGTGGGGCGGGCGGTCAATGTGGCCCTCGCGGCACTGCCGAACTTCACGCTACCCGGGGATATTTCTGCCTCCGCACGTTATTTTCATCAGGACATCGCCGGTCCGGATTTTGTACTTAACCCCGATTCCACGCTGGACGTTCCTGTTGGATCGGGCAATGGGATGACGGTTGACATGGAGCGCGTTGCGGCGGTGCGCTCCGCGCTGCGCGTGTTTTCGTGGTAAAGGCTGCGTGTTCCCCGTTCCCTCTCTGCGTACCCAAATGTAATTAAATTACGGCACATCTGTTGCGCGAATCACAAAGTGAAGATATCATATGCTGTACTAAATCTCTTGGCGGGAGGAATCGATGGCTACATACACTTGTTCTGATTGCGGAATGGAAGTCGATGTGATACGGTGCGGTAAGTGTGGGGAGGAGTTAGAATACAAGGTGTTGACGCGGGAAGATGGAAGTACTGTGAGTGTTTCTGAGTGTCCGAGTGGATGCGG
>CAUZCX010000140.1:0-3109 GCA_963578565.1 Anaerolineae bacterium
CGGTGGGGTCTCTACTCGTCTAGCTCACCTGATTCACACAACACTCGTGAACCCGTCTCTTGATTTTCCTCACACGTTCTATATGTAACCATGAGGTTTACTCGACTCGCTCCATCAATTAACAACCTCTGACTGTCCTTCAATCCCACCACCCTGCTCTCTCGCCCGCGCCTCAATGGACTCAAAATGAGACCGGAAACATGAGCTAGCTTCGCGCAGAGCGCTCTCGGCATCAACATCCAGACAGCGCGCTATATTCACTAGAGTGAACAACAAGTTTCCAGTTTCTGCGGACTTCTGGTCCGGACTACCTGCTGTGAACAGCCCGTCAATTTCCTCCCGGAGTTTTTTAACTACTCCGCTTAGTTCTGGCCATTCAAATCCCGCTCGCGTCGCACGGCGTTGATAAGTCTGTGCCCGCGCCAGTGCGGGGAGCACGTCCGGTATTCCTGCAAGCACTCCACCATCACCATTTTTGGCAGCCTTTTTTTCTGCTGCTTTGATATCGTCCCAATTGCTCAAGACATCCTCAACATCGTCGACCGACAACCCTGCGAACACATGTGGATGTCTGCTCAGCATTTTTTTGTTGATGCCCGCAACCACTGTCGCCATGTCAAACTCATTTTCGTCAACCGCAATCTGCGTATGCATCACCACTTGCAGCAAGAGGTCTCCGAGTTCCTCCGCAAGCATGGCACGGTCATCGGATTCAATCGCCGCAAGCGTCTCATATGCTTCCTCCAATAGACTAGCGCGCAGCGACCTATGCGTCTGTTTCCGATCCCAGGGGCAGCCGCCTGGACCTCGTAGCTGCGCTACGGTGCCCTGCAATCGGGAAAAGCCGCCCATTTCATCCTGCAGAGGCAAGAAAAGGGTGCTCATTTGTTGTATGTGCGAGCTGTCGTTTAATTCTTCAAGCGCAACCCACTCGACCATTTCACCTTTCTGGCCAGCGCAATGTACCAACGCTACGCGGAAATCAGGCCGGTACTGGTTTAACAACGTCTTTTGGAGGACGGCAGTGTAAGGATTGGAGCACAACCGCATCACGAGTGCGGGACATTCGGACCCAAACGCAGGATGCGCCTTGGCAGCCAGCTGCACCGCAGTGGTAAGATATATCCCTGGAACCGCACCCAAGCCCAGTGCAGACAATACTGACGATACCATACTGACTCCGGGCACACGACTAACTACAATCCCTGACGACGTAGCCATCGCATTGATCTCGTCCAAGAGAGGTTGCCAGTCACCGGGATCACCCGGAACTCCGATGGTCACTTCAGCGACATTTTTAGCCCGATCCACCACATGGCAGGCCAGATCCGCAGTGTCAAAGTCCGGTGATTGTGGACATCGATGCGCCGCCATCTCAATGTCTCCACTGAGTACACACCCTCCTACAAGATGCAATTCCGCCGCTTGGAGCAAAGCATCCCTGGCCTGTAGCGTAAGCGCCCCGGAAGATCCCGAACCGAGACCCACAATGATGATCGCTGCCATACTTTGATATCATGTAGATGTAAAAAGAGCCGGGAAATCCCCGGCCCTTTTGGCATCTACCTCTTGGTGTAGGTTGGAGCCTTGCGTGCCCTCTTCAATCCTGGTTTCTTTCGTTCCTTCACACGCGCGTCTCGAGTCAACAATCCGGCCCTTCGAAGCACGGCGCGAACATCAGGATCCAACTTTAGCAGCGCCCGCGAGATAGCATGCACGCTAGCGTCCACCTGCCCGGTCACCCCACCCCCGGATACCAGCACGCTTACATCCACCCGCCCGTCAAAGCCAGCCATCCCGAGCGGGCGCAACAACTTGTCGATATCGCCCACGCGGGGGAAGTACTGTTGCCCTGGCTTTTTATTCACGACCACATCGCCGCTGCCACCAGGATACACGCGCGCCCTTGCCGTACTTGCCTTTCGCCGTCCAATACCTTCGTGATATTCTCTCGTATCCATATCAGTTTTCCAGTGCGCGCGGCTTTTGCGCCGCGTGCCTATGCTCGGAACTCGCATATACTTTCAGCTTCTTCAGCATTTGCCGTCCTAGCTTGGTCTTTGGCAGCATTCCTTTCACCGCAAGCATAATTACACGTTCGGGATGTTTTGCAATCATTCGCCGTAGTGTAATCTCCTTTAGCCCTCCCGGATAACCAGTGTGACGCCGGTACAGTTTATCGTCCAGACGATTACCGGTAACCGCAATCTTGCCGCAGTTAACCACGACCACGAAATCGCCGGTGTCCAAGTTGGGCGCATATTGCGGCTTGTGTTTGCCGGATAACACCTTGACAATTCGGGTCGCCAGCCGGCCAAGAGTCTGCCCTGCTGCATCAACCACCACCCACTCCCGGTCAATATCACCCGCTTTAGTAACGTATGTTTTATCCACGATCTCGCCTCAATACTTCACTTCCACCAATGTCAGCCCGTGCGGCGGGGCAAGCGTACCACATCTTGCCCGGTCACGGGATGCCAGCACTTCCTCCATCATCTTAGCCTGCCACCGTCCGGATCCTACCATTCGCAGCGCACCGACTATGCTGCGCGCCATGTGGTACAGAAACGCATTTGCCTCAATCGCGAACACCAACGATTCCCCCTCCCCTCTCCAGACAGCTTCCCGCACAGTACGCAGCGTGTACCCTTGCTTATCCGGCGCTCTCCCAAACGTGGCAAAATCGTGCTCACCCAGTAGATACCCCGCACCTGCCTGCATCGCTGCTATATCCAGTTTAGGCCACACAAGCCAGCTCATACGCGCATGCAATGGCGACCTTACGGGAGCGTTATAGATACGATACTCATACCTTCGCCAACGCGCTGCTCGCCTTGGGTCGAAACCGTCATGTGCATGTTCAAGTGCGATCAAGCCAGCGTCAACTGGGAGCTGGGCGTTAATAGAGCGGAGCAGCTTAGCAACACCGTGGTGCCATTCCAGGTCAAACGCGATGACCTGTCCGCTAGCGTGTACCCCGCTGTCAGTCCGGCCGGCAGCACTGATAACCACCCGACCACTGCCGCTAATTCGCCCAATGGCCGCCTCCAACTCAGCCTGCACAGTACGCTGCTCTTTCTGCTGCTGAAACCCATGAAAATCCGTACCA
>CAUZCX010000141.1:0-3044 GCA_963578565.1 Anaerolineae bacterium
AGGGAATAGCCACAATCTCCCGAAAAAACGCAAGAATGTCGTCACGGGTAGAAGCCACCCTCTCTCGCACCGCACTAATACCGACACTCATCAACCCACACCCTCCTTATATTTGTTATGAGATTCCTTCTACTCCAGTTGCTGGCGTCATTCTCGCCCACGCAGCCCACGCAGAAAACGCCGTGCCACGTAAACTCCGGCCTCAATAAGGAAGACTATTGCAAAAAATCCCAGCAGCAGCGCTAACTCGCCGAGACCAAAGCGCCGAAAAAACGACGCGATGATTATTATTGCGATCAGTGCGAGAAGCAAAACCACATGCCGCAAAGGCAACCGTTTCAGCAATTGTGATCCCGGTAATAACAGCCACCCCTGGTAGCATGGGTCAGGCAGAGCATTACGTGGACTATGTGATGTTCCATCTTCCTCTACGGCCTCCAGTACTTTTAGACAGGTAGAGGTTACTCACCGCTCGCACACGCACGATGATAATTACTGGCCACCATTGCCGCGCGGATTGTACCATGCAGACACTCTTAACCTGTTAGCTGATAGCAACTATCATGCATTCACTATCGCCGCTGCGATTTTGTTGTGGCGCTCTATCACTGGGCCCATCTCGACCGTGTTAATACGTCCGTCCTCAACCACCACCTGTCCGTTTACCACCACCAGGTCAGCTTGCTGCGGCGCACAAAGTACAGCAGCCGCAACCGGGTCGTGCAGCGCACCCGCATATGCTAGGCGCTTGGTCTTCAAAGCAAAGAAATC
Source organism: Anaerolineae bacterium (assembly GCA_963578565.1). Taxonomy (GTDB): domain Bacteria; phylum Chloroflexota; class Anaerolineae; order Anaerolineales; family UBA11657; genus CAJWGI01. The sequence goes on from CAUZCX010000141.1 coordinate 772, forward strand.
AGCACAATTCCCCGCCCGCAGGGCACCAATATCGTCGCGCCCTAGCACGGCCGCCCCTCCAAGCGTAGCCAACTCAAGCGCCTCGCGAGCACTAACTTGGACACCCAAACTAGTGGCACCACTCCGACCCGATTCCGCCAGTTTCAGCCGCGCGAGCAGCATAGCCTGACGTCCCTCAGCGAGCATGTGGCTTCCGTCGTTGGATGCGGATCCATCCACACCCAGACCAACATCGACCCCGGCACGCCGGTAATCCTGTAGTGGTGCAATCCCGGAAGCCAGGCGCATGTTTGAAGACGGGCAGTGTGCCACCCCACAACCGTTACCCGCCAGAACCCTAATCTCGTCCGCATCAATATGAACCATGTGCGCAAACCACACATCTGTCCCGTCCCAGCCCAGTTCATGCACATACGCCATAGGCTTGCGCCCAAATTTCTCCACACAGAATCGTTCCTCATCGATTGTTTCAGCAAGATGCGTGTGCAGCCGAACGCCGTAAGCGGTGGCCATCTCTGCGGAAGCACGCATTAGATCAGCCGTGACAGAGAAGGGCGAGCACGGCGCAATCGCTATGCGTAACATAGCACCCCGACCCGCATCGTGAAAACTCTCCACCACGCGGCGGGTGTCGGCCAGTATGACCCGTTCCGATTGCACCAAGATATCCGGTGGTAACCCGCCCGCTGACTCACCAAGGCTCATGGAACCGCGCGTAGGATGAAAGCGCATCCCTATTTCTTGAGCAGCGCGAATTGTGTCATCCAGGCACGCACCATTAGGGAAAACATAGAGATGGTCGCTACTGGTGGTACACCCCGAAAGCAAAAGTTCCGCCATGCCCACCAGCGCAGAAATGTACACGGCCTCAGGAGTCATCCGCGCCCAGATAGGATACAACGTGCGTAGCCATTCGAACAAATTAGCGTCCTGTGCTCCCGGCACCGCCCGAGTCAGCGTCTGATAAAGATGATGGTGCGTGTTTATCAATCCCGGAAAGACGAGGTGCCCACTCAAATCAAGCGTCTCTGCCTCGATATTCTCCAGCTCATCTGAAGGCGCCACTGTTTCAATCATTCCATCCCTGACGACCATGCCGCCGTCAGGGATCTCACGACGTTGTTCATCCATGGTGACAAGGATCTCCGCATTGCGAATGCAAAGGGCACCCATGCGCGCAGTTTAACTCGCTATACCAACCATGTCAAAGGGTAGGAGCGGACTTCATCCAACACTATCGCGCCGCGGCCGGATCGCGTATCATTAGCGTACAGTTTGTTGTAACGCTGATAGGCATGACCCGACAAGATCCCGTACAAGACATGAGCAAACCAAAGGTAGTTCGCAGCCGGGGTGTTTCGCTAAGCACACGCAATAAAGCCATGCGCCTGCTCATGCTGCTCACAGTAATCACACTATCATACTGGCTGGTTACAGTCAGGGAACGCGCAGCTGAACTTTCTCGGTATGGTTACCCGGGCATTGTAATCATTAATGCAATGGCAAGTGGCACGGTCCTGCTCCCGGCTCCGGGAGTGATATTCACATACACTTTTGGCGGAGTGTTTAATCCCCTTCTGGTGGGATTGGCGGCGGCGGCGGGCGCAGCGTTTGGGGAGTTGATCGGATATGCTGCTGGTGTAAGCGGCCAAGCTATCGTCGAGAATTTACCTCTTTATGACCGCCTGTTGGCCCGTATGCGCCGCCATTCACTCGCAACTGTGATGGTCCTGTTTGTCGTGGCGGCCATCCCGAATCCCGCATTTGATCTGGTTGGAATCGCAGCCGGAACTCTCCGCGTACCTCTGCTCCGTTTTTTTTTAACCGTCTTTGCCGGAAACCTGGTGAAGATGCTCACATTCGCGTACGCGGGCGCGTACTCTGTCAACTGGATCCTTCCTGCGGGATAGCCAGCATATCGAAAACTTACTTTCCCTTTTTCAGGCCCCTGTGCCTTCGCCATCGTGCATGATCGCGGTGAACCAGTCACGATGATGATCGGTGTGAACGATACGCAATGATCCAGTCTTGCCCCGCAATACCAGCGAATGAGTTGTGAGACCTTTCCATAAAAACTTGACTCCGTTCAGCAGTCCGCCATCTGTCACCCCAGTGGCCGCGAAAAACACGTCATCACTCGCAACCATCTGGTCACAATTATAAATCCTTTCTAGTTCTAGCCCAGCCGAAAGCACATCACTCCGCTCCTCATTACTCTGCGGGGCAAGTCGAGCGAGCATACCTCCATTAAGCGCTTTGGTAGCGCAGGCCGC
>CAUZCX010000142.1:0-3002 GCA_963578565.1 Anaerolineae bacterium
GTCTGGAAACCGCATGGCTATTGTCGACGGTAGTGCCAGTCATCCCGCCTCGCCGACTGCTCACAGCACGCACCGGCACGCTTTCCCTCTCTCTTTTAAGGCTGCGTCCATTCCCATACCCGCATACGGTAATCAGCGGAGTGAAGCTGTACCAATCCGAAAACCGGTGGCAGCGCAGCACCGAACTCGCCAACCTTGCGGATCCCGCTCGGGAGCACTGTGTTACCAGTCACCTTGGTGACGAGGAAATCATGCCTTCCCGGATCCGGCTCTCCGCGAATTCGCAGAGATGCGCCGGCCTGCTCAACAGCGTACCAGATATCTGGTGGTCCCCAGACAACACTACCGGGCGGCACGTTCTCCGCTAGTGCGCGCGCCACTGGTCCATAATCACGCTGCAGCCACTGATAGGACAGCGCGACATAGCGACCGATTATTCCAGCCGCGAGCACATTTACCAACGCCAGTATTAGAACACTCCGAAACACTCGCGATGCCATTCGGCCTGTACTTGGGATAAAGTGTCCTCCCCACAATGCGGTCGTCATTGCCCCAGCCGCAATCGCCAGCATCGCCACAGGGTGCAGAAAATAAAAACCGACATTTTTGGACATGAACAAAGTATTGAAAAGTGCCGGCACAGCGAACATAATCGCCAGCCACATACCGGCGCCGCGAAACCGATCCCGCTGCCACAGCACCCATGCCATCCCGCCAAAGTACAGCGCCAGCAGCCCCGGGGCAAGCCTGTACTCAGCACCGTACCGGATTACTTCGCCGAGAATCCGGATGAACACACCTCCACCGGAAAGCCGGCTGCTTCCGTGCTCAAGGAATTGTATTTTGAGGAGCTCCAGTTCACCCGCAACGGCCGCGGACAGAATCCAAAAAAGTGTCGGCATCGCAGCAAGAACAACCATCCAGAGGAATTTGCGCAGTTGCCCCCACTCTCGCGATAACATTGTGAAAACCCCAAGCGCTGCCACCCATGCAACAGCCAGCGGATGAGTGATGCACGCCAATCCCAGGCACACTCCGGCCAAGACAATCCTTCGGCTCGGAGCACCAGACTCGTCTTCATCCTGAAGCACGTGCACAAAAAAAAGCATGCCCAGCAGGGCAAGAAAAAGACTCTGCGTGTCCATCCGTCCTGAGCGAGCAGATTCAATATATTTTGGATCTAGACCTAATATCATCGCGCTTATAAGAGCCACATTCCGGCTCCGAAAGAATCGCTTTGCGAGAAGGTACAGCACCACTAGCGTCCCTGAGCCGAAGAATACTCCCGGTATTCTGGTCTGCCAGATGCCAAATCCGAACACGCGATATACCAGCGCTATCAGTACGGGCTGACCGGGCGGCTGCCAATAATACGCCTCTCCAAATCCATGCCGTCCCGCAAACACGGATGAGACCAAGCGGCCGCGCAACGCCAGTTCTTTAGCAGGATCGTTGAGAGTGACCTCATCCATCCACACTATCGGGCTCCTGTCCAAACCAACTAAATTGAATAGTACGAACCCCAGCGCAATTAGGATGATGCCCTTGTGTTCAGTCTGTATGAATCTCAAATGACTGAAGAAAGAATCAGGCCATCCTGACACAGTTCTGCTCATGTGCTCTCGCCGAAGCGATAAGCAGGATTTAGGGCCGATTTGGAGTAGTAGCTACCAGCCGTATCATCGGCTGGCTTGCGACATATGCAGGCATAGCGCTGCCAGAGCAGCCTCCAGTCGGAGGCACGATGACATTTCGAACCATGTATTTCTGAGAAGCCTACCATTCTCAGCCAAGCCTGTATGGCGGATGCAGTGGGCAAATGGGTGATGGTACCAGTATCCTTGAAAGTGTTCGGATAGTGAACCTGCACGAAACTGCCGCCCCGCAGAAACCACGGTCGCCGCAGTGTTGCACTCTCCAATACTAGGAATCCACCCGGCTCGAGCAAGTGGTGCATCTGCTTCAGAAAGCGCAGCTGCTCCGCGTTATGGTAAAGCACTCCTGTACACCATACAAGCTGAAAATGTCCAAGTGCGAGAAACTCATCCGCAGACATGTACATTATGTTAGCCTCTACGTACCTGTGCGAGCACTCAATTTCATGGAGCCACCCATCGACACCTGCACGCTTTTCGGGCAAGTCCACCAGCACCAACTGTGACGGCTCCAACGAGGCTAGCCGCATACTGTCCAACCCATCCTTGGGTCCAACCTCCATCACACGCTCTCCCCGAAATTTTTCCTTCCCCGCAAGCACAAGCAATTCCGCGAACAGTTCACGGCGATAAATCATGGGTTCATCCCGCTCCGAGACGCGCATCAATTTTCCTATCAGACTTCTTGCAAACGCTCGCAAACCTAATGTCCAGATAATCTCAATCGCCGCAATCGCATTGTGAAAGGATGATGCAAACCGGGTGGGGAAGACGGATGCCCTGCACTCACTCAGACTCTGAATCAGGGAGGCCCATCGCCTTCAGGTACGCGGTTGCCACTTCCCTCAATCGAGGCACACTGATCGCCTCGCGCACTTGCCCATGGTTACTGACCATCCGGTACAGCAGCTCAGGGATTTCCTCGCGGTGATCAAAACCATAGCCGGCTTCACCCACCAATTCTGGGTGGCCGCCACTGCGCGCGTAAATGGCCGGCAGGCCACATGCCAGAGCTTCAAGTAGCGCATTGGAGCAGGGGTCGTGCACACTGGCCGTAATAAAAACATCATGTTCTCGCAGTAGCCCTGCCAGACGACGTGGAGCCACAGGAGGATGCATCTGTATGCGGTCAAACCGGATGGGTGAGCGCCCTACAAAGGTGTACTCATAACGATCCCAATCCAATTTATCTTCCAACCACTTGTACACACCCGCGCCTTTGTTAGGATTGTCCGACCAGCTACTGGAAATCAGTCGGGTTTTTCGCGAACCTAGAGGGAACTTGGGTTTTGCTGGGAAGAACACGGTTGGGTCCACCGCATTGTGAACCACCACCGGCGCCCGAAA
>CAUZCX010000143.1:0-2939 GCA_963578565.1 Anaerolineae bacterium
GTTCGCAGATATGTGTTTTATTGCTTCCTGTGGAATAGGGCGTAGATCACCAAAGGTTTTAGCTATCGCTTGAATGCGCGCCGCCCGTTCCAAGGTCAATGCAGCGTAGACCACCCAAGGCACCGTTTTGTCGCCAACCAATATCCCATGGTTGCACATCAACACCGCCCGGCGCTGACCCAAATCGCGCGCGACAGCCTGAGCATTTTCAGCATCCATAATCAAATCCGCGCTTCCACTATAAATGCCCACACCATCTCGAAACAACACTGCGTCATGGTTTACAAATTGGAGGCGTTCCGAAGTGGCGCTCAGCGCAGTAGCATAGGATGGATGGGTGTGCACCACGGCGCTTACATCGGGTCGATGGCGGTAGACTTCTGTGTGCAACACCGCTTCGAGATGCACCTCGCCATCACCGGCTAGCTTGTTACAATCCAGATCAATAGTCAAAATGTCGCTAAGCACAACTTCGTTCAACCCCAACCCTTTGCGCTTGATATACACCTGGTCAGCCGATCCTCTAGCGCTGATGTGTCCTAGCGTGAGGTCAGCATGTCCCTCCATCGCCAAGATGCGACAGGCCCAGGCCAACTGCGTTTGCAATGCGCGTTCTTGCATATTATTGAGCTTTACTTATTCTGGCAAAGATTACATTCACCGTCGCTGAGTAGGTGGGTAATCAGGATACGGAAACCCAAAGACCATAATTACGTCCGTGTCTCCAGTATTGGCAATCGCATGCCATGTATGGGGCGGGATATACAGTGCGTCGTGTGTTTCGAACGGCACCACGCCATCTTGAAGTCGCAGTTCACCACTACCAGAGATGACGTATGCAACTTCTTCAACGTCGTGCGAGACGCTCACCAGCTCGGCGCCAGGTCTGAAGACCGAATACCCCAACGAGCTCGTGTTACCAACGACGGTCTTATCCGTGATGACCATCCTGCTCCAGCTCTCATTGGGCAGTGGAATAGGCTCGACCGCCTCCAGTTTCACTACCAGCACGTCACTCATGACAGCACCCACTGCCCGTCTTTAACAATGTACGCACCCGTTTCTATAATCTGCAGTGTGGCGTTCAAACAAACTCCATCTAGGTGAAGTTTGCTCACGTTTTTTCCACCGGGGTAGGCATTATGATTGTCCCCCAAGGCGAAATGCACAGTGCCCAACCGCCCTTTCTCTGAGGGCGATCCCCATGGCGATTTTTCGCTTGTGCCGAACGCGAATTCGCCAATGATGTCCGCACCTTCAACACCTGAAAGCACCTCGCGCAAACGATCTGCCTCCGCACCGCCTTCGATCGATGTACACTGGCCTTTTTCAATTGTCCATACAATTTGTTCTCCGACTTGGCCGGGCAAACCGATACCGAGCATCACGCCATCTACAACTATCTTGCCTTCAGTCTTGTCTTCAACCGCCGCAAAAGCGACTTCAGCCCACAGAGGTACTGGGCCCATCATCTGACCTCGCTTTTTAATTGGCGTTACTTCGAGCGCGGGACGACCTTCAATAGACACGACTACATCGGTTCCGGCCGGTGAGGTGACCCTGCAGGTATTGCCTTTTTCTAGTGCCTTAATAGCGTTCTTTGCCCGAGCGGTCGCAGACAAAATATCGTCGTTGGTTAACTCCCACTCGCCCATGCCCTCTTCAACCGACGCAATCTTGGCATTGGCAGCACAGGATTCCTTTACAGCAGAAACATGGGCAAATCGATTGGCCCACTCTAGGTTAGTGATAATAATGATCTCATCAGAGTTAACCATCCCATTGTGAAGGTTGCGTGGTGGCGCCATAGGAAAACGAGTATCCGCTATTCCACGACGTACCTGGTGCCCGTTGTTAGCAATGACGGGAAATGCGCCACGCTCAACACAAACCTCTGCCAGCGCAGCCGCCTCGTCTCCATGGTCATCATCAGTAATGATAGTGACAACATCGTCTCGCCCGACCGACATGCATACATCCACAACCAGTTCCGCGTCGCGGCGCAGCGACCTAGGTAATTTGCTCATGATGCGTCCTCCTTTTCGTTATTGCTAACATGCAAATATGTCTCAGATTAACTTTTGAACGCTGGTAACACTTGTCTAGAAAACTGCTCGACTTGTCCAAACTGGTCTAACGAACCAAACCGACAGATGAAATAGTCTACGCCAGCCTCTGCGAAGGTTTTCATCCACTCGATAATATCATCCGGAGTGCCCACTGGTCCCCATTCGCCAAGATCCATGGCTTTGCTCAATTCTGGATAGTACTGGCTTATGTATTCACCTATGGAGCGGTTTGCGGCTTCACGACTGTCAGCAATGTTCATGGTGACCTGATAGGACATCCGAAATTTGGACGGGTCACGTCCCTCCGCCTTAATCGCAGCTACGACCTGATCACGCTGTGCGCTAAACTCCTTTGCGTGTCGCGCACGGCAGCATGTCATCCAACCATCGCCAAATTTCGCAATCCGCCGCGCAGCTTTGCTGATCACCCTATCTACCCGATCTTCCTCTTTGGTGCCAACTACCAAGCGGGGATTCGAAACTATCCATATCGGCGGTGTTTGCTGCGGCATCAGCGGGCCCATCTCCGTCCCGGAATAGAAGCTGACGTCATCATAGCTGAAATGATCACCCCTGAAATTTGTCTTCCCGTCCATCCACAAGTCACGCAGAATTGATAGGCCTTCCTCGAAAATGCCGGCTCTCTTCTTGAAATCAAGTCCTAGGGCCGCGTACTCGCGCTTGACGCCATGCTCTGGATTTCCCATGCAAGCACCTAAAATAGTGCGTCCGCCCGAAATTTGGTCAAGTGTGGCCCATTCCAAGGCTAGGTAAAGAGGGTTGCGCATAGCCGTCACCATGCAAGCCGTCCCCAATTTCACCCTTTGAGTTCGCTGCGATATGGCGGCCAAAAGCGACACTGGTTCATAG
>CAUZCX010000144.1:0-2919 GCA_963578565.1 Anaerolineae bacterium
CTGCGTTATCTGTTTGCCGTGCGTGGGACACTCAAGTGCCTACGCAGCCGACCAACGCTGCGCGTCGGTGCCCGCGGGCCAGAGTTCGTGGCCAAGGAGGTGCGCAAGTGGCTCGACCAGGCAGACGTCCAAACGTTGTTCATTGCCAAGGGCAGCCCCTGGGAGAACGGCTACGTGGAGAGCTTCAACGGCAAGCTGCGTGATGAGCTCTTGAATGGCGAGTTGTTCCTGAGCTTGGCTGAGGCACGCTGGGTCATCGACCGCTGGCGACTTGACTACAACCACCGCAGGCCCCATAGTTCATTGGATTATCAGACCCCCGCGGTATTCGCTGCCCGCTGTTCTTCCGCTGGAGCCTACGGCCGCACTCCAGAACAGCAGTGGCCCCATGCACCCTGATTCTCTCACTTAGGCTGGTACTAAAAGCGGGGTAAGGTCAGTCTACATGATAAAGATGTTGCCAGACGGGAACACTGGTGGGCAGGTTGACGAGGACTGTCAAACAACGGACGCGACATGTTCCGGTTTCACAGGGTCGTGAATGCCCCCGGCGATAGAAGCCCAGCGGGCGATGTCGATCAAACGGGGTTCGAACTACTGTGGATCTTCTGCACCCTGCGCCACGACCATGTGTGTGACGACATCGATACCCAGTATTGTCGTGTTCACGCTCTCGCTACGGATGACCAGTTCGTTGGTTCCATCCTTTATGGCGCCCGCGGGCACATTGAAGACGGCAATCTTGCTCTTGTGGTCGGGTTCATCTTCCTTCTTGCGTTCGGGTCCCTCCCGGATTTCGACGGCATGCCCCGCCGAGTGCGGCCCGATCCTGAGCCAAAGATTCTCCGCTTTGGCGTCACCATCAAAACAAACCAGCGCCTCCACACTCTGGTCGGCACCTGCGGCGGCCAGTAGCATCTCAAGCCCTCGCTCCTTATAGGCGAGAATGGTCAACGGCACCTGCTTGGGCATGTCGCATTCAACCTGCCAGTAGCCGGCGCTGAGCAGGTGGATGCGAGGCTTGCTGCGGGCCTCTTCCAGCGAACGTAACTGGGAGAGGCCCCCGTAGAACTCCTCGGGCGTCACCGGATGATGGTAACGAGCGAGGAAGAAGTTGAACGTGTTGATGCCGTCGGCGCCTGCGGCGAGGTAGCCTGCGGCGAACCCCCTGAGCATCTCAGGGCTTTCGGCAACGTAACGCGTAGGCAGCCCGTCGCGAAGATCGGCCGATACTTCCATGCCCGCATAAATTGCCACGTCCGGCCCGACCAGGCTGCGGAACTTGGCAATCGGCACGTGCCAAACGCTCTCCACGAAATTTGCGGCCGTGATGCCGTCGACCAGTCCTTGCTTAGCCCAGGCTTGCACGTCAAAGCCAAGCAGACGCGCAGCGCCCGGACTGGAGGCAACTCGCGGAATGAGCGCAATCGGCCGGCCGGTGGCGTCCAGGATCTTGCGAACTTCGCGGATGAATCCCGTCATCGTCTCGCAGTGCCGATCGATATCGTCTCGACTGAAATAGAAGGGGAATCGCAGGAAATCGAGTTCCAGCACGTCAAAGTCATAGTCTTGTGCCAATTCGCGAACAAGGGACAGGAAATACTCCCGCACCTCGGGGTGCGCATAGTCGAATCCGGTTGCACCCCAACTGCGTCCGTCCCAGGGTTTCAGGCGAAACTGCGGGTTCTCTTTCCAGAAATGGCTGAACATATGCGATGTCGGCGAGGGCGCGTCGTGCATGTCGTTCATCCGCAGCGTGATACCCGGCGCGATACCCTTTTCACGACAGCGCGCCAGTGCCGTTGCCAGGTAGTCGCACTCTTCGGCCAGGCGCGCCTTGTTCTTCACGATGCGTTCCCGTCGCGGGACCGATTCGTCAGGGATACCGCCGAAGAACGACCGGTCGCCTTCCTTGTATCCCTCCCAAGCGGTTTGCCATACCTTGCTCGGATAGTTGACAAGCTGGGCGTTCGGGTTCACCAGAAAGACATCCGCACCGCCGTCAGCCACTTCGTCTATCATCTGCTGCACGGCTTCCTTCGTATGCTCGCCCCTGTCGAAAAAGTTCGTGCAATCCTGGTTGAAGAGGACACGGAATTTCGGTTTGACCCGTACCGATTGTATTTCTGCCTCAGCGCCATGACAAAGTCCCGTGCACGCGACAGTCGACAGGGCTGCGATCAATGCCTGCCATCTCAACCATTTCATCTTTAACTCCTTTGAATATTCTTCTCTGGCCTGAATGAAGCACCGTGAGCGATAATGTTGCCAGCAAAACTAACGCACTGATATTTACTGATCCGACATTTCCCACATCGATTGAGTCTGAAACCGGTCCAGGCTCACAGTCTCGCGATTATAACATGCTGCGCCCGCCGGCGTGTCTATCGCGTGATGATGTTTTGACATATTGTTCCCCGTAGCCCCTACTGGGCTGCGGGCAAAAGACCGGCGTAGTCGACGTGGCCACCAAAGCGGGCGTCACGGCCCTGGTGCGGGTTGCTGTGGAGCATGATGAGGAGGGAGCGACAGTCCACAGAATCGGCCAGCCAAGTGATGGGTGTATCGAAGCGCATCACCTTATACCACGATCACAGAAGCAGGAGCCCGGCGCAACAAGTCTTGATGGCCTCATGCTTGTTTGCAGCAATTGCCACCGCATAGTGCATCGTTCAAAGGATGTAGACAAGAACCTTTGAGCTGCTCCAACCACATTTTTCTCCTGTTTGACATTTTGCAAGAGGACCTGCGGCCGTCATGCTCTATCTCGATTAGCAAGGTACACTATCTACACAGGCGAATCGACCATGAAAAAATATGGAGTACTCGTTCCTGCTTTTGTCTTTAATATGTTTTGTAGGTTTGGATTTTTGGGAACGGTCTGTTGGTCACCTGGACAAGTGTCCTGGGTTGGCTGGC
>CAUZCX010000145.1:0-2827 GCA_963578565.1 Anaerolineae bacterium
GCACCTCCGTGAGCAAATATAGTTCGCATGCATCGCGCCCGAGGATGCGCAGAATGCGGTGGGGGTTCTGCGAACCTTCCGTCAGGCTGTCGCCGGCGCGCACCTTCTGGTCTTGAACCACGACGAGACGGGCGTTAGACGGAATGCCATATTCTGCGTCTTCTTTGTGTTCGCGCGAAACTAATATTTTACGTTCCGCCACGTGGACCTTGCCCTTGTTCTCGGCTTTAATCTTCCTATCGCCGCGCGAGGCAATTAGCGTTCCGGCATTTATTTCTTGACCATCAATGATCTTGACGGACCAATTTCCTGGCACTTCGTATTCATCTACCAGCATCTGCATGTTGGTGACGCGCACTGAGATTTTGCCCTGCTCTGTGCGGACGACTTCCGCCTTCCCGTCTATTTCGGTGATGATGGCCTCTCCCTTTGGCGTTTTGCGTGCTTCGAAGATTTCTTCGACGCGCGGTAGGCCGCTGGTGATATCGCTGCCGTGGGCAACGCCGCCGGTATGGAATGTGCGCAACGTGAGCTGGGTGCCCGGCTCTCCTATGGATTGCGCTGCTATGATGCCCACAGCGGTGCCAATCTTCACCAAAGCTCCGCGGCCGAGGTCACGGCCATAGCAATATGCGCACACTCCCAATGGCTTCCGACATACCAGGGGAGAGCGGACGCAAACTTCCTCTATCTCGGTATCCTGGATGAGCTGCGCGATATTGTCATCGATTTCCTCGTTTCTGGCTGCCAGCACTTCGCCGGTTTTGGTATTAACGACATTGGCGGCCGCCCAGCGTCCCTTAAGGCGTTCGGAAAACTGCTGGCCCGCGACATCGTCTTTCCGGCGAATCCACAGGCCGTCCTCGGTTTCGCAGTCGACTACGTTAATGACAATGTCCTGCGCAACGTCACACAGTCGACGCGTAAGATAGCCAGCGTCGGCGGTGCGTAGTGCGGTATCCGCGAGGCCTTTACGAGCGCCGTGGGTGGAGATGAAATACTCCAGAGCGCGCAATCCCTCGCGGAAGTTGGATCTAATGGGCAGCGGGATTATGCGTCCGGCTGGATCAGCCATCAGGCCGCGCATGCCGGCCAACTGTGAGATCGGGGTGAATCCACCCTTGGTAGCTCCCGAGAGCGCCATCACGCTAAGGTTTCCGTTGGGATCAAGCCCTCGTTTTACCTCTTCCTCCAACCTTTTACGCGCCGCTTGCCATAGCTCGATAGTGCGGTCGTTCTGCTCCTGCTCGGTGAGCAAGCCGCGCTGATACTGCTTGCCTAGCTCAGCCACTTCTTCCTCGGTGCGGCCGACAATCTCGGCCTTCAATTTTGGTACGGTGATGTCACCCACTGCGATGGTAATGCCGGACTTGGTAGCGTAGCGGAAGCCAAGATCTTTAATCCCGTCCACGATTTCCGTAGTTTGAGCTGGGCCGACGCGGGCGTAGCAGCGCCCGACCAGTTCTTGTAGCGCGTTTTTATCTAGCAGCTGGTTGATATACCACATTTCTTCCGGAAGGATGCGGTTGAACAGCGCGCGCCCGGTAGTGGTGTCGATTATGCGGCGGCGACGCTCGCCGTTGGCATAGCGCTGATCGTTCTCGTCAAAGTGTGTTTCAGCACGAAGTTTTATCTTGGTGTGCAGGTCAATCTGTCCGAGCGAATGCGCTAGCTCTACTTCGTCAATGTCTGCGAAGGTGCGACCTTGTCCCGGTCTACCGTCCTTCTCCATGGTGAGGTAGTACACACCCAGTACCATGTCTTTGGATGGGCCTACGATTGGCTGGCCGTCAGCTGGTTTGAGCAAGTTTTTGGTGGATAGCATCAACGTGTTCGCTTCCTCAACCGCTTTTGGCGAGAGAGGCACGTGCACGGCCATCTGATCGCCGTCGAAATCGGCGTTGAACGCCGAGCATACAAGCGGATGTATCTGAAGCGCTTTGCCTTCTACCAGCACAGGCTCAAAGGCCTGTATACCGAGGCGATGTAATGTCGGCGCGCGGTTGAGCAATATCGGCCGTTCCTGAATCACTTCCTCCAATACCTCCCATACTTCTGGCCGTTGCTGCTCGATGATGCGCTTGGCGCTTTTTACATTGCTGGCATGTTGATATTCCACTAGCTTCGCCATGATGAAGGGCTTGAAGAGCTCGAGCGCCATAACCTTCGGCAGGCCTGCCTGGTGCAGCTTGAGGTTTGGCCCTACCACAATCACGGAGCGGCCGGAATAATCCACGCGCTTGCCCAGCAGGTTGCGGCGGAAACGGCCCTTTTTACCCTTGAGCATGTCGCTGAGAGATTTCAATTCGCGCCGGCCGCGGCGACTCAGTGCCTTGCCGCGCTGGGCATTATCAATGAGCGAATCGACTGATTCCTGCAGCATGCGTTTTTCGTTGCGGATTATCACGTCTGGTGCTTCCAGATCCAGCAGCCGCCGGAGACGGTTGTTGCGGTTAATCACCCTACGGTAAAGGTCATTTAGATCGGAGGTAGCAAAGCGGCCGCCATCTAGTTGCACCATCGGGCGCAGGTCGGGTGGTATCACCGGGATCTCGGTTAAGATCATCCATTCGGGGCGGTTGTTAGAGTTGCGCATGGAGTCGACGACTTTCAGACGTTTGGCAGCCTTTTTCTTGCGCTGCTTGCTCTTGGTGGTGTGGATTTCATTCCAGAGGCTTTCTAGCAAATTGTCCAGATTCAAGTCGCAGAGAATTTCGTAGAGCGCTTCGGCGCCCATTCCAGCGCGAAACACCTGACCCCATTTCTGCTTGTATTCGCGGTACTGTGCCTCCGGTAGAAACATCATGGTGTGCAGGTTGAGTAATTT
>CAUZCX010000146.1:0-2801 GCA_963578565.1 Anaerolineae bacterium
GACATCCCCTCCAGTCAGATAATTCCGTATCACTGCATGAGTTGGCCCATCGGATACTAATTTCCCCGACTCCACATAAAGAGTGCGGTCGCACAGGTTACGCACTGCCTGCATCGCGTGACTGACAAACAAGACTGTGCGACCTTCCTGAGCGACATCACGTATTTTTCCCAGACACTTCTTCTGGAACCCGACATCGCCTACAGCTAGAACCTCATCTACTAGCAGTATCTCCGGGTCAAGATGCGCCGCCACTGAAAAAGCCAAACGCACCTTCATACCACTGGAATAACGCTTTACCGGGGTGTCGATGAATTTTGCCACCCCTGAGAATTCAATAATTTCATCGAACTTCCGATCCACCTCAGCTTTGCGCATACCTAGAAGAGTACCATTTAGATAGACGTTTTCACGTCCGGTGAGTTCAGGGTGGAAACCGGTGCCCACTTCCAGCAACGAACCAACGCGGCCGCTAATTTCCACCATTCCATCCGTGGGGTAAGTTATACGAGAAAGTATTTTCAGGATAGTACTTTTTCCTGCTCCATTTCGTCCAATGACACCGACCACCTCCCCACGTTTTACTTCAAAGGAGACGTCCTTCAGGGCCCAGATGATGTCCTCCGCATCCTGCTCGTCGTCGCCAAACGCAGTAAGGTTGCGAAGCCTGCGCAGGTTTCTGACCGGCTGGGCAGCAAGCCTGAGCACCGTACCCACCAGAGTGTGATGACGCTCTTCCTGCAGACCGATCCGATAGCGTTTGGAGAGACGCTCAACACGGATGGCAACGTCATTAGGCGACATCAGCGAACCTCCGCTCCATACTAATGAAGTAGGCGCCGCCGCTGAGTGAAAGCAAGAGCGCCACACTTGCTCCGACTGCCAGCGCCTGCCATGGAATCGGGTTAGTGCCTAGCAGAACGCACCGGAAAGCTTCGATCACTCCCGCCATTGGATTCAAGTTGTAGAGCAGCCGGAAGCGCTCTGGTACCATGCTAACAGAGTACACTACCGGCGATGCGTACATCAACAGTTGCACTCCGAATGCTAGACTATATTGGATGTCACGATACTGGAGTGCCAGCGCGGTTAGCCACATGCCGAACCCGGAAGCCGTCAAAATCATCACAAGCGTGATCGCCGGAAGAAGCAGCGCCCGCGGCGTGGGTGCAAAACCAAAGTATGCCATCATGCCGAAGAGAATTACTAGCGCAATCGCGAAATCCCACAGCTTCGCGATCACGGCGACCAATGGCACGATGATGCGGGGGAAATAAACCTTGGTGATAATATGGCGGGCCGTTAGCATGCTTCCACCTGCGCTTGTTACAGCGCCGGAAAAATACGTCCACGGCACCAGAGCCGCGAAACTGAAGACCGCATAAGGTACACCATCGGAGGAGATTTTCGCCATATTGCCGAACACCACAGTAAACACGACCATGCTAAACAGCGGCTGAATGATTGCCCACCCAATCCCGAGCACACTCTGCGCGTAACGCGTTTTGATGTCGCGCCAGACTAGGAAAACAAATAAGTCCCTATAATCCCAGATCTCTCGAAGATCAAGCCAGCTTTGCCTTTTTGAGGGATCGATGATTGTGGTCACCGACGAGTATGTTTTTCTACGCGATTTCCGGGATGTACTCAACCGAGCACCTCTTTTTCATTGACAAGAAACCGTTCCACGGTACGGCGCAGACCCTCCTGGAAACCGGTATGTGCACGAAATCCGAACTGCTCGATTGCACGGATGGTATCCAGCCTCCGGATAGGTTGCCCGTTAGGTTTTGTCGAGTCCCATATAATTTCGCCCTCAAACTCAGTAAGTCGCGCAATTGTCTCAGCAAGTTCCCTGACGGAAATCTCAAATCCAGACCCTAAGTTCACCGGTTCGCTGCTATCGTAATGTTCAGCCGCCATCAGGATCCCCTCAGCCGCATCGTCGACGTAGAGGAACTCACGCGTTGGCGAGCCGTCTCCCCACACAGTGACCTCTGCCGCACCGCTGCGCCTGGCATCGGTATACTTCTTTATCAGTGCCGGAATCACGTGAGATCTTTGCGGATCGAAACTGTCACCGGGACCGTAAATATTAACCGGCAGCAGAAAGATCGAGTTAAAACCATATTGCTGGCGATAGGCTTGCGATTGCACAAGCAGCATCTTTTTTGCAAGCCCGTACGGTGCGTTGGACTCCTCTGGGTAGCCGTTCCAAAGATCATCCTCACTAAACGGAACAGGGGTAAACTTTGGGTATGCGCACGCGGTACCAACGCCCACGAACTTTTGCACTCCGCAGCACCAGGCCTCATGCATTAATTGTGCACCCATCATCAGATTATCGTAAAAGAACTCAGCTGGACGAGCGATGTTTGCACCTATTCCACCAACAACCGCCGCCAGATGAATCACCATGTCAGGCCTTGTCTGCACGTACAGTCGCTGCACTGCGTCCAGCATGCGCAAGTCGAATTCACGACTGCGCGGTATGACAACATGTGCGCAGCCGAGTTGGCGCAGTTTGTCAACGATGGCTGAGCCGAGGAATCCGGCACCACCGGTAATACACACACGTTTGTTCTTCCAAAAAACATTCGCCATATCGATTTCTATCAGAAAACTTATGTTGTATAGTAGATGTTATGCAAGCTCCGCTCTTCAGGCACATTGTTGCGCGCCTTACATGACAGGTTAATATTACGTCACTGCCTGAGCCCGACCCGCTCCCCGCACCCGTGCGAGGGAGTCTGGGACCGCCATGTCGGGCGGCCCTCTAGGGCTTAATGGCGGCGGCGTCC
>CAUZCX010000147.1:0-2787 GCA_963578565.1 Anaerolineae bacterium
GCAGCCCGGAGCGGGTGGCCCAATCTCTCGCCGCCCCCAGCAGACTGGTGCCCACACCTCTGCGACGCACCATTCTGTCCACCGCGAAATCGGCGATCACACCAACCTGCGGAGTAATCACATGAGTGAGTGTCAGATAACCCAGCAGCCCCCCCGCGACATCAGCCACAATCACCAGCGCACGTTGCTTCCAATCCACGGCTAGCAGGTTTATGTCATATGGAAGCGCAATATTAATCGGCCGAGGCAGGCGGCTGCGCTGAAAGGTGACATGCGTTTGCGAATCTTCCTCACGCAGATCCATTTGCCAAATGTAGTCCGTGGTAGTCGTGCGATCAAGCTCTAGAATGCGCTTGATGTCAGACGCAATAACCGGGCGGACCACAATGCCTGAGTCAGCTGTAGTAGTCATCCGACGATTTTACCAAGCCTGTATACCTTCATTTTGCCATTACTACAGCGCACCGCCGATAGAAATAGGGATGACACATGGCTCCACAAAAGCGCCATCAGCGTTATACACAACCATCCTAAATGCGTATGGCCCGGATGCATGACCGGAGGCATCCCATTCCCCAAGCACTCCGGAGGATACAGGCTCGTTATGAGTGTGCACGTTGAGCCAATTATCGCCCAACGTAGAAATTTCCAGCACATAAAAGGCGAAATCCGGTATGTCTGCAGTGCCTTGCACCTCCACCTGGCCCGAGAGCACCGCGCCCGGAAGAGGGCTGACAATGACAGCTAGAGGGTTGTTGCAGCCGACGCCCGCAGCAGGAACCGGAGTGTTTTGTGGCAGCGGGGTGACTGTTCCCGACGGGGTAAGTGTGGGTTGCCCGGGCAGCAGCAGCAGCACTTCCGGCGTATCCGTGGGCAACGCCGTAATTAATAGGACACCCTCGTCTTCCGCCTGCAGCGAAAAAAGCACACTTATGTTGGGTATGATATGCCGCGCTGTCATAAAGACGAGCCCAGCCGCCGACGCCAGCAACACCAGCATGGACAGGGCAGAGGCACGTTCGCGGCTGGCGGTCTCGCGTTCGAGTATGTATGCCCCTATGTGCAATCGGTGTTGTGCCCTCCATAAACCGCGCAGATACCGAATCGCGACAAAACCCAACGCAAGATAGAGCCAGCGCTCGTATCCCTCAACGAACGCCGTCGTCTCCTCCATACGTAACCTAGCGAACGCCGCGCAGCACCCCCCGAATGATCGTGACCAGCTTAGGTACAATCACGCGACCAGCCTGCAGAACTTCTTCGTGAGTAGTAGGTGTGTTCCCATCCAGATTGGCCTTATTGCTAATCCCAGAAAGGCCCAGCACACGCGTGCCACCGTGCCGCGCAACAATCACTTCCGGGACCGTGGACATCCCCACCGCATCTGCGCCTATGGCTTGCAAGAAGCGCAAATCCGCTGGAGTTTCAAAATTCGGACCTGCCAGGGAGACGTACACGCCTTGTTGTAGCCCCAAACCCGCTTCCGCCGCAGCGTGAACGGCTAACGAACGCAACTCCGGGTCATAAGAGTCCATCATATCGGGAAAGCGCGGCCCTATAGGGTCGATGTTTGCACCGCGCAGCGGGTTGAGGCCTCCCATTCCAATCAGATTCACATGGTCAGTTATCAACATCAAGTCCCCGGGGGTGAATCTAGGGTTCACCCCGCCGGCAGCATTGGTGATCACAAGGATCTGCACGCCCAGCAACTGCATTACTCGCACCGGCAGGCCGACCTGCGCCATCGTATAGCCTTCGTAATAATGAGCACGCCCCTGCATCACCACTACAGAGTGACCATCCAGTTCACCTAGAATCAGCCGTCCTGCATGCCCCTCCACGGTGGATTCTGGCCAATGCGGCAGATTAAGATAGGACAGCCGATCAGCCGCCTGAACCTCCTCCGCAACTGACCCCAGGCCGCTACCCAGAATCATGCCAATTGTCGGCCGATGCTGTGTACGCTCCCGGATGGCATCCGCCGTTTCGTGAAATTGATCTAGTGAGAAATATACGCTCATTGACCCTCACCTGTGTTCGGAACATCCAAGTATCAGTGCCGATTGAGATTGTATCCGATTTGGAGAAACGTGCCAGCAGGCAGCGACCCTAACAATGTCACACCCATTGAATCATATAGCACCCATACGGCTGGAAGCCTATGTTACAATTCCACCTCCCGATGACGCAGCAAATCGTCGAGTGCATCCCCAATTTCTCCGAAGGGCGCCGCCCGAAAGTGGTTGATGCCATTGCAGAAGCCATCAGCACAGTACCAGGTGCTGCCCTGCTCGACCGCAGCAGCGATGCGGACCACAATCGCTCGGTGTTAACCTTTGCGGGCACACCGCAGGCAGTTGGATCCGCTGCCTTCACCGCCATCGCCAGAGCCGCAGAACTGATCGACATGACCCGGCAGTATGGTGAACACCCGCGCATGGGCGCAACCGATGTCGTCCCCTTTGTGCCACTTGCCGGGATCACAATGGAAGAGTGTATCGCAATGGCACATACACTGGGCGAGTTGGTCGGCACGGAACTGGACATCCCGGTTTATCTGTATGAACAAGCCGCCACGCGCGCACAACGTAAAAACCTGGCCAACGTGCGCCGCGGTGAATATGAAGGCATCCGAGACAGCATCGCCAGCGACCCTGACCGAGAGCCCGATTATGGGCCAAGCGAAATCGGCACAGCTGGCGCCACCGCTATCGGAGCACGCGCTCCCCTGATCGCTTTCAACGTTTATCTGACCACCGCTGACATCGGAATCGCTAATAAGATTGC
>CAUZCX010000148.1:0-2776 GCA_963578565.1 Anaerolineae bacterium
TGATTACATCCTTGTTGCGCGGAAGTGCTTTGCGTCCGATTGTGCAGCTACGGCAGCAGTGTGCAGAGCGCCCAGTCCACCGCGGCGGAAATGCTATGGCGACGATGAGTCTCGATGATGTTCAAGTATGGCATGCGGGCAGGCGTCTGGATGAGTTCCGAGTGCTGGAGTTTGAATTGGCGCCGGACGCGGAGTTGAGTGTTTTGAATGAAATCACAGCGGTGCTCGCAAGCGATGGCCTAGTTCCGCAGCCGGTGGCTAAATTGAACCGCGCGCTGGCGGCGGTTGAACAGGCGCTGGAAGACATGCGCAATGTGGCGTAACTATCACACGGTCACGTCGATTGAGCGGGCACTGGAGCTGCTGGGGAAGCACGGGTCGCGTGCGCGCTTGATTGCTGGCGGTACAGACATTCTCATTGAAATGGAACGGAACCTCCGTCCAGACGTGGATACCCTGATTGATGTCACTCGTGTGGTTGGACTGGATAGAATCAGCCTGGATAAAGCCGGCTTTATCCGCATGGGCCCATTGGTGACCCACAACCAGTGCGTTGCCTCCATGGTCATCTGCGCAAATGCGTGGCCGCTAGCACAGGCGTGCTGGGATGTGGGGGCTCCGCAAATCCGCAACCGCTCCACAGTAGCTGGGAATTTGATTACAGCCTCTCCAGCTAATGACACTATTACTCCGCTAATTGCTATGGGTGGTACAGTCACCTTGCGCTCCGTATCCGGTGAGCGCATGGTTCCGCTTTCTGAGTTTTATCTTGGAGTGCGGCAGACTGTAATGCTGCCCGATGAAATGCTAACCGAGATTTCTTTTCCAGCGCTTGATGGGCAGGAGATGGGGATGTTCGTAAAACTGGGATTGCGCAGGGCGCAGGCAATTGCAGTGGTGAATGTGACTGCGATCGTGGGCATTGTTGAGAGTGAAGATGGTATGTCTTGCGACCGGGTGCGTATTGCCATGGGCGCGGTTGCGCCGACTATTGTGCGTGCCGTGGAAGCGGAGAGATTCTTACAAGGTAGATTACTGGATGGAGCTGGGATAGAGCGGGCGGCTGAATTGGCTGCGGGCGCAGCTCGACCAATAGATGACCTCCGTGGCTCTGCTGAGTATCGGAGCAAAATGGTGCATGTTCTTGCCCGCAGGGCGTTGCGCGCTATCCATGATGGCGATACTCGCGGCGAGTTTCCGGAGCGCCCGGCTTTGCTGGGATGTGCAGTTGACGGCCGGTTTGAGGGTTCTCTGGTTACCGACTGGTCGACAGAAGGAAGTGGAAGTGATGAGCCAATCGTAACTACGGTGAATGGCCGGGAGTACACGGTGCGGGGAGCTAACCATAAGAATTTACTGCGTATGGTACGGGAGGACCTAGGTCTGATCGGTACCAAAGAGGGCTGTAGCGAGGGCGAGTGTGGCGCGTGCACGGTTCATCTGGATGGTGCGGCGGTGATGTCCTGTCTGGTGCCGGCACCACGAGGTCATAGGGCGAATATTACGACTGTAGAGGGTCTTGCTGATAGGGAGCAATTGCATCCGCTGCAGCAAGCTTTTATCGACGCTGGGGCGGTTCAGTGTGGTTATTGCACGCCCGGATTACTGATGGCCGGTGCGAAGTTTTTGGATGAGTGCCCTAAACCTACGCGGCAGGAGGTAGAGCATGCCATCACTGGTAATCTCTGCCGCTGTACCGGATATTACAAAGTGTTCGCTGCCATGGAGCAGGCGAGTACGGTTATGTCCAGGGGTGACAACTTGTGAGTGTTGCAATTGGTGCAGCGGCAGAACGTGTAGACGCATACGACAAAGTTACGGGTCAGTCCTTCTTTCCCGGGGATTTAGTCCGTCCGGACATGCTGCACATGAAGATTCTGTTCGCCGGTCGGCCTCATGCGCAATTGCGTAGCATAGATACAAGTAAGGCTCAGGCATATCCAGGTGTGGCAGCTGTGTTCACCGCGGCAGATGTGCCTGTGAATGAATATGGCCTTCTAAATCCTGACCAGCCTGCGCTGGTGGGTATTGGTTCCGACAAGCCGGGTGCAGATGTGGCCCGGTTTGTCGGCGATCAGGTCGCCCTGGTTGTGGCAGAGACCGAGGACGCGGCAGCCGCAGCGTGCGAGCTTATCGAGGTGGACTGGTTCAGTTTGCCGGTGCTGACTGACCCACACGAGGCGATGAAATCTGATGCTCCCGCGCTACTCGCCGGACGGGATACAAATATCTCTAAACACAATCGTTTAAGAAAAGGGAACGTGCAGGCTGCCTGGCATCAATGCGTGGTGATGGTGGAGGGGGTCTACGAGACTCCTCGCCAGGAACATGCGTACCTACAGCCAGAAGCTGGCTTAGCCTATATTGACGGTGAGGGACGAGTAACGGTGGCAGTGGCCGGGCAATGGGCGCATGAGGAGCAGCGACAGATTGCTCACGCGCTCGGGCTACCGCTTGAGCAAGTTCGAGTGACTCATCCGGCAATTGGCGGGGCCTTTGGTGGACGGGAAGATATTTCTGTGCAAATTGTGCTGGCTCTGGCTGTATGGCGCTTGGCGCAACGGGGCATCCTTCGGCCGGTGAAGATCATCTGGAGTCGGGAAGAATCCATTATCGGTCATCACAAACGGCATCCTTATACCATACGCGCTAAATGGGGCGCGGATAGGCAGGGCAAAATATTGGCGGCTGAGGTAGAGATGGTAGCCGATGCTGGAGCGTATGAGTACACCTCATCGAAGGTTCTGGGTAACGCCACTATGCAGTGCACGGGTCC
>CAUZCX010000149.1:0-2721 GCA_963578565.1 Anaerolineae bacterium
TAATTCGACTCGCGTTTTCGTAGAAAAAAAGACCCGAAATGTCGGGGCGAGAGGATTTGAACCTCCGACCTCACCGACCCGAACGGTGCGCGCTAGCCGGGCTGCGCTACGCCCCGAACAAACGTGATTATAGCGCACGGGTGGTGGGATGTAAAGAATCTGGGTCGGGCGGCGATTGTTATGACCGATAACGTGCCAACGCATAAAATAGAACGATGCGAAAACAACCAGTGGCTTCAATGGCTGCGGCTAGGATTGGGCGTGAAGCGTTGGCTGGCGCTGATGCTGGTTGGGGTGACGCTAATGGGCGTCGGGGTTGCATTCGTTCTGGTAGAGGTTTACCAGGGCGGATATCTACCTCCGGTTCTGGATGTACTGACAATGCAGCTGGTACCGCGGCTGTTGAGGGCGATAGGTCTCGGTCTAGTTGGCCTAACCGCTGCCGCTTATGCCGTCGCGAGGCTTAGCAAAGAGTTTCTGGAACCATTCGCACCGGTGGGGCGCTCGGTGGTAGCTTCGGTTGCGGAGCGGAGGCGCAAAAAGCGAGGTCCGCGAGTAGTGGCGATTGGCGGTGGAACTGGATTGGCGGTTTTGTTGCGCGGGTTAAAAGAGCATACATCCAACATCGTCGCCATTGTCACGGTTTCCGATGATGGCGGCTCCTCGGGGAGATTGCGCCGTGAGCTTGGTGTGCCGCCCCCTGGCGATTTGCGCAAATGCATGGTGGCGCTTGCAGAAGATGAAGCACTTCTGACTCAATTATTTCAATATCGCTTTGGCGCTGGTAGGGAGGTGCGGGGTCACTCGTTCGGCAACCTGTTCATCACCGCGATGACGGAGGTGACTGGATCATTTGAGCAGGCACTTGCGGTTTCCAGCCAGGTACTTGCTATTGGTGGGCGCGTACTGCCCTCCACGCTGGAGAATGTGAGCCTGATTGCGGACGTGCGGGATAGCGTTAACGCGCTGGCACAACGTGTCACAGGAGAATCCGCCATTCCGGAGGAAATGGGCTTGATTGAGCGCGTACACTTGCAGCCGGAGGCCGCGGCAGCATATCCGCAGGCGGTGCAAGCGATTCTGGGCGCAGATCTTATTGTGGCTGGGCCCGGCAGTCTATTTACCAGCGTACTGCCCAATCTGCTTGTGCGGGATATAACTGCCGCCATCAGGTCCAGTCGTGCGCTGCGCATTTACGTCTGTAATGTGGCTACCCAGGAAGGTGAAACCGATGGTTTCTCTGTGGGGAAACATATGCAGAATCTGCATGCGCACACTGATGGCACCTTGTTTCCTACCGTACTGGCCAACGATTGCTGTCAAGGAATATTGTTGCCAGGCATGGAATGGGTTGCTGACGGGGGCAATATCACAAGCGCGGGGGAGGTAATCGCAGCCGATCTCGTAGACGAAAAATTCCCATGGCGGCATGATCCAGGGAAACTTGCTGAGGTGTTGCTGCGGCTTTTGAAACATAGCCAACCAACTCCAATGCTTTGACAGCAGTGGTGAGAGAACTTAGGATTTAGAGAACAAAAATTGCCAAACCGGAGGCTAAGTAAATGGAAAGAACAAAAGTGGGTATCAACGGTTTTGGTCGCATCGGCCGCCAGGCACTTAAGGCGATAAATAAGCGTCATGGTGAGAGGTTGCAGGTGGTAGCCATCAATGACCTTGCTGACGCAGGCGCGAATGCTCATCTTTTCCGCTACGATTCGACATATGGGCGCTATCCCGGTACGGTGGAAGTATTCGAAGACGGGCTGATGATTGATTCAGAACCTGTGCGGGCTTTCAGCGAGCGCAATCCGGGTGACATTCCCTGGCGTGACCTTGGAGTGGAGATTGTGATTGAATCCACTGGTTTATTTGTTGATGCAGTGGGTGATATGAATGCCGGCAAACCGGGTGCTAGGGTGCATATCGACCGGGGCGGAGCCAAAAAAGTGATTATCTCAGCGCCTGCAAAAAACGAGGACGTAACTATAGTGCTTGGCGTGAACGATGACCAATATGATCCTGGCATCCACCACGTGCTATCTAACGCGTCATGCACAACCAACTGCCTTGCTCCGCCGGCCAAAGTCATCAATGACAACTTTGGCATCGAGCACGGTGTGATGACCACGGTACATGCCTACACAAATGACCAGCGTATACTGGATGTGGCCCACAAAGATATGCGCCGGGCGCGCGCTGCTGCCCAGAACATTATCCCCACTACCACCGGAGCGGCGCGGGCGGTTGCACTGGTGATCCCTGAATTGCAGGGCAGGTTCGATGGGTATGCACTCCGGGTGCCGACAGCAACTGTGTCGATTGTAGATTTTGTGGCAGTTGTGGAGCGAGAAGCGACAGTGGAAACGGTGAACGCTGCTCTTAGGGCAGCTGCGAGGAACGGTCCGATGCATGGTATCCTCGGCTATAGTGATGAGCCCCTTGTCTCTTCGGACTATCGAGGAGACCCGCGGTCTTCCATAATTGACGCCCGCAGCACGCTGGTGATGGGTGGTCATCTGGTCAAGATTGTGACTTGGTATGACAATGAATGGGGTTACGCCTGTCGCACCGCGGACTTGACAGCAAAGGTGGCGCAAAGCGTATAACGAATGGATTGTAAGACAATCCACGATGTGGAAGTGCGCAACAGGCGCGTGCTTGTGCGCGTCGATTTCAATGTTCCGCTCGCGGATGGTCGCGTGAATGACGACACGCGTATCC
>CAUZCX010000150.1:0-2706 GCA_963578565.1 Anaerolineae bacterium
GGGAGATCTGGGTAAAAGTAGTTTTTGCGGGCAAAGATGCTCTCAGGTGCTACTTTACAATGTAGCGCGAGTGCCACCATGATCCCTAGGTGCACGGCGCGCTGGTTTGCCACTGGCAGTGCGCCAGGCATTCCTGAGCAAACTGGGCAGGTATAAAGGTTCGGTTCGGCAGTGGTTGAATCCACCACCCGGCAGCCGCAAAACATCTTCGATTGGGTAAGTAGTTCGGCGTGAATCTCTAGCCCGATGACAGCGTGATAATCCATGCCTATCAGTGCTGTTGCACAAGTTGTAGAGGCTCAATCATTTACTGTCACCCGGTCTATAGGGCTTTTCTCCACCGGGCCGCCGCGCGCGTTGGGTTCCGGATGGGATGGAGATACGCCCGCATTATGATTGTTTTACGTAGAGAAAGCAAGCGCGCGCGGCGGGTCTGCAGTCAGGTCATGTATACTATGAGTATGCGTTCTTCTCATTTACACTCAAACTGGGCAGAAATAGACCTTACTGCCATTGACGGGAATTTGCGTTTTTTCTCTGCGCACACTGCCGCACTAGTGATGGCTGTGGTCAAGGCAAATGCTTATGGGCATGGGGCTGTGCCGGTGGCACAGGCTGCGCTGAAAGCTGGAGCCAACTGGTGTGGGGTGGCGCAGGCTGAGGAAGCGCTTGAGCTGCGCCGTGCCGGCCTGGATTGTCCGATATTGCTGCTCGGATTCGCGCCGGAGGCGCGGTTAGTGGAACTGATCTCCGGGTGCATTTCTCTGACTATGTGGGATGGAGGACAGTTGGAAAAGATCGCTGCAGCTGCATTGGAGGTGGGTCAGGCGGGCCGCTTACATTTAAAGGTTGATACTGGAATGGGTCGGGTGGGAGTCATCCCAGAGCAGACTGCGGAACTCGCGCGTAGGTTGGCGGATTCTGAAGTGTTGGAGTTCGAGGGATTGTTGACGCACTTCGCACGGGCGGACGAAAAAGACCTCGGGCCTACGGTGGAGCAGGAACGCCGCTTCCGCGATGTTATCAGTGCGCTGGAAGCGGAGGGTCTGAAACCGGAGATAATACATGCCGCTAACTCCGCGGCTACGTTGTTGCGGCCTGAATCTCACTTTGACATGGTCCGCCTCGGCATCGCGATGTACGGTCTTGACCCTTCAGAGGACTGCCCCTGCCCTGGGGAACTGCGGCCGGCGCTTGCGTGGAAATCGCAGCTAACTCAGGTCAAGACTGTGCCACAGGGATCAGGTTTGAGCTACGGCCATGATTATATCACCAGAAGGGACGAGACCATCGGCACGGTTCCGGCCGGTTATGCTGACGGCTACCGTCGCGTGGGTGAGAGGGTTGCGCTGGTGGGTGGAGAGCGTGTACCGGTGGT
Organism: Anaerolineae bacterium; assembly: GCA_963578565.1. GTDB lineage: Bacteria > Chloroflexota > Anaerolineae > Anaerolineales > UBA11657 > CAJWGI01. The sequence continues at coordinate 1,379 of CAUZCX010000150.1, forward strand.
GGGTCGAGTGTGTATGGACCAATTTCTGGTGCGCTTGGATGATGTACCTGACGCGGCTGTGGGTGATGAAGTGGTGCTGCTTGGTGAGCAGGGCGAGGCTCGGCTGCCGGCCGAGGAGCTGGCCCTGCGGTGGGGCACCATTAATTATGACGTGGCTTGTAGCATCGGAGCACGCGTGCCGCGCATCTACGTCTAGGTAGTGCTGAGGTTTGTTGATTAGCTATTATGGCCTTCTATTATGATGGCGTTCTCGATTCCAGTCTGAAGTACCCTACTGTACCCGAAATCTGTGTCTCAATAGCATGCATTATTTTCGTCATTCGAACCCCAATTCTGATTGGTCGCCTACATTGAAGGTGTGGAACCGGCCCCGCACGCGTGCTCCGCGACCTATGAGTGATTGCGCTAGTACAGCATCGGTGATTTGTGCGCCCTGATCTATAATAGAATCGCGGATGATTGAGCCATCTATGCGGCAGTCTGCGCCGATGGTGGCGAAGGGTCCGATTACAGAATCCTTTATCTTCGCATTCGCATGTATATTGACGGGTGGCACCACCACATACCCGCGCGCGAACACCTCAGCGCTGTTGTCATGCCCATGTTGTAGAAGGTGTTTGTTCGCGTGAAGTACGCTCTCCGGCTTTCCGCAATCCTCCCAGATATCTAATTCTTGCACGCGCATCTGCATGCCATCATCCAGCAACATCTGCATTGCGTCAGCTAGGTAATACTCGCCCTCGGTCTGCACTTGCTCGCTGATCTGTTTCTCAATCGCGTTCATAAGGCGGGCGCCATCCTGCAGGTAATAGAACCCGACTACAACTAGATTGTTACTCAGCGAATCCGGTTTTTCGATGATGCGATTGACGTAGCCGTCCTCTCCACGCACAGCGACACCGAACCTGCGCGGGTCCTGCACCTTTTTAACCCAGGCGACCGCGTCGCATGCCTCGGCGTGCAGCCCGGTCAGGTCGGTTTCGACGATGGTATCCGCAAAGCCTATCAACAATGGTCCGCTAACGAAATCCCTCGCCAGCAGCACAGCTGGGGACTGCCCGTTTAGTTCCGTTTGCTCCAGAAAGCGTGCATTGATGTCACGGTGTTCTGCGTCGATGAAAGCCTCGATCTGCTCGCCCATGTAACCAGTGATGAGGATGAATTCCTCTATCTCTACATTGCGGAACATTTCCAGTACATGGCCTAGCACTGGGGTGCCGGCGACGTTCATCAATGGCTTCGGCTTGCTAAAGGTGTGCGGTCGCAGACGAGTTCCATATCCGGCCAACGGTATGATGACTTTCATTTCAATTCTCCAGTACGGGTGC
>CAUZCX010000151.1:0-2651 GCA_963578565.1 Anaerolineae bacterium
CGACACTTGCAAGAGAGCGGTAAGGGCGTCCGGGGCAAACTGCGCGCTTATTTACGTGCCAGCAAGGTATGCTGCCGACGCGATTTTTGAGGCCGTGGATGCAGGCATCTCCCTGATTGTGTGTGTCACCGAGGGTATCCCGGTGCAGCAGATGATGAGGGTGCGCGCTTACTTAGATCAAACTGATACTCGGCTCGTTGGACCTAATTGCCCAGGATTGTTAACTCCGGGAGAGGCGAATGTGGGAATCATCCCAGGACATATCGCCCGGGCTGGCAGCGTAGGGATAGTATCGCGCTCAGGAACGCTTACTTATGAGGTGTTGCACGCTCTGAATGAGAGCGGAAAAGGCACATCAACATGTGTTGGCATTGGGGGGGACCCAATCAGCGGCACAAGCTTTGTTGATGTGCTGCGACTCTTCGAGGAGGATCCGCAGACTGAGCAAGTGGTTATGATTGGTGAGATTGGCGGTTCGGATGAGGAACGTGCCGCTGAGTTTATCGCTGGCGGGTTCACTAAGCCGGTGGTTAGCTTTGTCGCGGGACTGACGGCTCCGGCCGGTAAGCGCATGGGGCATGCCGGCGCAATTGTGGAAGGCGGCGCTGGGGGTGCGCAAGAAAAAATATCCGCGCTGCAGCAGGCTGGCGTCAAGATAGTAAGCCATCCGGAACAAATTCCTTCGGTGTTGTAGTCTTTGATTGTGGTGCGGGTACGGCTGACTTCATTACGCTGCTGATTATGGTGAGTGTACGCTCCTTATGTTGAAATTGATAAACAAACTGGATCTCGGTTTGTTGGTTACTATGGTAGCCACCACTCTGGCGGTACTTCCGTTCTTGCAAAACCCTAGCCTTCCGACCGGGACTGACGCGGAGATCCATGTTTTCCGTGCTGCGCAAGTTGAACAGTCTATCCGGCAGGGCGTGTTTTACCCACGCTGGGCGCCGGATTTCTACTATGGTCACGGCTACCCAATTTTCAACTACTACGCGCCGTTGGCGTACCATATAGCTGCCTATTACAGCCTAGTGACGGGGACGGAGGTTGTGTCGGGCACGAAGTTTGTGCTGCTTTTGGCCGCATACCTAGGAGCAGTTGGTATGTATCTTTTTGTGCGCAACCGCTGGGGCGGAGCGGAAGCGATGGTTGCTGGAGTCGCGTGGAGTTTATCACCATACATTCTTTTTCTGGAGCCACACGCGCGCGGTGAAGTTGCCGAAACGCTGGCAATTGGTATATCGTCTGTGCTGTTTTGGGCGTTTGACTGCGTCAGGAGAAGTGGATCGCCGATGCGTGTCGCCATGGCTGCGCTCACTCTGGCTGCGCTGGTGTTTTCGCATCCTCTGACCGCGTTGGTTGCTTATGGTTTCTTACTAGCATTTTTGCTGTGGGAATTCATCATGACTCCCTTACTGGAGGGACGGTTTCCTGAGAATGGTTCCAGGAGCAACATAGGTGCGGTCGCTGTGGCGGTGGCACTTGGTCTGTCGATGTCCGCGCTTTACTGGCTGCCCGCCGGAATGGAACGCGAGGCGGTGCGCATGGATTATTACGGAGAGGGTCATTATGATTTTAGAAGGCATTTCATCGGGCTAAGCGAACTGGTTTCTCCAGCACTTTGGACTGATACCGGTGCGGCATTCCCTGAATTTAGGTTCAGCTTGGGTTCGGTGCATTTTGCACTGGGCATGCTTGGCGCTGTGACGGTGTTTCACCGGCGCTTGCGACGCTCGGACACGGTTTTGTTCACGCTGGGGTTGTTTGGGGCCATGTACATGATGACTGCAGCTTCGCAGGGCGTGTGGGAGATGATTCCTCCTATGCGATACTTCCAGTTCCCGATGCGCTTTCTTGGGTCTGCGGCGCTGGCACTCGTGCCGCTTTGTGGCTTAGCTATGAGCTGGACCCGGTTAGTGCGGTGGAAATGGATGGCGATCGGCGCGCCATCTGTTTCTATAGGCGCGTTGCTATGGTTCGCACTTCCACTCACGTATCCACCAGAATGGTCGCAATTCGGGTCGGTTTCTTCCGCGCGGTACCACGCGGAAGAGCTGCGGGGCAAATGGTTAGGGACTACCTGCTGCCATGATTTTCTGCCAGCGACAGTGGAATACGTTACCCCCGCTGAGGCGGTGGTTACGGCTCAATATCTTTCCGGCATGTCTCTGGTAGAAAAGTTTGACCGGAGTACTCTTCCAGAGGGCGTGGACATTGCGGTGATTGAAAGTGGCCCGGAGCACGACATACTTCGGGTCGATAGCGCGGGGGGAATCGAACTGAAAATATTTCGATTTTTCTTCCCTGGATGGACGGCGTCGATAGATGGCACTAATATTCCGATTGAAGTGACCCAACCGGATGGACGGATGCTGGTGCATATCCCGGGGGGTGCGCATGATGTTCTGATTGCGCTGCAAAATACCCCTCAACGTTGGATCGCTCTCGGCATCAGTGTGGCTGGTGGCATTGGGTGCTTCTTGACTGTGGTACTGGCCTTGCGCCGTAGACATCCCCAAGCGAGTGCGCCGCCAACCGGCTCCCTGGATGTTGCATCCATACTTGGATTGGCGGTGCTTCTTCTAGGGCTACAAGTCAAGAATATCGCTGACAATCAGGGCTGGTTTCGATTCCATTCATCGGGACGCACT
>CAUZCX010000152.1:0-2632 GCA_963578565.1 Anaerolineae bacterium
TATCTGGTGGACGCCGACGTGGTGTCCCACCAGACCATCTCCCGAGGATCCCCCGAGTTTGCTGGAGTGGTGGCTGAATTCGGTGAGGGAATTCTGCGCGAGAACGGGGAGATTGATCGTGGACGTCTGGGTGAGATTGTATTTTCCGATGCGGCAGCTATGGAACGGTTGGAGGTAATCGTACACCCAGCTATCCGGCGCGAAATCGACCGCATAATCTCCGAGGCAGATCATGCGGTCATAGTTCTGGATGCTATCAAACTTATCGAAAGCGGACTGGCCAATGACTGTGACGCCATCTGGGTCGTCACTGCAGCTTCTGAAGATCGTGTGCAGCGCCTAATTGCGCGCGACGGGTTGGATGAGGCGACAGCTCAGCAGAGGGTTGACATGCAGGCGGCGCAGGAAGAGAAGTTGAAGCGCGCAGACGTTGTCATTGACAACGGCGGAAGGCTGCAACATACGCTTTTGCAAGTGCGTAGCGCATGGGGTAAAATAAGGTCACAGGAATGAAAGGAGGTGAAACTGCGATGTCGAATGTTGTTGATTGGGCTAAAACGCATCCTCGGCTGACTGCATGGATGGTGCTTGCTGTGGGTATGGTTGCTATTATCAGCTACGAGGCGCGTGATGTCGGCTTGTTGTGGGGACAGTGGACCGCGCTCATCATCGCGACCATTGCTGTGGCCGCGCTGTGTGTATGGATTATCAGCTGGGAAGACGACGAAGAAACAGAAGAAGTCGAAGCAGAATAACCTCTCATCCCTCGCTGTCAAGCTGTCCCCGGCGCATACGCCTGAAGCTAGCGTAACGCAATGGGTGAATTTCCCCGCTCTTCGCAGCCGTCCGTACGGCACAGTCGGGTTCATGCGTGTGGGAGCAGTCACCAAAAGCGCAATTTGCCACCAGAGGAGCGATTTCCACGAAGTACGCGTCCAGTTCTTCGGGTTCCAAATCGAAAAAATCCAGCACGCGTAATCCGGGCGTGTCTGCCACCCAACCCCCACACTCAAGCGACAGTAATTGGGGGAAGACAGTAGTGTGGCGGCCCTTATTGCTGCTCTGACTGACAGCTTGTACCTCGAGGCTCAAACTGGGTTGGATGGCATTCATCAGAGTGGATTTTCCCGATCCAGAGGGCCCGGCCAACACGGAGAGTTTCCCGCGCAACTGTGCGCGCAAACTCTGAACCCCATCCTGTTTCAGCGCTGAAGTGTATTGCACGCGGTACCCTATTTTCTCGTAAAGATCGAAAATATCCGAGGCTCCGGCACGCCCGACAAGATCGATTTTGTTGGCGCAAATCAATGCTGGGATTTCGCTGGCGCAAGCCGTGACTAGGAACCGGTCTAATAGGCGCAAGTTGGGATGTGGCTGGGCGCACGAAAAAACAAATATGGCCTGATCCGGGTTTGCTACGATAACCTGCTCTACGGGGTGGTCGCGGTACCCGGGCGCCTGCCGAGAATGGCCACGAGGCGTGCGCCGGGCCAGTACGCGTGTCCGTTCCGCTACGGTTTCGATTATACCGGTGCCGTCTGCCTGCAGAAGAAAGGTGACCCGGTCTCCCAACGCGGCTAAGTCTGTATCTAGACGCTTTTCCTGCAACTGGCCGCGAAGTGTGCAAACTACTGGCCCGCTTTCGGTGTGTACGGTGAAAAATCCGCTCTGGGCTTTTGTTATCAGCCCGGTGTGCCGCTCTGTCATCTAGGGCTGTGGAGTTACAGTAGTTTCCATTGACAGTGTCAGTGTTACGGTTGGGGTGGGTGTGAGTGCTTCAAGGCCCCCGTGCGGAATTATGATTTCCTGGCCGGGTGCGATCAGATTTGGATTCTCGAGATTGTTGGCAATCATTATGTCCGCGAGCGGGACGTTGTAATAATCGGAAAGGCCGCCCAGAGATTCTCCGGGTTGCACTACATGAAGGGCAGGCGTGGGTACTGGGGTCGGACTAGGGGTTGCGGTTAGGCCTATCGCCACCTCCCATGGATACAACTGCTGTATCTCATCGTGGAAATATACTTCCACCAGCCGTCGAAAAATAGGCGCCGCCCACTCGGAGCCCTCGCCTTTGTTCTCTAGCACCACAACGGCTGCAATGTCTGGCCGGTCAGGTATGCCCGCATCCGTGAAGCCGGCGAACCACGCATGTGGTTTGCGAGGGCGGTCCTCCGCGGTACCGGTCTTTCCGGAGACCGGTACATCGAGGTCGCGGAAACGGTAGTTTGCGGTGCCTGAGCGCTCATTGACCACCTGCCAAAGTCCCTCACGGACAGCTTTCAAAGTGGTCTCGGAAATTGGCAACGTGGCTACTGCATCCGGCTTAAACTCAAAAACGGGCTCTTCACCTGGTGCGGCGATGGAGTGAACCATTTGCGGACGGTAAATCGTACCTCCGTTTCCGATGGCTGCGTAAAGCTGCGCCATCTGGATTGGGGTGACCGCGATTTCTCCCTGCCCGATGGCCATGTGCACTGTGTTTGCCGGGGTCCATAGTACTCCGGTGGCGGCGGCCCATTCTGCGCTAGGGAGCACACCGCCGACCTCCTCATTGATATCCTGTTGCATGCCGATAACGCCAGTCGGCACTCCCAATCCAAAACCACGTGCCATGTCGGGTAAAAAGTAATTT